>CAYVUV010000405.1:0-8611 GCA_964455095.1 uncultured Binatia bacterium (SeqCode)
GAGTCGCATCAGCAGTGCGGGCGTGAAAAAAGGATGGCGATTAAACAAAAGACGCGGCTATGCCGCCAACGGAGCCGTGTGCTCAGTTGCAACCAGCCTTCCAATGGGTAACCCCTCCTTGGAAAGGAGGGGGACCGGAGGAGATTCGCCCTCGAGAAAATCGACAGCCTCATCGGGAGAAGGAACCCTCGTGCGATACGTTACTGGAAATGCGAAATGCACTACCAGAACATCCGCAGACAAGGAGAAGCCACCCATGTTGGTGATGAGAGATGACGCTGCCGGCATCGCTACCCTGACCCTCAACCGGCCTGAAAAACTCAATGCCATCACCCCGGCCCTGATGGTCGATCTGCGCGCACATCTCAGCGCGATCGCCAGCGACGAAGCCGTCAGGTGCGTGGTGCTGACGGGGGCCGGACGTTCCTTCTGTGCCGGGCACGATCTGACCGCCATCGGCGAAGCGCATCGAGCGCCCAGCAAACACTTCGAATCCGAGACCATCGATGCCCTGGAGAACCTTCCCCAACCCACCCTGGCGGTGATTCGCGGTCATTGTTTCACCGGTGGGCTCGAGCTCGCGTTGGGCTGCGATCTCCTCATCGCCGCCGAAGACGCGAAACTCGGCGACACGCACGGCCAATGGGGCCTGGCCCCGATCTGGGGAATGTCGGTCCGCTTGCCCGAACGGGTCGGATACAGCCGCGCCAAGGAGCTGATGTTCACCAGCCGTCGCATCAGCGGCAAAGAAGCCGCCGCGATTGGTCTGGTGGATCGATCCTGCGCCGCGGGCGAGCTGGACGACATCGTCGCCGCGCTCGCCAGAGAGATCGTTGCCAATTCCGCCGGGACGAACCGGATCGACAAGGCGCTCCTGCGAGACACGAGGAACCTGCCGCGCGGCGAAGCGCTCCTTCGCGAACGCGAGATGCCCTACGGCGTTCCGCAGGACATGCAGGAACGCATGCAAGTTCGGCCCGGCAAGAGGTAACTTAGCTGAAAAACTCTGGATTCTCCTTTGACTAGGCGCCGGGGATTGTGCGACGAAGGCGCGGTCGGCTGGAGGGAAGAAGACGATGGGTAGGCGCGACATCTGGGCAGCTCTGACCGCGGCTTTGGTTTCGACGCTGCCGGCAGTTCTCTCAGCCGTGGATACCGTGCCGGCTGGCGCCGAGTTTCAAGTCAATTCCTACACGACGTTTACTCAGGTACTTCCGTCCGTGGCGGGCGATGCCGCGGGTAACTTCGTCGCCGTTTGGGAGAGCATCGACCAGGACGGCGACGGTGCCGGCGCGTTCGGGCAGCGTTTTGCCAGCGGCGGCACGCGCCTGGGCAGCGAGTTTCAGGTCCCCACCTCCACCGTGGGCGACCAGTTCAGTCCATCTGTCGCGAGCGACGCTGTGGGGAGCTTCGTCGCGGTGTGGGCGGCGGATGACCAGGACGGCGACGATTCCGGCGTCTTCGGCCAGCGCTTCGGCAGCGGCGGCGCCCGCTTGGGCAGCGAGTTCATGGTCAATTCCTACACCATCGGGTACCAGGAGCGTCCGGTGGTGGCGCGCAACAGCGCGGGCGACTTCGTGGTGGTGTGGAGCTCCGACCTGCAAGACGGCGACGATGTCGGTATCTTCGGGCAACGCTTCGCCAGCAGCGGTCTCGCGCTCGGCAGCGAGTTCATGGTCAACTCGTTTACCGTCGGCAACCAGAACTATCCGTCGTTGGCGACGGACATGATGGGCAACTTCGTGGTCGCCTGGCAGAGCTTCTCGCAGGACGGGCAGAGCTACGGAATCTTCGGCCAGCGCTTTGCCAGTGGCGGCGCGCCGCTCGGGACCGAGTTCCAGATCAACACCTACTTCACCGGCACCCAGGTCGCTGCGTCGGTTGCCAGCGACGCGGTGGGGAACTTCGTGGTGGCGTGGCAGAGCGCGAACCAGGACCAATCCCAATCGGGCATATTCGCCCAACGCTTCGCCAACGATGGCGACCCGCTGGGCGGCGAGTTCCAGGTCAATACGTACACCCCCAATGCTCAGGGCGGCCCGGCGATATTCAGGGAGAATGGTGGTCGTTTCGTCGTCGCGTGGGATAGCTTTCAGCAGGACGGCTCCTCGCTCGGCGTCTTCGGGCAACGCTTCGCAGCGAGCGGGGCGAAGCTCGGCAGTGAATTCCAGGTCAACAGCTTCACGCCGAACGTCCAGGCCGATGCGGTCATAGCCGGCACGGCGAACCAGTTCGTCATCCTGTGGGATAGCCAAGACCAGGACGGATCCGACTTCGGCATATTCGGGCAGCGCTTCGCGCTTGCCCGCGCGCTCGCGCCGGTGCCCGCGGCGTCGCATGGCCTGTTGTTGGTGCTGGGCGGCGCGCTCGCCGCGCTCGGATGGCGGCGGCTGCGCCGCCGGCCGACTGCGCATCGCGACCCGCCGCACGCGTGAGCTGAACGCCCGTCCTTCAGTCCCGCGCGGTGTTCCGTCAAGCGCCGCCGCCAAACGGGCCGCGAGGCGATTCGCGATGAGACGTCCGGTTCCACGCGCCCTCCGCCACGTCGGCCGAAAACTCATCGACCGAACTGCCGCCCTGATGGGCGATCGCGGTGAAACCCTGGCGATGTACGATGCGCTCGGGTACTTTCCGAATCTGCTGTGGCCGCGGTCCTTCAACGAAAAGGTCGTCCGGCGCAAATTGTCTGCGGCTCCCGCTGTATGGACTGAATACGCCGACAAGTTCCTGGTTCGCGGCCACGTCCAGCGGCTCGCGCCCAGCGTGCAGCTGACGGAGCTGTACCTCGCCACCGACGATCCGAGCGAGATTGCGCTCGCCGCATTACCGGAGCGCTTCGTTCTGAAGGCCAACCATGGATCGGGATGGAACGCGATCGTCACCGACGCCCGTGCCGCGGACGAGGAAGCTCTCAGGGCGCAGTGCCGGCGCTGGCTGGCGATGCGCTACGGGGCGGACACTCACGAAGCCTGGTACGCCGCCATTCGGCCACGCATCCTCGTCGAAGAGTATCTCGCGGATCGCCCACACGGTGTTCCCCTGGACTTCAAATTCTGGGTCTTTCACGGGCGCGCGCACTTCGTTCAGGTCGACTGCTCGCGCTTCGGCTCCCACACGCGCAGCGTCTTCGATCGTCACTGGGTCAGACAACCCTGGCGCACGTTCTACCCCGAAGGGCCAGGGCTCGAGCGGCCAAAGATGCTCGACCAGATGATCGAGGTTGCCGAATGTCTGGCCGTCGACTCGGAGTTCGTCCGGGTCGATTTGTACAGCCCGAATGATGCGCGCGTCGTGTTCGGAGAACTGACCTTCGCTCCCGGAGCCGGGTGGGAACCGTTCCTGCCCGCGAAGCAGTACGACTTCCTGGTCGGTTCGCTCTGGTAGGCGGGCCTGGCGCCCTGCCCAGTTCGCACCTCCGGGCTACTCGCGCAGGAGGAGACCGAGGCTCGATTCGGCGAAGGCGGCGCGCAATTGCTCGAGCTCGGCTGCGGCGAGCGAGCGCAAAGGGGCAGGCGCCTGCCGGCCGCCTTTGAGAAAGTGCCGCAGGGCCGCCACGAAAAGCTCCGGCTGCGCTTCGGGCGCGATGGCGAGCGTCAGGGGGAACTGGGCGTCGAGGATCTCGACGCCGAAGTCCGACATCTCCAGCAGCTCTGCCGCCCAGCGCACGACGGTCTCCACCGGGGCCTCTTCCGGGAAGCGCTGCGCCACCAGCGTCAGCAGATCGGCGCGCGTCGGGACATTCAGCAGCAGCGCCAGAAAGAACCGATGCTCCGGCTCGGTGATGGTGCTGCGCAGCCCGACGATGACCGCGCGGCGCTCGATCTCCTCAAGCGTGGCGGCGACGCCGGCGGCCAGCCCGCCGTGCTTGTCCTGAAACACCGCCAGCGCTGCTTCCCACTCGCCGAGACTGCGGAGATGGCCCTGGCAGTCTCGCAGGACGCCGAAGCCGTGCTCGAAATCCGAGTCCGCGATCATGTCCCGCACCAGCTGCGGGTAGCCGGGATCTTCGATCTGCGCCAGCGCGTCGAGAATCTGCTCGCGGCGGGCGGTGAGGGCATCGCGCGCGAGCGGATCGAACGCCACGTGCGGTGACAGGTAGTTGAATTGCGGTCCGGTGCCGGGATCGTTGTGGGTCCGCACGACCACCGTGACCGACGGCGTCTCGAGGTGAAACAGCGAGTGGATGCCGCCCGGGCCCGAGATGATCGGGACGGTACGCCCCGTCTCCAGCAGCTCGATCTTCCGCAGCTGCACATCGCCCAGCTGGAGGTGCGCCGAGATCGCCCGCGCCTGCGCGAGCGCGAAGTGGGCGTGGATGCTCGACCCCGCCAGCACGTGAAACGCCCCGGAGAATTCGTGCTGGTGAATGTCGGTCGTCCCGTCCAGCCAGAACAAGACCTGGATGTAGAATCGGGCGTGATGGTAGACCACCAGCTCCGGCTGGCCGAACCCGGATCGCGTCTGGAAGGCCTGCTCATCGTTCAGCAGGAATTCGCGCAGGAACGCCGACAGATCCACATGCGCCACCGGCGGCCGCTCGTCCAGGGCCGTCTGCGCGAGGGCGGGGAACTTCTCCAGCGCGAAGTTTTCCCGCTTCCACCGCTCCAGAACCGTGCGGCCGAGGTTGGTGAAGAACGCGTCCATTTCCTCTCCCTGCACCAAGCCACCCGCCGCCGCAAGGTGGCGCCCGATTTCATCTCGCGCCGTCCTGGCGGAGACTTGAATCCCACGGCGAGTCTGGTAACTAACCAGCTGGTTAACTTTGATGGAGCGGGATCTCGCACAGGTGCCCCGACGCCGCCAGGCACGCAGCGGCGAGACGCGGGCCGCCATTCTGGCCGCGGCCGAACAGGTGTTCGCGAAGGCGGGATTGGCCGGCGCGCGCACCGACGACATCGCCGCGACGGCCGGCGTGAACAAGGCGCTGCTCTATTACTACTTCACCGGCAAGGACGGGTTGTACGAGGCGGTGGTCGAGGACCATTTCCGTGAGTTCAACCGCCGCGCCATGGCCATTCTGGCCGCGCCGGAGCCGGCGGGCACGGTGCTGTTGCGCTACGTCAGCCTCTATTTCGACTTCATCAGCGCGCGGCAGCGCTACGCCGCGCTCTACCTGCAGCTCATGACCGCCGGCAGCCAACCGCTCGAGCGCCTGGTGCGCAAGTACTTCGTGCCGCGCACCGCGGCGTTGAACAAACTGCTGCGGCGCGGCATCCGCGCCGGCGAGTTTCGCCGCGTCGACGCGCGCCACGCCGCCATCTCCGTCGTCAGCGTCATCGTCTTCTACTTCTCCGCCGCGCCGGTGCTGCGCCTCCTCGGTCACGCCAACGCCTACCACCGCGCGACGCTCGCCCGCCGCAAACAGGAAGTCCTCGACTTCATCCGCCACGGGCTGTTCCTGGACCCCGACTCGCCGCCGCTATGACCCGACGTCTCCCACTGTTGATCGCCGCCGCCGCTCTCGCCGGCGGGCTCTACTACTCTGTCGTGGCGCGGCGCGCGCGCGAGCTGGTCCTCACCGGCATCGTCACCACCGACGACGTGATCGTCAGCCCGCAGGTGCAGGGCCGCTTGGAGGACGTGCTGGTGGCGGAGGGCGACGCGGTGCGGCGCGGGCAACTGCTGGCGCGCATTCAGGCCCAGGAGTGGCAGGCCGACGTCGCCTACTACGCCGACAGCGAGCGCCAGTCGGCTTCACAGGTGGCGCAGGCGGAGGCGGCGCTGCGCTACGAGGGCGCGCAGACCGAAAACCAGGTGGCTCAGGCGGAGGCCAATCTCGCCGCGGCCGAGGCGCAGGTGGCGCAGGGCGAAGCCGATCTGGAGATCGCGCGCCTGACCGCCGAGCGCGAGGAGTCCCTCTACCGGCGTGGCATCGAGTCGGCGCAGGCCTACGACCAGGCGCGCACGGCCCACAGCGCCAGCCGCGCCCACGTCGCGGCGCTGCGCCAGCAGCAGCAGGCGGCCGAGGTGGCGATTGCGCTGGCGAAGCAGAACGCCGACCAGGTGGCGGCGCAGCGCGCGACGCGCGATGCCACCGTGCATCAGCTGGCCGCCGTGGGGGCGCAGAAGGAGAAGGCGCAGGTGCACCTCGGCTTCACCGAGTTGCAGGCCCCGATCGACGGCCTAGTCGACGTGCGCGCCGCGCGACCGGGCGAGGTGGTGGCGCCGGGCCAGGCGGTGCTCACGCTGATCGATCCCGACAACCTGTGGGTGCGGGCCGACGTCGAAGAGAGCTACATCGATCAGGTGCATCTCGGCGACGTGCTGCCCGTGCGCCTGCCGTCCGGCGCCGAGCGGTCGTGTGCCGTATTCTACCGCCGCGCCGACGCCGAGTATGCCACCCAGCGCGACGTCAGCCGCACCAAGCGCGACATCAAGACCTTCGAGATCCGCCTGCGCTGCGACAACGCCGACCGCAGCCTTGCCGTCGGCATGACGGCCTACGTCCTGCTGCCGGTCGGTCCACGCGGCGCCTGAGCCATCGGCAGCCCCGGCCGCCCATGAACGACATCGAAGTCGACAATCTGTGCAAGTCGTTTGGCGAGTTCCGCGCCGTCGACGGCCTCAGCTTCACGGTCGAGCACGGCGAGGTGTTCGGTCTGCTCGGTCCGAACGGCGCCGGCAAGTCGACGCTCATCCGCATGCTCACCACGCTCGTGCCGCCGACCAGCGGTACCGCGCGCATCAACGGCTTCGACGTCGTGCGGGCGCCCAACGACGTGCGCGCCTGCATCGGCGTCATTCCCCAGGCGATGACCTCGGACCTCGACTTGAGCGCCGAGGAGAACATGAGCATCTTCGCCAAACTGTACGGCCTGCCGCGCGAGCGGCGGCGCGCGGTGATTGCCGAGCTGCTGGAGGCGGTGGACCTCACCCAGTGGGCCGACAAGCCGGTGAAGAATTTTTCCGGCGGCATGCGGCGCCGCCTGGAGATCGCGCGCGGCCTGGTGCACGCGCCGCGCATCTTCTTTCTCGACGAACCGACCACCGGCCTCGATCCGGTGTCGCGCGTGGCGGTGTGGGAGATGCTGACGCGACTCAAGCGCGAGCGCGACCTGACGATCCTGGTGACGACGCACTACATGGACGAGGCCGACAAGCTCTGCGACCGCATCGCCATCGTCGACCACGGCAAGCTGGTCGCGCTCGACTCGCCGCTGAAGCTGAAGGCCTCGATCCCCGGCAAGAACATTCTCGAGGTCAGCTTCGACGTGGTGCCGCCGGGCTGGGCCGAGACGTTGCAGGCGCTGCCGGACGTCGCGGAGGTGCGCGCCGACGACCACGTCTTCCGCATCGCGTCGAACAACGGGCCGCGCACCACCGTCGAGCTCATGCAGGCCGCGCGCGACGCCGGCGTGGCGGTGGCGTCGCTGTCGGTGCAGAGCACGACGCTCGACGACGTGTTCGTGCACTACACCGGGCATCAGCTGCGCGACGCCCTGCAGACGGCGGTGAAGCTCAACACCGAGTTCATGTACAACCGCTGAGCGGCGCACCGCATGCATCGCATCTGGGCCATCATCGAACGCGACCTGCGCCGCTTCCGCCGCAGCCCGACCCTGGTCGTGGTGTCGATGATCATGCCGCTGATCCAGCTGGTCATCCTCGGCCACGCCTTCGGCGGCCGGATCAAACACCTCGACGTTGGCGTCGTCGACCAGGATCACGGCGTGCCGGCGGTGAAGCTGAAGGAGATGTTCCAGGCGGTCGCCGCCAACGCCCGCACCTTCAACCCCATCGCCTACACCGACCAGGCGGCGGCGCTGCAGGACCTGCACAACGGCAAGATCAGCGGCGTGCTGCACATCCCGCCGCACTTCTCGCGCAAGATGCTCGCCGGCGACAACCCGCGCCTGGCCTTGATCGAGGACAACGCCGACCAGTTCGCCGCCGCCACGCTCGAAGGTACGCTCGGCGCGCTGCTCGGCGCCTACAACCAGCCGTCGCCGCCACCGCGCACCTCGAGCGCGGCGACGCTGTCGGTGGTCGAAATCTATCCCTACGTGCCGTACGTCCAGTACCTGCTGCCGGGCAGCATCGTGTTGGCGATCTTCGTCTCGGCGATGATCGGCGGCGGCATCATCTTCATCGACGACAGGGCGCGCGGTCTGCACGAGGGCTACCTGGTGACGCCGATCCGCAAGATCGAGCTCATCCTCGGCTTCACCCTGGCCGGCGCCGCCAAGGCGGTGGTCGCCGGCACGGTGCTGATCACCGTCGGCTCGCTCATCGCCGGCATTCCCGATCCGCTCAACCCGCTGCGCCTGCTGCGCCTGTTCCTGCTGGTCATCACCACCTCGCTGGCGCTGATCAGCATGATGTTCCTGATGATGGTGCGCGTCAGCGATCCGCTCATCCCGCGCGCCGTGTACGGCGTGCTCATGACGGTGCTCTTCTACCCGAGCGGCGCGGTGTACCCGGTCAACGCCTTCCCGCCGTGGATGCAGGCCCTTGCCGTCGTCGATCCCTTCACCTACGCCGTGCACGGCTTTAAGGAGCTGGTGTTGAAGAACACCGGGCTGGCCGCGATCGCGCCCGACATCTTCATCCTGATCGGCTTCACCGTCGTGTCGATGGCCGCTGCCACGGTGCTCTTCCGCCGCACGCTGTA
>CAYVUV010000406.1:0-4367 GCA_964455095.1 uncultured Binatia bacterium (SeqCode)
AGGGCCTTCCGCACTTGCGCCAAAAGACTGCACTCTATCCCGAACTTCGGCGCTCTCGACGGTTGCGTCGCGACGGCGCTCAGCGACGTCAAGACGACCGGCGCGCAGGCGATGCTGTTGGCCGACATGAGCGATAGCGGCACGTGCCCGGCGTTTCCGGTTGCTGGCGCCGACGACGGCCAATGCGCGGGTGCGCTCACCGCGGCTGCCTTCGCCGTCTGCGCAGGCGACATCGTCGACTGCCGCGCCTGCATGGCGATGAACGCCATCACCGGCGGCGACGCCGATTGCGAGCTGCTCGACAACGGCCTGGCCGATTTCTCGTGCGGGCCGTTTCCGGCGATCAACGTCGGCACGCACAAGTGCACGGTAGGGGGCGCCAGCCAGATCAACATCAAGGGCGCCCTCCCGCTGCCGCCGCTGCCCGCCACGGGCGCGATCGACATCGACTGCGGCACCACCGGCCCCGACGGCAAGGCGACCTGCAGCTGCGAGGTGCAGGCACCGGGATTCGCCGGCCTCAACTTCGCTGGCCTGTTCTTCTATTGTGTCAAGCCGGCAATCGCGGGCCTCTGCCCGGTCGGTGAGATCGACTGCAACGGCGGCAATGTGCTCGGCGTCGACATCGAGGGCACACGCAACATCGGGGTCTGCGCGAGCCAGGCGACCTGTCTCACCTCATGCCAGGCGTTCTGTGGCGGCGCCTCGAACGTCTTCGGCTCGGGCTGCGAGGGCTTCTGCAACGGCGGAGCCAACAGTGCCTGCCTGACGGACGCCGCTTGCCGCGGCCTGGGCCAGGGCTCTTGCGACGGTCCCGACGGCGTCGGTCTCGGCAATGTCTGCGATTGCACCTGCATCGACAGCGCGGTGGGCGGCCCCAGTCCGGCCGGGACGCTGCAGTGCCAGCTGGCATTCAACCTGACCTACGAACCCAACCCGGGTAACGGCATGATCTGCGACGGCGCCGACGTCAGTGTCGACTATGGCGACAACTGCGCTCCGCTGAGCACACAATCCGCAACGGCGATTATCCACAACGGCAACAACGGCGGCTCCGAATTTCCGCCGGGGGGCGCCCATCTAGTGGGCGCGCCAACCGATTGCGAGCTGCTGGCGGGCAGCAACAGCTCTGCCATCACATTGCAGGGTGCGGCATTCTTCTACGGCAGCAACTGGGGCGATTTGAATTGGCTGCTGACGGTTGACTGCCAGTAAATCACCCGGCACGGCTTCCCAGTTTCGCGAAAACCCCCTGAACCACCTCCCGACTCGGGAGAACGCGCCCCCGTCGGTTTGCTCGCCTGGGAAGCGCATTGGCTTGGCCGGCTTCTTGCCCTTCTCGAGGGCAAGGTATCCGGCAATGGATCGGTCGATTCGGCAACGGGGTTTTCCAGTCGTTCTGCTGGCGGTGGCCCTGGCGGTCGCTGCGCTGGCGGTGGACGAGCTCAAGCTGCCAGCCGACGTGACGTACCGCGGCGCGGAGTCGTCACCGGGGCCGGTGGTCTTCAGTCACGCCACGCACGCGGTGTTTCTCGACAACCGCTGCCTCGCCTGCCACCCCGAACACTTCGCGATCCTGCGGCCGGCCGGGCGCATTACGCACGAGGAGATGGATGCCGGCCGCCAGTGCGGGGTCTGCCACAACGGCAGGGACGCGAGCGACGTCAAAGAGGACTGCGATTCCTGCCACCAGGGCGAGAGCTGCTGATGCGCCGCTGACGGGCACAGTTTCACGACAACAGACGAAAAGCTGAGCTGTCACGCGGTGTCGCCTTGTCCCGGCGCTCCCAGCGCTCGGTGCTTCGGCGACCCGGCTACGAAGAGCGACGGCCGCTGGCACGATCAGAGCTTTGTCCAAGCGGCAAACTGCGGTCGACGAGCAGGCGCGGACAGGTTTTCGCTCCTTTGCTTTCGACAGAAGGGGAATCGATGTCATGACAGCACGCAAAGTCAGAACGAAACGTGACTCCAGGGTAACCTTCGGACCGGCGACACGACTTGCCATGGCCGTTGCGCTTGCCGCGGTCGTCTCGGTCGCAGGCGACGCGGTACACGCAATCACGTGTTCCGATTCAGTGCCAGCGGCGCGAGGGCGTCTGGTGGTGAAGCACCTCGGACCGCCGGCCGGCGACGAAGAGATCAACCTGCAAGCCGATTTCACGCTGCCTACCGCCGCAACCTTTGATCCGCTCCGCGATCGATTCCAGGTCGTCATCGAGGATCTCGGCGCCGGCGGCACGGCGGTATTCGACCTGAGCGACCAGACTCATCCAGTGCCACCGGGCGGCGTCGGCGGCGGCTGTGATGCCACGCGCGATGGCTGGAGTACGCACCACCCCGGCGCAATGCGCGTCTATCGCAACGTGTCGGACGCCATCGATCCGCCGCTTTGTACGCCGGCTTCGGCCAATGGATTGCGGGTTGTCAGTCTGCGCAGCCGGCGCCCCGCTCCGCAGCAGACGACCGTCCGCCTTCGGACCAAGCGTTCTGTCGTGGCGCCGATCGTCGGACCGTTGCGCGCGACGATCGTACTGGGCGGGGCCGGCTGCGGGAGCCTGCTCTTCCCTCTGGCCGACTGCCGGGCCGATCTGGCGCGGACCAAGCTCTCTTGTCGCAGCAGGGACGGCGCAGTAACGCCCGCCTGTGGCGACGGCGGTCTCGACGAGGGGGAAGCGTGCGACGACGGCAACTCTTTTGGCGGCGACGGTTGCGCCACCAACTGCACACTCGAACAGGTCCGTTTCGCGACGTTGGACCCGGCGAGATCGGAAACCTTCATTGAGCTCAACGCCTTTCCAGTCGCGGTCCCGCTCGCCGGGGCGTCCACGGTCATCACCGGAACAGCGCGTGACGTCGAAGTCCGCAGCCCGGATGGGGAGATTGTGTCGAAGCCCGGCGAGATCCCCGTCGTATTGAAGGCGGACGAGTTCCACATCGCCCCGGCGACCGTTACCGGCCTGGTGTGTCTGTGTCTGCGCGGCGCCGCGACACCGTCCTTTGGCTCAGGCAACATGGGAGCCGGATTCCTGGGATGTGGACCGAACGGGTTCGAGCGCCCCGTCGACTACCGCCTGGTTCAGGATCACAACACGACGCCCGGGAGTGCGGGGAACGGCGGCGGAGAACAGCTGGCGGACGATCCGGAGTGCAACGACCGGGTAGTGGGCCCCAGTGGCGAGAGCTCGGCGGCTTGTCGTGAGGGCACCGGCGCGGAGTGCCGCGCGCCGCAGAGCATTCACCCGGGAGTGTGCAACAGCCCGCGCGTGCTCGAACTCGCCGGCGGCACGGGCGCACGCGGTGCCGGACTGATCGACAGCCGGGTGAGCGTCAGCATTCTGCAAGACGGCGGCGTGTGCACGTCGAGGCGCTTTCCGAACGGCATCTGTCGCTTCCCCGACTACGGTCCGGACTGCCTGCCGTGCACGGACGACGATGCAGACGTTGCGGCGCCACAGGACCTGGTCCTGACGACCGGCATGGCGAGTGGCGCGGTGATCGACGCGCTCAATTCCCCCGGGCTTACCATCGAGGCGGCCGCAGCTGGAACCGCCTTCGACTGCGAAGCCCTCGAGGCCGATGCGGCTCGCTTCGGAGGCGGCGCACTGGCAGGCGCCAGACCGTCGCTCGATGCGAGAACCATTGGCGACAACGTGCAGACGGTCGTGCTCGGATTCGAGTGACTTCACTCTGTGCGTGAGGCTTTCACGCCCCTGGGGTTGGGAGACGCAGCAACATCGGTCCAACTGACCAAAGGAGTCCCAATGTTGAACGACGGGAAACTTCGCCACGTTATCGCCGCCGGTATGTCGGCAGCGGCCCTGCTCGTCGTATCAAGCGCGTTCGCGCAGCTGAGCAACGACGAAAGAAGGTGCAGCGATACCGCCAACAGACGCGGGCGCAACATCGGCAACCAGGAGCAGAAGGCCAATCGGAAATGCGTCAAGAGCGGTACCGGCAGCAGTATCGAGCCCTGTGTGGCCGCGACGAGCGCGAAGGCCACCGATCAGGGCGCGAAGCTGGCGGCCGAATACCTGACGGGCGGCAGGTGCGATCCGCTACCCGCGTTCGGGGTGGCCGCGCCGGCCTCGGCGATCACCGCGGGGGTGGTAGCGGCGGCGGACGCGATCATCCGCGACGTGTTCGGCGATCCGATCGACGGCGCCGCCGGCGACAAGTGTGCGGAGGCGGTCGTGCAAAGCGGCGGCAAGAAGTTCGACACCGCGCTGAGGGCCTTCCGCACTTGCGCCAAAAGACTGCACTCTATCCCGAACTTCGGCGCTCTCGACGGTTGCGTCGCGACGGCGCTCAGCGACGTCAAGACGACCGGCGCGCAGGCGATGCTGTTGGCCGACATGAGCGATAGCGGC
>CAYVUV010000407.1:0-8426 GCA_964455095.1 uncultured Binatia bacterium (SeqCode)
GCGGTGAGCGCGGTCCGCGCGACGATCACCGAGACCACGGCATCGTTTGCCGGCACGCCGACGCGGCGCAGCAAGTACGCCTTGAGGCCCTCGCCGCCGACCGAGGCGGTCGGTGTGAAATCGTTGACCGCCTCGCCGGCCAGACGGATGGCGTACAAGCGGGCGAACGACGGCCGCATGCCGGTCGGCAGCACGCACTGCCAACCCTTGACGTCGAGCGTGCAGAACAGCCCATACGGCACCACCAGCAACGGCGCCCACCAGCCCAGCGCCGCGAGCTGGCGCAGCATATCGCGGTCGCCGAGCTGCGCGACCAGACCGCCGAGCACGAGCAGGCCGAGCGCCGCCAGCGCCCAGCGCCAGTAGTTTCTCCGACCCGCTGGCGCACCGGACAGTCCAGCAGAAGCCTCGCCCAACTCACTCAGCGGCGTGCTCCGTACGGTCGCTGCGACGTCGAATCACCCCCACCTCAATCCTCCCCCGTCGAGGGGGAGGAGGCCGGAGACGGAAATCCTCCCCGCGGGGGAGAAGGCCGGAGACGGAAATCCTCCCCGCGGGGGAGAAGGCCGGAGACGGAGATCCTCCCCGGAAGGGGGAGGAGATTGGAGCTCCGAAGCCTTCCCCCCTTGCGGGGGAAGGTTTGGATGGGGGGTAACGAAATGACCGCGCAGCGCACAACATCCGGCTCACACGCGAAACCGGTACTCGCGCCCCGGCTCGCGCTCTGCGTCGGGCGGGTAGCTGCGGCGCTTGTCGGCGAAGTAGCGGGCGCGGTGGTCGCCGTCGGCGCGGCGGTTGTAGGTCAGGTACAGAATGCGGCGCGCGGTGTCGGTCAGGTTCGGCCCCGAGCGGTGCGGGGCGAAGCAATCGAAGAACGCCACATCGCCGGGCGCTGTCGGATACGGCACGAACTCGACGCCGCGCAGTTGTTCGCCTTGCAACGGCTGCCATTTCTCGCCGAGCAGGCCGCGCCGGTGCTGGCCCGCGGCGAGCTCGAGGCAGCCGTTCTCCACCGTGCTGGCGTCGATCGTCACCATCACCGAGATGAAGTAGCTGGCGTAGTCATCCCAGCCGGGCTGAATATCCTGATGCGCCGCGAAGCCGCCGCCGCCGGGGAGCTTGAAATTGATCTTCTCCTTGAACAGCACCGGCTCGTCGCCGAGCAACTGCGCGACGCGGCCGGCGATCGGGGCGCTGTGCACGAAGTCGCGAAATCCATCGTGGTAGTCAGCCAGGTTCTCGATGCGCGACAGCACGCGCCGCCCCGGTTCGAGCCGGCTGTCTTCGAAGTACGCCATCAGCTCGCCCGGCACCGGCGGCCGACCGGCGAGCTCATCGCTCCAGTCGGAGAGCGTCTGCACGGTGGCGGGGTCGCACAGGCCGCGCACGATGACGAAGCCATCGCGCCGAAACGCCGCGAGCTCCGACTGCGAAAAGCCGCCGGTCGCATTTGCCGTGTGCACGTCACGGCGCAAGGCACTGCCCATCATCTCACGTTCCCCCCACCACGGCGGCCCGTAAGCGCAAGGGCCGCGCGCTGAGGCCTGCGACTCTCACAGGAGAGGGCGGTGGCGTCAAGGCGGTGTGGCCGCCTTCCGTGCCGGCCGGGCCTGTGGCACAGTCGAGACGTTCCGCCACTCCTGATGAACGCGCCCGAACACACCGGCAGCAACTCCGCTCCGCACGCGCCTGGCGGCGACACGACCGGCACGGAGCGCGATCCCGTCTGCGGCATGCGCGTGCGCCCCGAGGCGGCGGCGGGCCGGCACGAGCATGCGGGGCAGACCTACTTCTTTTGCGGCCTGCGTTGTCTCGAACGGTTTCGCGCCGATCCGGAGAAGTACCTGGCGCCGGTGAGCCTGGCGCTACCGGTGGTCTCCGCGCCGCCGGCTCCGATGAGCGCGGATGGCGGCGGCGAGTACACATGTCCGATGCACCCCGAGATCGTGCGTGCCGGGCCCGGCGCCTGCCCGATCTGCGGCATGGCGCTGGAGCCGCGCACGGTGAGCCTCGACGACGGGCCCGACCCGGAGCTCGCCGACATGACGCGCCGCATGCGGCTGTGCGCGGGGCCGGCGCTGGTGCTGCTGGTGGTGGCGATGTCCGAAATGATCCCCGGCGCTCAGTTGGAGCGCGGGCTCGGCTGGCGCGCGGCGAGCTGGCTGCAGCTGGCGCTCGCGACGCCGGTGGTGCTGTGGGGTGGCTGGCCATTTTTTCTGCGCGGCTGGGCCTCGCTGCGGAGCGGCAACCTGAACATGTTCACGCTGATCGCCATCGGCACCGGCGTCGCCTACGCCTACAGCGCGGTCGCCACGCTGTTTCCGGACGCCCTCCCCCACTCCCTTCACGGCCACGGCGGCGGGGCGTCCCTCTACTTCGAAGCGGCGGCGGTGATCGTCGTGCTGGTGCAGCTCGGTCAGGTGCTGGAGCTGCGCGCCCGCCAGCGCACCGGCAATGCGATCCGGTCGCTGCTCGGCCTGGCGCCGAAGACGGCGCGCCGGCTGCGCGATGACGGCAGCGAAGCGGACGTCCCGCTCGATCAGATCCAGGTGGGCGAGCGCCTGCGCGTGCGGCCGGGCGAGAAGGTGCCGGTCGACGGCGCGATCGTCGAAGGCGCCAGCTCGATCGACGAATCGATGTTGACCGGCGAGCCGATCCCGGTCGCCAAGGCGGCCGGCGACCGCGCCATCGGCGGGACGCTGAACGGCAGCGGCAGCTTCATCATGCGCGCCGAACGAGTCGGACGCGACACGCTGCTGGCGCAGATCGTGCGCATGGTTGGCGAGGCGCAGCGCAGCCGCGCACCGATTCAGCGCCTGGCCGACGTCGTCGCCTCGTACTTCGTGCCCGCCGTGCTCGCCGCCGCCGTGCTGACGTTTGGGGTCTGGGCGCTGGTCGGACCCGAGCCGCGGCTGGCGCACGCGCTGGTCAACGCCGTCGCCGTGCTGATCATCGCCTGCCCGTGCGCGCTCGGGCTGGCCACGCCGATGTCGATCATGGTCGCCTCCGGCCGCGGTGCCACGGCCGGCGTGCTGATCAAGAGCGCCGCGGCGCTCGAGACGCTCGAGGGCGTCGACACCGTCGTCGTCGACAAAACCGGCACGTTGACCGAGGGCAAGCCGCGAGTGGCGGCGCTGGTCGCCGTCCGCGACGGCGGCGAGTCCGAGTTGTTACGTCTGGCGGCAAGCCTCGAACGCGCCAGTGAGCATCCGCTCGCGGCGGCGATCGTCGGCGCGGCGCACGAGCGCGACGTCGCGCTGAGCGAGGCGGTGCAGTTTCAGTCCGCCACCGGCCGCGGCGTGCGCGGCACCATCGACGGGCATGATGTGGCGCTCGGCAATCAGAGCCTGCTCGACGAGCTCGGCGTTGCACCCGGCGCGCTCGCGGCACGCGCCGAAGAACTGCGCCGCGCCGGGCAGACCGTCGTCTACGTCGCGGTCGACGGCCAGTTGGCCGGCTTGTTGGGCGTCGCGGATCCGATCAAGCCCTCGACCGTGGAAGCGATTGCGCTCCTCCACGCCGACGGGTTGAAGATCATCATGCTCACCGGGGACAACCGCACCACCGCTGAAGCCGTGGGGCGCGCGCTCGGCATCGACGCCATCGAGGCCGAAGTGTTGCCGGCCGACAAGGAACGCGTCGTCGCCCGCTTGCAGGACGCCGGGCGCCGCGTCGCCATGGCCGGCGACGGCGTCAACGACGCGCCGGCGCTGGCGCGCGCCGACGTCGGCATCGCTATGGGAACGGGCACCGACGTCGCGATGGAGAGCGCCGACATCACGCTGGTCAAAGGCGACCTGCGCGGCATCGCCAAGGCGCGCCGGCTGAGCCGCGCCACCATGCGCAACATCCGCCAGAACCTCTTCTTCGCCTTCGCCTACAACACCGTCGGCATCCCCATCGCCGCCGGCGTGCTCTACCCCGTCTTCGGCATCCTGCTCAGCCCCATGCTTGCCGCCGCCGCGATGACGTTCAGCTCCGTCTCGGTGATCGCCAACGCCCTGCGCCTGCGCCGCGTGGCGCTCTAGGTCCGGATGGGAGGGCGGCGCTCCCGCGGAGCCTTCCGGCGCATTGAGACACGGCTCGGCAGGAGCCTCGGCCTCCCGCCAGCGCGGAGTTCCCGACCGATCGCGATCAGCAACAACCGCCTCGGCTGGTGGCAGGCGCGGGACTCGTCGCGGCATCCTGGCCGAGGAACTGGCGCAGGCTGGCATCGGCCGAGGTCGGCTGATCGTCGGCGTCGGCCAGGACGGTGTACATCTCCCAGCGCACGCCGTCGGCGTCGCTGACCCAGAACTTGTCCGCCTTGGCGTAGCAGCAGGTGGTGCCCTCTTGCCGGTACTGCTCGAGGCCCTCGGCCTTGGTGCGCACCATCTCACTCGCGACCTCGCCGCTGCCGGGGTAGCGGATGCCCAGATGCGACAGTGTGCCGGGCGTGCCGCCGGCGTTGATGGAGAAGATCACCGGCGGATCGGTGAGCTCGAACTTGGCGTAATCGTGCTTCACCTTGGCCGGCTCGATGCCGAGGATCTTGCGATAGCGCTCGACGGCGGTGGGGATGTCGTCGACGTAGAGCGAGACGTGGAACGTGTTCTGGCCCATGACTGTTTCCTCCTTGTGAATGGGTGGCGATTTCTCAGCAGCACTGCGTCCCGGCGCAGCACTGAAAGACGAAGTCCTTCAGCTGACTGGCCAACTGGCGGCAGCGCACGGCATCGACGCGGTAGACGCGTTCGCGCCCGCAGCGTTCCTGGATCAGCAGGCCGGCGCTGCTCAGCACCTTGAGGTGGTGCGACATCGCGGGGCGCGAGATCGGAAAGCGCTCGGTCAGCTCGTTGACGTTGAGTCGCTCGCGCGACAGCAGCACGACGATCTGCTGGCGCGTCGGATCGCCCAGCGCCGCCAGAAAGCGGCTCATCTCGGCGACAGCGGTGATGCTCGGCGTCGATTCCCTCTTGCTCATATGTTTAAGCTTTTAAACCCATCGACGTGAAGAGTCAAGTCTCATCTTCTTGCCGCCCCCTCCTTTCCAAGGAGGGGGCCGGGGGGAGGTAGCCCTTGGTGGAGTGGACTACGACGGCCGCGTCAGGCGTCGCGTCTGCGCGCCCATGATCGAGATCGTGCGGCGACGCGACAGCAGGCGGCGCATGATCTGCGAGGCGATGCGGTTGAAGCGACCGGGAATCATGATCGGCCCGCGCCCGAGATACGCCAGCGCCTCGCGCACGACCTGATCCGGCTCCAGCTCACCGGGAGCCCCTTGCGGCGAGCGCTGGAGGTAGCCGGGCGTCCGCGTCGCCCCGGCACAGACGCCGAGCACATCGACGCCGAGCGGCTTGAGCTCGAACCACAGCCCTTCCGCCAGCGCCAGGTCGAATGATTTCGACGCGCCGTAGGTCGCGACGTAGGGCGATCCCTGGAATGCCGTCAGCGACGAGAGCAACACCAGGCCACCGCGGCCGCGCCGCACCAGTCGCTGCCCGAAGCGGTGCGCGATCGCCAGCGGGCTGCGCACGTTGACGTCGATCGCCTTGAGCTGCTCGTCGAGCGCAATATCGAGGAAGGCCCCACCCGGCGCCAGCGCCGCGTTGTAGACGACGAGTCCAACATCGAGATCAGCCACGGCCTCGTCGAGCGCCGCGGCCGCGTCGGCGCGCGCCAGGTCGAGCAC
This sequence comes from uncultured Binatia bacterium (SeqCode), assembly GCA_964455095.1. Classification (GTDB taxonomy): domain Bacteria; phylum Desulfobacterota; class Binatia; order HRBIN30; family CADEER01; genus CAYVUV01. The sequence goes on from CAYVUV010000407.1 coordinate 5,672, forward strand.
CGCGCAGCGCACTTCCACCGCAGCGAGCGCGGCGATCTCCCGCTTCACCTGCTCCAGCGCATCGGCCCGCCGTGCCACCAACACGACGTTGAGGCCATGCTGCGCCAGGCCGCGCGCGAACGCCGCCCCCATCCCCTCCGAGGCGCCGGCGACCACCGCCCACGGGCCATACCGCCGCACGAACTCACTCACCGCCACGCCTCCGCATCCAACCGCCGGGCTAGTAGATGCCGGGAACGATCCGGCTCGGCACTCGCTTGCAGTACTCCTCCCACAAGGGGCCGTACTTCTCGGCGCAGCGCTTGTCGTCGTCGATTTGCCGCGGCACCAGCAAGGCGACGTAGTACAGGGGGTAGAGCCACGGGCCGAGGGCGAACGGATAGCCCAGCACGAGGGCGAGCCCGGTCGCCATGAGGATCTCGCCCAGGTAGTTGATGTGGCGCGACAGGCCCCAGAATCCGCCCGTCAGCACATGCTTGCCGTCGGCGGAGATCGCGTTGGGGCTCAACAGCCCGAAGGCCAGCGCCGTCGGGTCGCGCTTGAACTGGTACTTCTGCAGATTGGCGCCGCGCGCCAACGCCCACCCGCTGAAGAAGATCACCGTGCAGAGCGCCAACAGCACCGCCGGCGTGTGCGGATCGGGGCGGTCAGCCACCGCCCACAGACCGACCGGGTAGAAGAACGGGTAGAACACCAGGCAACCCCAGCCGAGCTTGAAGCCGACGCGCTCGGCCATGAAGTCGTAGGTGTAGAGGTGCACTTCCTCGAAGTTCAGATACTCGGCGACAAAGAACGTGAAGAACAGCGCATAGAGAATCACGCCCGCCGACGGATCGGACGCGTACGCCTTCAAATGATACGCCGCGAACGACAACACGTTCAGCTCCAGCATCACGGCGCCGGCGAGGTACAGATACATCTTGATGTCGAGCTGGCCGCCGCGCCATTGCGGGTTGGGCAACAGCCCCAGGTAGAGATCGGCGAGCAGCCCCTGCCGCGGCGGCGCCGGCAGCACGATGGCGAAGGTGAACAGCAGCCCGAGCACGCAAGCACCGGTTGCCATGGCCCAGCGGTGCACGTAGAAGAACTCCCACGACAGCAGCCCGACCAGGCACAGTGCGGCGTAGCCGGCGATCACGATCGCCAACACGCGCAAGCCGTTGAGCCGATAGCGCAGTGGCTGTCCCGTTGCCGGGTTGATGACGTACCCGTCGACCCAGCGCCCGGGCACGATCAGGTGCAGCAGCAACACGATCCCGTAGACTGTGGATGGTCCGAAAAGCGCGATCATCACGAGACGATCTCCTTGTGGTTCTGCGACGCGGCCGATTGAGTGGAGCCCTGTTCATAGCGCGCCGGATTCGCGGTAGCGAGCCGGGGCTTGCCGGGAAGGGCCGGAGATCGGTGTGGCTGCGAACAGACGGGCGAGAGAGGACGGAAAAAGGGTGCACTGCGGGCCGACAAAACCCGCCCTCACCCTTCCGCGGTGTCACACAGATTTGGCCTCAGCTCGGCAGGCGCTCGAACGTCGGCACGCCGTCCGGGATGTGATGGAAGCTCTGCTTGTCGACGGTGTAGATCACCATCTGCGGCCCACCGAACACGCTGGGATCGTCGAGCGTTCCCACCTTGACCAGCACGGCGCCGGGTAGGTTCTTCGTCCTGGTGAGAATGTGGGTGCCGCAGGTGCCGCAGAACTCGCGCGTCACCGGGTTGTCGAGATCGCTGCGGCGAAACTCCTGGGGCTTCCCCTTCGAGTAGGCAAACCCCGGCTCGGGCATGCCGAGGACGACGTTCGGATGTCCGCCGGAAATGTACTGGCACTCGCGACAGTGACACTGCCCCTTGAAGAGCGCCTCGCCGCTCGCCTGATAGCGCAACGCGCCGCAATAACATCCACCTTGCAGTTCCATGGGAGTCTCCTTTTCTCTGGCCGACTACCACACGTGCCATCCCCTCGCCAGGCATCGCGGGCGCGGCATTCATGCCGCATCCGACCCGGCTACGCCCGTCGTTGAAACGTGACGCGAACTCGATGACGAAAGGCATAGCCTTGTCGCCTTCGACGAACGGACCCATGCTCTCGACTCCCACCATGTAGTGGAGCAAGAGGCTCATCACCACAACATATTGTGACAGACCCCATTCTGGGGTAAGTTACAGGGATGCAATTGGCACACGATCCAGCCGAAGGAGGAGCCGCGTCCAAGGCCCCCGTCGAGGTAACACCGCTCAAGTGCCGCGACATCGCATTATCGCTTACGGCTTCACTCGCATACTTCGATGTCAAGCCCCATCCGAGATCTGATCTGGCGCTTATGATCACTGACCTCGAGTGGATGGCTGACAATGGCGGACTGCCCATCGGGAGCCTTGGCGCCGCAAGGACAGACAAAACTCGCGCACTCCACGGTTTAGCCCGGCTCATTCAGGCACAGGAGGTGGCACGAATTCTCCGGTGCTGCCAAGCGGTGAGAGGAGCGGAGAAGAAGATAGGCCAACTTGCAAGCCAGCTGGACCGACTGCGAACCGTAGCCAAACCGGCCCAAGCAACCCTGTTTGAGCTCGACATTGCTGCGCGTCTCTCACGCTTTCTCCCTGAGGTGACCCTTGCAGATCCGCCGGCTCCGGACGTCGTCTTGACCGTTCCAGACGTTGGACAACTCGGGTTCGAATGCAAGCGCCCACTAGGCAGAAAGGGTCTCCGGAGAGCTCTTCTGGATGCGACCGAGCTCATCAAGTGCCAAGAGTTCCC
>CAYVUV010000408.1:0-7763 GCA_964455095.1 uncultured Binatia bacterium (SeqCode)
ACGGGAATCGATTCCGATCCCGATAGCGATTCCGACCCCGCCGGGAGAGGCACGCTCGGTGACGAATTGGGGTTTCTGTGCAAAGCCCCCTCCGGGAGAGGTAAGGTGAGGGGATGAAATGATGGCTTCGACCACTGATTCGTTGAAGAGTTTGTTCGATCCCCTCACCTAGCCTCTCCCGGAGGGAGAGGAACCAGAAGGAAAACAAAGCCGCCGGCCGCCTTCACTCCGCCCGATACGGCTGCCCCGTCTCGTACAGCGCGATCTGCGCGCGCACTTCGTTGGCGAATTCGAGATGATCCTGGGCCAGTTGGAGGGCGCGCTGCGCGGTGGCGATCGCGTCGGCAAAGCGACCGGCTTCGGCATACGCGGCCGCCAGCGTCGCCTTGAAGACCGGATTGGCGCCGCCCGAAAGGCGGTCCGCTTCCAAGGCCAGCGCGATCGCCCGGGCGCCGCTGCGGGCCGAGGCGTCTCGCGAGGTCGCCAGGGTCCAGGCCACCGAGCGCAGGTTGTTCTGCGCCTCGGCGAAGTCGGGGTGAGCCTTCAGGGTCGTCAGATACTGGGCGGCCGCCTCGTCAAGGCGCCCGCTGCGAACGAGCGCCGAGCCCAGATTGTTGGACGCCTCGGCGAGGTCGGGGCTGCTCTGCAGCGCGGCGCGGTAGTGCGCGATCGCCTCGTCCATCTCGCCCTTGGTGAAGTAGGCGTTGCCGAGGTTGTTGTGGGCCAGTGGGTTGACGGGCTGGATCTCGACGGCCCGCTGAAGCCGAGCGATCGCTTCGTCCACCCGACCCTTGCGGAGGAAAGCGGTGCCGAGATTGTAGTGCGTCCGGGCATGATGGGGGGCCAGTTCCAGCGCTTTCTGGAAATGAACCATCGCCTCGTCGACCTGCCCGCGCTCGAGGAGGGCGGTGCCGAGGCTGTCGCGGGCCTCGGCGTTGTCTGGCTCGAGCTGCACGGCACTCTGGAAGCGCATGGCCGCCTCCTCGCTCTGCCCGCGGGCGAGCAGCAGGTTGCCGAGGTTGTTGTGGGCGATGGAGGCCTGCGGATTCCTCGCAATCGTCGTGCGCCACAGGGTTTCGAGATCGGTGTACATCGCGGTCTGGCGCCAGGTCAGCAGCGCGAGGATGGACAGCAGGACTGTACACACGACCCCTTCCAGGAGCGGTTGCCGCGGCTTGCGCGACGCGAACCAGGTGGCGAGACCGGCCGCGGCGAGCGCGATCAGGCCGATGCTGGCCAGATACTGAAAGTGGTCGGCCACGAACGAGTAGCGCATTGGATAGACGTTGATGAATCCGAGCGCCGGTCCGAGCGTGCCGATGAAGAACAGCACCGCCACCAGCGGCCCGCGGCCGATGCGCTGCCGAGTCAGCCACAAAGCGACCAGCAGTCCGACCGTCGCGGCCGGGAACAGCCATTGCCACCACACCGCCGTACTGATGCTCCAGCGCGGATAGATGAAGGTCAGGTTGATCGGCCACAGCAGCTTGCCGGCGTAGAACCACACGGCTCTGGCGGCGATCAGGCAGCGTTCGGCGAAGCTCAGGGACCACTTCGCTCCCAGTGCACCGACCGAGTGCTTCTCGATCGCCGCGGTCTGCAGGCCCAATCCAGCCCCGAGGGCGAAGAAGGGAAGTAGTGGCCAGACGTCGGCGGCGCGCAGCCGGCCCGTTTGCCACCAGCGGATCAGCAGCAAGGCGGCCGGCAGCGTGCAGGTGACCGTCTTGCTGAAGAGCGCCGCCACATACAAAACCAGCGCGGCGGCATACCAACCCCACTCGCGGGGACCGTCGATGTTTTCCGGAGTCCGAGTTCCCCCCTTTGGCAAAGGGGGGTCAGGGGGGATTTTTGAAATCGGATCCTGCGGAAAATCCCCCTCACTCCCCCTTTGCCAAAGGGGGAAGCCAGAGTCGGGAGGTCCGGCAAACCGGCAGTACGCCAGCGCCGCGGCGAGATAGAAGACGGCAGAGAGCACGTTCTTCAGCTCCGTCACCCAGGCCGCGGACTCCACGCCAACCGGATGTAGCGCGAAGAGGAACGCCGCCAGCCAGGCGCCGGGGATGCGCAGCCGCAGCAGCAGGCGGGCGAGCAGAATCGCCGCCAGCGCGTGCAGCAGGACGTTGACGAGGTGATACCCGAGCGGGTGCAAGCCCCACAGGTGATACTCGACCCAGAACACGGTGTGGACGAGCGGGTAGTACTGCGGCACGGCGCCGACCTCGAACCAGATACGCCGCAGTCCGTCGAGATCGCGCAGGGTCTGATTCTGGGTGACGTAGTCATCGTCGTCCCAGATGAAGCCGGCGTTCCACACCGGTTGGTAGGCGAGCAGGGTGGCGGCGATCAGCAGCGCCGGCAGCAGCGGCGCGATCGCTCCCCACGCCTGCGGTGACGGCCGCGTGCGCGCCAGCGCGGAATCGCCTGGGCGCGGTGCCGCGGTGCTCGGTCGCGCGGCGCGGTTGCTCGATGGGCGACGGCTCGGCCGCTTCACGGGGGTCGAACGCTAGTGGGGGCGCACGGCCGAGTCAAATCGTTTGCGGGTCGTCAGCGCCGCGCGCCGCGACTGGCGCGCGGCCCTTCCTCGACGTAGCGACGCACGGTCGCCTTGCGGCCCTTGAAAGTCGTGCGCTGCATCGCCGCCACCACGCCGTCGACGGCGCCGAGCGGCACGCCGACGATGGAGAAGCGCTCGGTGATCGTGATCGGCCCGATGTCGCGGCCGCTCAGTTCCGTCTCGTTGGCGATCGCCCCGACCAGGTCGGCCGGTCGGATACCGGCGCTGTGGCCGACGCCGATGAAGAGGCTGGCCTTGCCGCCGCCCGATTCGCGCCGCGCGCCTGCCGTCCACGGCGCTGCGCTAGCGGGCGCCTTAGACGGCCGCGGTGTGCGCGGGCGCTCCGGCCGCACGCTGGCGTCGGGGATTTCCTGATCGTCCTTCGCCAACCCGCTCGCCTCGTGCGCCAGCTGGACGGCGGCGAGGGCGACATCGCGCATCTCGGTGTCCTCGGCCAGGGCATCGACCACCACCGCGAAGCGCTCGAGATCACCGCCCTCCAGCGCCTCGCGCAGCCGGCCGAGCGTCTGCTGCATCTGCCGCGCGCGCAGGTCGGCGACGGTCGGCACCTTCGCCACGGCGATCGGCTGCGTGGTCAGGCGTTCGATGTTGGCCAGCAGGCGCTGCTCGCGCGGCTCGGCCAGCGTGATGGCCACGCCGGTGCGGCCGGCGCGACCGACGCGGCCGACGCGGTGCACGTAGGACTCTGGCGCCGCCGGCACGTCGTAGTTGAACACGTGGCTGAGTTGATCGAGGTCGAGCCCGCGCGCGGCGACGTCGGTGGCCACCAGCAGCTCGGCGCTGCCGGCGCGCATGCGGCCCATGACGCGGTCGCGCTGCTCCTGGCTCATGCCGCCGTGCAGCGACTCGGCCCGGTAGCCGCGGCCGTTGAGCGTCTCGGTGAGCTGCTCGACCTCGGTACGGGTGCGACAGAAGACGATGCAGGCAGCCGGCGCCTCGACGTCGAGGATGCGGCCCAGCGCCGCCGCCTTGTGAGAGCGGGCGACGACATAGGCGGTGTGGCGCACCAGCGGCCGCTTGCCGCGGTCGGCGGCCTCGATGCCGATCTTGACCCGCTCCGGCTCGCGCAGGTGGCGCCGGGCCATGCCGTTGATGCGCGGCGGCATGGTGGCCGAGAACAGCACCGTCTGCCGCGTGCTCGGCGTCGCCTTGAGGATGGCTTCGATGTCCTCGGCGAAGCCCATGTCGAGCATCTCGTCGGCCTCGTCGAGCACCACCACCTCGACGCCGTCCAGCGGCAGCGTGCCGCGCGCGATGTGGTCGAGCGCCCGACCGGGCGTGGCGACGATGACGTGCACACCGCGCGCCAGCGCCGCGAGCTGCCGGCCGATCGGCTGCCCGCCGTAGATCGGCACCACCCGCGCGCCGAGATCGCGGCCGTACTTGTAGATCGCCTCGGAGACCTGCACCGCCAGCTCGCGCGTCGGCACCAGCACGAGCGCCATCGGCACCACCCGTCCGCCGCGCTGGATGCGCTGCAGGATCGGCAGCGCGAAGGCCGCCGTCTTGCCGGTGCCGGTGGCGGCCTGGCCGAGCAGGTCCTTGCCCTGCAACAGCAGCGGCACCGTCTCGCGCTGGATGGGCGTCGGCTCCTCGTAGCCGAGGGCGGCGAGCGCCCCCAACAACTCGGGCCGCAGCCCGAGGGCGGCGAAGCCGTTGGTTGGATCGATGGCGGGTTTCTTCATGGCAAGGCAGGCGCTGGGAGGAAAAAGACGGCGAAGACTGTCTTCTACCTACCCTGTTCCACCCGCGCTGCAAAGATGCCCTGCCGGAACCGATGGCCTGGGAAGACTCACCTGTGTGTGCCAGCTCAACGCGGCTTCCCGGTCAGGCTTCAATGGGACCGCCGCCGATCGGACCGCGGAAGCGATCCTCACCAGTTGAACTGCTCAGACCATAGGGAGCGGAATCCCAAGCTCAGACAAACACCAGCGATTGTCGCAGACTGGTATTACCGGTTATACTCAGACCATGAAAACCGCGATTTCCCTCCCCAACGAGCTGTTCGAAGCGATAGATGCCTGCGCCCGGGACCTCGAAATGACGCGCAGCGGCCTTCTGGCGCGAGCTGCGCGCGAGTTCGTAGCGCGGCACCAACGCGGCCCGGATGCAACCGAGGCATGGAACCGGGCGATCGAGAAGGCTGGGCAGCCCGGTGAGGATCCCGCCGCGAAAGCGTTTCGGCGCCGCACGAAAGCGATCGTACGGGCATCGGGTCGGAGCCCGCGGTGATCCATCGCGGACAGGTTTGGTGGGTCGATTTCGGCGAACCCAAAGGGTCGAAGCCCGGCTACCGGCACCCAGCACTCGTGCTGCAGCGCGACGATGTCAACGCCAGTCGAATCAATACGGTCGTCGTCTGTGTGCTGACCAGCAACCGAGCGCTCGCGAATGCTCCCGGCAACACCCTCTTGACCAAGAAGGCAACCGGCCTTCCGCGTGACTCGGTAGCCAATGCCTCTCAAATCGCGACCGTAAACAAGGACGATCTCGACACCCTGGCGGGCACCATCCCCCCGCCCCTGCTGGACAAGGTGAACGAGGGCCTGCGCTGGTTCCTCGGACTCGACGCGTGAGACGTGGCGCGCCACGGGGAGTGTACGCGTGAGGCTGGCAGCAACGGCTTTGCACAGACACCCCTTCCATCGCCGAGCGTGCCTCTCCCGGCGGGGTCGGAATCGCTATCGGCATCGGAATCGATTCCTGTCCCAGAATTGCGCGGTTCCCGGCGTCGACACAGGCCGCAATTCGTTTCGTTGCCCTCGATCCCGATACCGATTCCGACCCCGACTCCGACCAGAGCACCGTTCAACGGTGACTTTGTGCGCAAAGGTGCCCTGCCGGAACCGATGGCTCAACGGAAGCGGGTCTCGGGTGGTGGATCGTGTCGCACGGCGCGAACCATGCCTGGAACTTCCATCGCACACCCCACCACACCCAGGGCGAAGACGGCCGGTAGCTCGAACCAGCGGATTCCGTAGGTCGACCAATAGCGGGCCGCATTGAACCAGGCTTTGACCACGCGTCCGAAGAAAAACACCGCCACCGAAAGCATCCCCAGACGTGCCAGCGGTGCATAAGGGGAGCGAGAGTCTTCGATACGGACATGTAGTACCCCGTAACCGCTCCCCTTGCGCTGATCGCAGTCAAACGCCGGATAGAAAGCATGCGTCACGCGCATGCGCGGTTCGAACAGGAGCTCGTAGCCGGCGCGGAGCATGTCCTCGCTCTGCACCTGCGCTGCGAACACGCCCAGGTGAGTCGGCAGCGGGTACTTCAGATAGACGGAGCGGCGATAGCCGGCGCCGTTGTTGGCGATGTGCCGCGCCGCGGCGCCAGGTCTCACTTCGATGTACGAGCGTTCCAGCAGAGCGGCCGCGCGGCTGTAGAGGCCGTTGCCGGCGTAGACCGTGCGACCGCTGACGGCAGCCGCCTGCGGATGCTGTCGCATGGCCGCGATCATCAATCGGACCCAGTCCGACTCCGGCGTGCAGTCGCCATCGAGCGTCCCGACGATCTCCGTGCGCGCCGCCCGCACCCCCTCGTTGCGCAACGCGTAGGAGTTGGTCGCGGGCGAGAAGACCACCCGCAGTCCGGGCAGGATGTGGTGCAAATCGGGTGGGAACGAATCGCGCAGGGTCTCGGACTCGATGAGAATATACTCGACCGCCTCGGTGACGTCCTGCCGCGCCAGACCGGCAAGGACCGATCGCAGGTCGCCCCAACCCTGTTCCGTCCCGCTGGCGAAATCGGACAGAACCACGACGCTCGCGACGGCTGTCGCCGCTTCCATCATCAGCAGAGAGATAGGTGCTCAGGAGAGGGAGATCAATCCGCGCTTGGTGCGCGCCAGATCCATCACCAGGGGGGTCCAGTGGGGACGTTCTTAGTATTTTAGCTTCCCGCGTTTCGGCCCCTGCGCAGGACACGAAGATGTCCCGTGACGCTTGCCGGCCGGATGCCGAGGTACCGCGCGATCTCGACTGGCTTCACCTCCTTCTCGAAGACTGCCCGTCGCACCAATTCGCGTCGCCCCGCGGCGGCTCGCCGATCGCGAAAGCTTCCATGAAGTCGATCGGGGTGGAGTTCGAGATCGCGAGCCACCTGCTGCGCCAATGACGGCAGGTCCGTAGCGGCGGCGTTGCGCATCTCTCGCTCGAGTTCTTCGCGGCGCGACCCCGTGATGGCGCCCCGCGCGAACCGTTCGGTGCCGAGGATCTGGCCGCCGAGCCAGAGACAACGCAAGGTTGCGGCGTCGCCGCCGTTGCCAGAAGTATCGCCATCGGGCCCTTCGCGTCCGCAGAGCTCGCGCCGCTCCCCTTCGGCAAGCCCATCGATGATGAAGCGCCGGTAGGCCGCGCTCCCACCGAGCATGTCGAGGACCGTCGCCGTGTCGAGCCACGACGGGGCGCGTCTTGGGCGTAGATAGGGGAGATGACCGCTCCAGGGATAGTCGGCGGGATCGCGGACCAGCCTGGCGCGGACGGGGTTCAGATGAACGTAGCGGACGAGCTGCAGAAGGTACAGATCGTCTTCGCACAGCACCGCCTTGTAGCGGTTAGCGAAGAGGTGCCCGGTGCGCCGGTGTCGGAGGTTGAAGGCAACGCTGTAGCCGGTCAGCAGCCGCTTGATGCAATGGCCGAGTGAGGAGCCGGCCCTCCGTACCACGAGGTGAAAGTGATTGCCCATCAGGACGAAGGCGAAAAGACGCAGCCCTTCTTCCTCGACGACGGTGGCGAGCCGGTTCAGGAAGTCGTCGCGATCGCGATCGGTGCGGAAGATGTCGCGGCGCTCCACGCCGCGCGCGATCACATGGTACAGGCCGTCCAGGATGTCGACACGGGGACCGCGAGGCATTGCACCCTCCATCGGTGCCCGCGTTCGATGGCGGGCAACGATGTTGGAGCGGCGTGGACGAGCCGTGATTGCGAGGGCTCAAACTAACAGACTAACTACGTCCCCCTGGCGGCCCTTTGGATGGTGACGTAGGAGAGGTGCCCACAATCAGAGCCCGACTCTCGGATGTGCCAACCGGATATCGCGGCGTAACCAAGCCTGTCAACGCACCCAGACCCAAGCTCATCCCAGCGAAGAGGTGCCCGGTGCGCCGGTGTCGGAGGTTGAAGGCAACGCTGTAGCCGGTCAGCAGCCGCTTGATGCAATGGCCGAGTGAGGAGCCGGCCCTCCG
>CAYVUV010000409.1:0-21220 GCA_964455095.1 uncultured Binatia bacterium (SeqCode)
CCTAACCCCCCTTTGCCAAAGGGGGGGATCCGGAGAGAAGCGCGAACCTTTGCGCATCGGCCTGCAAGCAGCCCTGATAGCCCTCCTGACCGCGGGCCTGGCGTTGGGCGGACCGTATCGGGCGCCGCTGTTCGTCCTCTACGGACTGGCCCTGGCACTCAGCCGCATGCGCGAGCCCGGCGCCGGAGCGAGCGGAAGGGTTGCCTCGAATTGAGAGGGGAGCCGCTCTGCTGAGCCTGTCGAAGCATGATCCCGGCGCACCGGCCGGGGTCCTTCAACGGCCAGCCAACGCGCCACGCCAGATCGCTTCGATGGCGCGCACCTGCTGCGCGGGCGCGAAGCGGGCGCGGACGCGCGCCGGGGCAATTGCTGCAACGCGCGCGCGCCAGGCGGCGTCGCTCAGCACGCGCGCTACTGCGTCGGCCAGAGCGATCGGGCTCTCTGGCGGAACCAGCCAACCGGTCTCGCCCTCGTCGAGGATCTCGGGAATGCCGCCAACGCGCGTGGCCACCACCGGCGTGCCGACGGCGTTGGCTTCGACGATGACGCGCCCGAACCCTTCGACGCGCGATGGCACGACCAGGACGTCGAGCGTGCGCATGATCTCCGCAATGTCGGTCCGCAGCCCCAGGAAGCGCACGACCTCGGTGACGCCGAGCGCCGCGGCGTAGCGCTGCATGCGCTCGAGCTCGCCGGGCGGGGCGGCGAGCGAGTCGCCGCCGACGGCGAGGAAGCGGACATCGGGCCGCGCGGCGCGCAGGTGGCGCGCCATGTCGAGGAAGATGTCGACGCCCTTCTCGGGACGGAAGGTGCCGACGAATCCGACCAGCGGCGTGCCGGCGGGGAAGAACGCGCCGCGGTGATCTGCCCCCGGACCGAACGCGGCGAAGTCGACGCAGTTGTATACCACGTGCAGCGCCGCGGCGGGGAACGACCCGCGCAGGCTCTCCAGCGTCGCCGCCGAGTTGCCGATCACCGCCGCGACAGCGCGCAGCGATGGGTCGGCGGCCAGGCCGGGCGACGGGGTGCGCAGGTGCGCCACCGCCGGCACGCCGAGCCAGTGCGCGGCGACCAGGGCGGCAGGCCGCCAGGTGAAGTAGTCGGGGAAGTAGACCAGGTCGACCGCCTCGCGTTGCAGGAGTTGCCGAAAAGACCAGATCGCGCGCAGGAAGCGCAGGTTCTTGCCGGCCTCGGGCATGTCCCGGTGGTGGACCGGCACGCCGAGATCCTCCATCTGTCGCTGGCACGCCCCCGGCCCGGGCACCACCGCGCGCACATCGAACGCCTCGCGGTCGCGGTAGCGCAGGAGGTCGAGCACGCTGTTGAACGCCTCGCCGAAAAGGTCGGTGCGCGCATAGATCCACAGCACCCGGGGCCTGAGGTGGGGCATGGGCAGGCATACAGCCACAGCCGCGCCGCAAAGGCCAAAAGAATCTGGACTTCAGGCCGCCCAATCAGGTAATAGCTCGCCCCATGACGCAGAATACCAGTAGGCTCAAGGTCTGGACCGTATGCGCGCTCATCGCCATCGGCAGCACTCTCGCAGCGTTGGTGACCAGCGGTCCTGCAGGGGGTTCCGCCACCGAGTGTCTCGACAACCAGGACTGCGGCTGTACGCTGGAACAGGAGATGCAAGGGTGCACCCCGGGTTCCGGTGCCCAGGGCGTCTGCATCAACGCCGCTTGTGACTGCAATGACCCTTACGTGGGTCTCTTCTGCCAGGCCGTCGGCGGGGCATGCTGCTACCTCGCGGATATCGGCTCCGACGGCGGGACCGGCGCGGCGCTCAACTCCCCCCCGGCCTCGTGCCAGGTCACCACGGTTGTGGCGTGCGGCGAGGGGCTCTCGGGCGAATATCAGGGGGATGGAACGACCTGCGACCCCGATCCGTGTAACTCCCCGACACCGACCAACACCCCAACGGCAACGCCGACCTCGACACCAACCGCCACGCCAGCCGGGCAAGGCGGGAACTGCGAGCTGACCAGCGACTGCCTGGGCGGGCTCACCTGCGCCGACAATTTCTGTTGCAATGAGACTTGTGATGACCCGGGCGAGCGCTGCGATGCGCAGGGCCTCGAAGGCACCTGCACCTCGATCGCGCCGGCGCCGGCGGCCTCGCACCAGGCGATCGTCTTCATCGTCGCGCTGTTGGGAGTGATCGGCGGCCTGGGTATGCTGCGCCAGCGCCGGCGGCAGCACCCGTAACGATCGGCAATGCGTGATACCGACTATCTTCGCGGCCGGGCGCTGCTGGTGCTCATCGCGATCGCCAGCACGGTCGCCGCGCTCGTGACCAGTCGCGCCGACGCCGAGGTGGTCGTCGGGGCCTGTTGCTTCGAAGACTTCGGCTCCGCGACCGATGGCGGCACTGGCGCCACGGTTGGGCCGGACGACTGCGAGGTCACCACCGAGGCGACGTGCGACCAGGAGCTGGAGGGCATCTACCTGGGCGACGGAACGATCTGTTCCCCCAATCCGTGCCTGCCCCCCACCAACACGCCGACGCAGACCCCCACGTCGACACCGACCAACACCCCGACGCTGACGCCAACGACGACACCGACCAGCACGCCAACGGCCACACCGACGAACACGCCCTTCGGCCCCGGCGTGGCCTGTGAGCTGACGACGGACTGCGCCGGCGGCCTGACCTGCTCTGACGGCGTCTGCTGCGACCAACCCTGCGACGATCCCGGCGCGCGCTGCGACCTGCGCGGCCTCGAAGGGACGTGCACTGCACAGGCCCCGGCGGGGGCGCCGGCGGCGTCGCATGGCGCGCTGGTAGCCATCGCCGCGCTGCTCCTGGCAGTCGGCATCCTTGGCGTGAGCCGCCCACGCCGCGCGCCGCGCTGAGTCTCGTAAACCCTTGCGGCCGTCGCGCCGGCGTGAAAAGTTCTCTCCATGAACGCCGGAAGCAATGCCGCGCTGACGAGCGGACCGGGCGAAACGCTGCGTGCCGGCGCGCAGTGGCTCGGCGCGCGCGTCGACCGCGTGCGCTACCTGGCCCAGCAGCAGGGTTTGGTGTTGTCGCTCGGTGTCGGCGGGCGTCTGGTGAGCCTGATGCTCTCGCCGCGCCAACCATTGCCGACGCGCGACGTGATCGCGACGCTCGAGCGCCGTTTCCGCGCCCTGCTCGAACGCGACCTGGAGAACGCGGCGCGCGGCTACTACCCGCGCGCGCTGCTGTACCAGATTCCGCTGCGCGAGTACTTCGGCCTGCTGCCCGCGGTGCTGCGCGACCTGCCGCCTTTTCTCTGGCGCAGCTACCGCGGCGAGTACGACGACCTGCCGGCCGATGTCGACACGGCGCACTACCCGCCGTACTACCGGCGTACGTTTCATTGGCAGCGTGACGGCTGGCTCTCCGCGCAATCGGCGCGGATGTACGACGCCAGCGTCGAAATGCTCTTTGGCGGCACGGCCGACGTCATGCGGCGCATGGCGATCCCGCCCATTGTCGACGCGCTGCGCGATCGCGCCCGGCCGCGCGTGCTCGACGTCGCCTGCGGCACCGGCCGCTTCCTGCTCCAGCTCAGCAGCGCGCTGCCCGATGCCAAGCTCTACGGACTCGATCTGAGCCCGTACTACATCAAGCGCGCCGGCGCCGTGCTTGCCGATGCCACCGACGTCAGCCTGGTGGTCGAGAACGCCGAGTCGATGCCATTTGCCGACGGCTTCTTCGACGCCGTGAGCTCGGTGTTCCTCTTCCACGAGCTGCCTTCGCGCGTGCGCCGCACCGTCATGCGCGAGGCCTGGCGCGTGCTGCGGCCGGGCGGTCGCTTCGTCGTCTGCGACTCGGCGCAGCTCGCCGATAGCGCGGGGCTGACCGATGTGTTGTACGCGTTTCCGGCCGCCTACCACGAGCCGTACTACAAGGGGTACCTGCGCGACGACCTCGCCGCGGTGATGCGCGAGTGTGGCTTCGAGGTCGAGGACAGCGCCGCGCATCTGGTCTCGAAGGTCGTCGTCGGCCGCAAGCGCGCACGGCCCGAGCGCCGCGCGCGCGGCGGTGCTGCTCGTGGCTGAGGCGCCGCGCGGGCTGGCGCCGAAGCGGCGCCTGGCGATGCTGGCGCACACCATGCGCGCGGTGCTCGGCACGCCGCCGCGCACCTTTCCCGCCCTCAGCGCGGCGCACCTGCCGCCGATGGCGGGGCGGCTCGAGCTGATCCGCGACGCCAACGGCGTCGCCCACATCTACGCCGCCGAGGAGCGCGACCTCTACGCCGCGGTCGGCTACTTACAGGGCGGCGACCGCTTTTTCGCCATCGACATCCTGCGCCACCTCGGTGCCGGCCGCCTGTGCGAGCTGATCGGCAATCTGGGCGCGCCGGCCCGCACCGCGTTGCTCGGCGGCAAGCGCATCAGTGACATCGACGCCTTCGTGCGGCCCCTGGCCTTCGAAGCGCAGAGCGTGCAGGACGTCGAGCGCCTCGACGCGCGCGCCCGCGCCTGTCTCGACGCCTTCGCCGCCGGCGTCAACGCGGCGCTGCGCGCCATGAACGGCGTCTACCCGCCCGAGTACCTGCTGTTCGGCGCCGTGCGGCCGTGGACGGCCGCCGACTGCCTGCTCGCCGCGCGCACCTGCGCCTTCGTCGTCTCGCTCACCGGGTTCGAGAACGAGCTGACGTTCGACGCCGTGCGCGGGCATCTGAACGACGACGCCGTCACGCGCCGCCTCTATCCCGATGCGCCGTGGGCATCGGCGCCGCCGAGCTACGCCGGCAGCGGCCGCGACCGCGACACGCCGGAGCCGCCGATTCACGGCACGGGCGGCGGCAGCAACAACTGGGCGGTCAGCCCCGGGCGCAGCGCCTCCGGCGCCGCGTTGGTGGCCAACGATCCGCACGTCCCGCTGCTGCCGCTGCCGACGTTCTGGCATCACGTCCACCTCGAATGCCCGCGCTACCGCGTGCAAGGCGGTCTGCTGCCCGGCTGCCCGGTGTTCGGCTTCGGCCACAACGGCGCCCTGGCCTGGGGCGTCACCACCGGCTTTCGCGACAGTTACGACCTGTACCGCATCCATCGCCTGCCCACCGATCCGACGCGCTATCGCACGCCCGAAGGCAGCGCCGCGATCACGCGCCATCGCGAAACGCACGCGACGCGGCGCCGCGGCGGTTCGGTCGAGCTCGAATGGGAGAGCTGCCCGCACGGGATCTTGTATCCGGGCTGGCGCCACCACGACGGCGTCGAACTCGCCGTGCGCCATGTTTCCTCAGACCTGGCGACCTACTTTCACGGCTACCTGGCGCTGATCGAAGCGCAGACGGTCGATGCGCACCGCGCCGCGCTCGAGCAGATCAACGAAGGGCCGTTCGATTTCAACCAGGTCTACGGCCACCGCGACGGCCACATCGGCTGGGAGCTGTTCGGCCACCTGCCGCGGCGCCCAGCCGACGGACTGTTCGTGCGCGACGCGCACGACCCCGCGGCGCAGTGGGACGGCTATCTGCCGTTCGCCGACATGCCGAAGATGCTCAACCCGCCGCGCGGCTTCGTCGCCTCGGCGAACTCGAACGCCGACCCGGACAACTTCGCCCAGGCGTTCACGCTGGTGCACTGCGAGCCGCGCTACCGGCAGCGCCAGATCGAGGCTTTTCTGGCCGGGCGCGAGGCGCACTCGTCGGACACCTTCGCCGCCCTGCAGCGCAACGTGCGCTCCGACTACGGCGTGCCCCTGCGCGACGCGATCCTGCGCCTGCTCGGCACCTCCGTGCCCACCGACGGCCTGGCCGGACGCGCGCAGCGGCTGTTTGCCGCCTGGAACGGCGCCTTCGATGTCGACGCGCCGGCGGCGACGCTGTTCTTCTTCACCCAGCAGGAGCTGGTGCACCGCGCCTTCCACGCGCTGCTCGGCGACAAGCTCGGCGCCCGCTTCGCCAACGGCCGCCGCTCGCTGCCGCGCCTGCACAAACTGCTGCTCGACGACGCCGACCCGCTGCGCGCCGACATCGAGCGCACTAGCGGCATGCCGCTGGGCGCGTTGGTGCGCGAGTCGTTCGTCGCCGCCGTCGACGCCATCGCCGCCGCCCACGGTGGCACCCCCGAGCAATGGCGCTGGGGCAACATCCACCGCGCTCGCCTCGGCACCGTGCTCTCCGTGCTGCCGTTCGTCGGGCGCAAGTTCCTCGCCCTCGACGAAGGCTTTCCGGGCGACGACTACACCGTCAGCCCCTCGCGCCCGCTCCCCTTCCGCGGCCACCTCTACGCCTTCGTCGGCGCCAGCAGCCGCTTCATCTGCGACCTCTCGACGCCCGAGGAAGCCTGGTTCGCCCACAACTCCGGCCCCAGCGGCGACATCGCCTCCCCCTTCTTCGCCAACCTCACCCCCGCCTGGCACCGCTTCGAATACTTCCGCTCCGCCCTCTGGCCGGCAGATCAGGTACCGGAGAAGGTGGAGCACGTGGTGGTCGGCTAAGGTCCACCCTCTTCTTAGGGTCCTTATCCTGATCGATGGAAGGGTTAGGGGTTCCGTCGGTCCGGTTTTTGTGCGGCTATCCGGATGCTGAGTCGTCAAATTTATCGTCCGAGGGGTAGGGTACGGCGGCTCGCGTTGTTGTTGGACATTCTCTCGTGGTCCTTGTTCCCGTTTGCGTTCTGCTTTTTCGTCGACTTCACAGGCAATCTTAGAGGCGCTGTACCGATCGTGTTGTTTGTATTTTGGCCCGTGAGACTTTGGTGGCGCCAAGTGTTTCGCTGGGGGCATTATCTGCGGACATTCGGATGGCCAGGAATGCGACCCTGCATTCAGATGCTCGCCGTCGACGAGTTGCTGAACGACGGGATTAGCATGGCCAAGCGCACTGGGGTGCTTATCGTTGTCGGCGTGTTTCTGGTCGCCCTTGCGCTCATAACCGGATTGACGTTCCCGCTCGCCGGCGGCACCTACGCGCTCATTTTCGCGGTGGTGGCGGCCACGAGGCGAAGTCGCCCGCGCATCTTGCTTCTCGGCGCATCTTCAACCGACACAATCGAGCTGAAGGTGAAGCTCAGGTCTTTTACCGGCAACCGCTTCGATATCGCGACCCTTCTCCGAACTTCGGCTGAATCGCAAACGTCGCCTGATTCGGAGGTGTCTCGCGTGGTCGCACGGTTGAGCGAATACCGCTTCGATTTCGCTACCATTCTCCGAGGAGGGTCGCCTCATCCGGAAACGTCGCCTCGCTCTGGGTTTTATCGCTTAATCGCAAGGTTGAGCGATTACCGCTCCCCGGAGGATATGTGGAAAAAGGTGGTTTCGTCTCTTCTCCGGGTCAGCCCACTCGTGGTCGTCGACCTCAGGAGGGATACTGCGCCCGTACAATTTGAGGTCCTGGAAGCAACGCTAGTCGTACCGTCGGATCGATTGCTCTTGGTTGGCCCTCCCGCGCTTGAGGATCCGCAGCCAAGGGGACAATGGATCTCAGAACTCGACCTTCTGTTCATCTTGTACTTGGTTACCTTCCCCCACCGGATTGACGACCCTGAGTTCAGCGAGGAATCTCGTGGCCGCGCGACTCGGATCCTCCGCTTGAAAGCGCCATTTGCCAAATGATTGATCTTGGGACGTCAGCGCAGGTAGGTGCTCAACATGGCTGTTCCTGATTTCCAGACCTTGATGCTTCCATTGTTGAGGCTGACCGGTGACGGACAGCACCATACGCTGGCGAAGGCGGGCGAGTGGCTGGCCCAAGAGTTCCAACTCTCCGACGAAGACCGAAAGGAGCTTCTCCGAAGCGGGCAGACGCGGTTGTACAACCGGGTGGCTTGGACATCGACCTAACTCCGAAAAGCGGGCCTTCTCCGGTCTGTTGGGCCGGGACGTTTCCAACTGACGGAACGCGGGCGCGAGGTTCTCGCCAGCGGACCCACAGCCATCGATGTTGCCATTCTGGAGAGTCGATTCCCGGAGATGTCGGAGTTCCGCAAGGCACGTTCTTCAAGGGGAGAGGTTGCGGGCGAGGAGTCCCCGGCGATCTTCAACACCGCGGATGGCAGCGCCCCGGCGTCGAGGAACGGGTTCGCGAGACTTTGGAGCGGTCCATTCCGAACGAGGCGATACGTCGCGAGGCGCTGCATTTCCTCGCTTCGGCTATCGAGAATGCGGATGAGGAACGAGGCAGTGCGTGGTACGTGCGTGAGACCGAGCAGGGGCTTCGGCTCATGACAGGCCGTCTGCTCGCATGCGAGGTCGCGCGGTCGCCCGTCGCGTGGCCGGAACGCGATCGTGATCCTTCGCGTCGCACCGTCCTTTAGTGCGCAGCTCGTACACCTTCCGGGCAACCTGGGCGCTGGCACGGGCTTCCTCAAGCTGGGCTAGCCGCTCGGGCTTCCCAGCGAAGAAACGGCGGTGGACGTACTCGAGTGCGGCGGACGTATGTTTCTTCTTGGCCATGGTTCAGTCCTCCGGTGGAATAAACGTGTGCCGCCGCGGATTCGCTTCGAATGCGATCTTGCGTCGGGTGGCTTTCTCAATGTCCTTGAGCGGGACCGCTGCCTGTTGTCTGACGATACCGTGGGAAGTCACCGCGGTGAAGTTCAACGCGCGAGCCTGGATCTCGAGCGGCGCACGGTCATCGCCAGGAGCATCATCGCGAGCACGTGGACCGCGGGACCCGAGCCTGGGGGTGCGACCGCGCAGCCGTCACCTCCTGAGCTGGGAGTATCCTGACGCAGCTCGAACCCCCCGTCAGAGCAGGTCGCGGCGTAGACGGTTCTCGCGTCGTTGGGGTCGACCGCGAGATCGTTGACGCGCCGCAGGGGCGCTGCCACCGGCGTCCAATCGATGCCGCCGTCGTCGCTGCGGAAAAGCTGCCCGTTCGCCAGCGCGTAGACCGTGTTCGGGTTGCTCGGGCTTACCGCGACATGGAACAGCCCCGGCACGATCGCGGCCGGCAGATCGACTTTCTCCCACGACGCGGCCTGATCGCGGCTGGCGTAGATTCCTTCGCTGGTTGTCGCAAACAGCGTCGGCGGTGCCCCCGACGCGACCGTGAGCTCGGCTGACAGCGAGTCCGGCACGGGCGCCACCTCGACCCAGCTCTCCCCTCCATCGCTGCTCCGGTAGGCCACTCCCTCCGCCGTCGCGTAGATAGCCCCACTGCCGGCGTCGACGGCCACCCCGCTGATGAATCCCAACCCCGAGCCCATTTGCTGCCAGGTGAGGGCGCCGTCGACGCTCTTGGCGACGCCACAGCTGCCGCATGCCGCATAGAACACGGCGGGCGACCCGGGATCGATCGCAATGTCGAAGATGCGAATCGGGGAGGGGTCGCGCCGCGCCCACGTCCGACCGCCGTCGGTGCTCTTCAGGACCTGCGCGTCAAACGTCACCCCGTATACTGCCTGGGGATCGTTCGGATCGACTACCAACTCGTCGACCGGGGCCGGCCCCGTGCGACCCGAGTCACTCCACTCGCCGCCCCGGTTCTCGCTAAACAGCAGCCGCGGCGAGGCTTCGTCGATCGTCGAGAGGAGCAATCGAGTCGGCGTTGCAGGAACAGCCGCAATCGCGATCAGGCACGCGCTGCTCGGCCCCCGCTCAGCCGCTTGCCAGTTGCCGCCGCCGTCCGAGCTCGTGAACACGCCAGCGCCGTCGGTGCCTGCATAGACCACATCGGGGTTCTGCGGATCGATGCTGAGCGGCGCAATGGCGGCCGGCGGCAGCCCGCCGGCGACCTCTCGCCAGAAACCACCGCCGTCGTCGGAGCGGAACACCGAGCCGACGCGGGGGGCGAGCGGCTCGTGCGTGTAGGGGTCGAACGCGTCGGCCACCGCCGTGTACAGGCGCCCGGAGCCAGACGGGTCGACAG
This sequence comes from uncultured Binatia bacterium (SeqCode), assembly GCA_964455095.1. GTDB lineage: Bacteria > Desulfobacterota > Binatia > HRBIN30 > CADEER01 > CAYVUV01. Next base: position 9,795 of record CAYVUV010000409.1, read on the forward strand.
CGATCGCGCCCACTGCGCGTGCGCCGATGGTTCCGCCGAGCGGCGTCCACGTCTCCGCGCCATCGATGCTGCGGTAGATTCCCCTGCCGTCGGTTCCAACATAGAGGGTCGAAGGCGACGCCTCGTCCGCGGCAAGCGTCAGGACACACAAGCGATGGGTCGGGTCGTCAGCGAGGCGGTACTCGAGACCGCAGTCGGTCGGCAGACCGGAGCTCGATTGCCGCCAGGTCGCCCCGGCGTCCGTACTCTTGAAAACGCGGTCGGCGGTCCGCGCGTAGAGCGTGCCCGGCTCGATCGCGTCGGCAATCAGGGCCCCGGCGAGGGGACCAGACGGCAGCGGCAGGTCGTCTCCGGTCGGGCGCCAGGTCGAGCCGCCGTCGACGCTCTTGAGGAGCCCGACGCTCGTCATGGCGTAGACACCGTCGCTCGCGAGCGGGTCGACGGCCAATGCCAACACGAAGCGCCCTTGCAGGCCGGCGAGGGCTTGCCAGGTGCGGCCGCTGTCCGTGCTGCGGTAGGACGTCTCCGGGCCGCCGACGAAGATCGCGCCATCCGCCGCGAAAGCGAGCGCCAGCGCAGCATCGACCGCGAGCGCTTGCCAGTTCTTCCCGCGGTCATCGCTGCGAAAGAGCTTGTAGTTGACGATCGCGAAGATCCGATCGGGATCGGCGGGCTCGACCCCGATCGCCATGACCGCACCTCCCGGCGGTCCGATCGGCCGCCATTCGGCCGTCCCGGCGCTCGCGACTGGCGCCACAAGAAGTTGAAAGAGTACCGAGCAACGCAACACACGGCCCATACGTTCCTCCTGCGCTGCCGTAGATAGACGCGCATGGGCGAGATTTGATTCACGGGCGGTTACTCGCTGCGCTCGTCATGGAAGGAGTCGCCACGCCTGGACTCGTGCGCGGGGTGGGGACTCCGCGGCTGCGCCTCGATTCGCAGAAGCCGACTTTTTCGCGAACGAGGCTTCGACAGGCTCACCTGAGCGGCTTTGCCCGCCAATCCAGACGCGACAGAGAATCACGAAATCGGAATCGAAGCCCTTCACTGCCTGACTTCTGTTTCGTGTTTTCGCTGTTTCGTGTTGTCGTGATCTTCCGAATTCTGCTTGGTTACGAAGAACTGGGGAACTTGCTCACGGTGCGACGATGCGCAGACCGGGAAGATGACTCTGGATACGCTGGAAGTCGCCCGAACCGGAACCCTTGGGGACGTTCTTAGCTTATTAGTTTGGCCGGCGTTGCAGCTAAAAGACTAGGAACGTCTCCTCGGCAGCCCCTTCCGGATGAGATCGCCGACCTATTCCGTCGGGGTTCCAAATCCACCCTTCTTGGTCTGCCGGTCGACGAACTCCCGTAGGTCCTTCGGCATGTTCACGTTCACCGACGCCACGGAAATCAGCGTCAACATGGTGGGCGGATGCTGTCACCATTCGCCCTACGAGCATATCTTCTCGGCCGTTCGCCGCGTGACAGCCGGCACCCCGAGCACTTGATGCCGAGCGTCGCTCGGATCATACGCGGTCGTGCGTTCCGGACGCTCGCCAGCAAAGCGCAGTTGTCAAGGCTGGCGACCGCTACTCGGTCGGACAATACGCTTCTTCGCCGGCGTCGGTAGCCGCGGGTGGCGGATGCCGCGGCTGCGCATCGATTCGCAGAAGCCGACTTTCAGCACCTGGTCATCGAAGATCGACAGCAGGTGGTCCAGGCTCCGGTACTTCACCGCCGGCTGAACCCAGCGATAGCGCGTGAAGTGTTCGAACATGGCGTACGGGCGCTCATCGTCGCCGATGAGGGGCAGCACGGGGACGGAGGGAAGGTAGGGGACGATGAAGCTCAGCTCGTGCGGGATGCTCTTTGCGTCGGTGAGGTCGGCGATGATGAAGCAGGCCATGTGGGCGAGGCTGGCGACGGTTTCGGTGAGATCGCGGGTGCGGGGCTTGGCGAAGTCGAACAGCAACGGCACGAAGTTGTGTGCGATGAGGCGCGTCTTGATGGCGTCGAGCACGAGTTTCCGCGCCGGGGTGAAGCGGCCGAGGATGAGCACGGTGCGGCTGCTCAACGTGTCGATGACCTCGGCGATCTTGGGATTGTCGAGCAAGACGAAGAGAAGTTGCGCGGATTCGAGATCGTCGACCGTGAGCGGGGGCGACTCGAAGTCGGCCTGGATGATCAGGCCCGACTCGTCGGCCGGTTTTCCTTTCAGTCCCCAGATGCCGGCGCCATACACCTCGACACCTTTGAGCTTCGCGCCTTCGAGGTCGGCTTCGGCCAGTGAGGCGTGACGCAGGTTGGCGCCGGTGAGGTTCGCGCCGCGCAGGATCGCGCGGCGCAGACTCGTGCCGCGCAGGTCCGCGCCCCGGAGCGTCGTCCCGATCAACGTGGCACGGCTCAGGATGGCGTACTTCACCTGACTGCCGGACAAGTCGGCGCCGGAAAAGTCGGCTTCGCTCATTTGCGCGTACGACAGATCGGCAGCGCGAAGATTTGCCTTCGCGAGCTTCGCCTTCCACAGATTGGCGCGTGTGAGATCGAAGCGGCGCAGGTTCTCGCCACTCAGCTGCGCCGCGCTGAGGTCGGGGGTGATCTTGCGCTTGCCGCGACTGTTGGCCTTGCGCCACGCGTTCCAGGCCGTGACCCCTTCGCGGAGTTTTTGGAGATGGGCGGGATTGGCCATCAGATTCGAACCGAGGCGCGGCAACGCAGGTGCGGGGCACGTCTACTGGTTCTGTGCCCTGCTCTCAAGCAAGGGGGCGGGCGGTGCGGATCAGTCGGCGCAGAGGGGTTGCGCGTTCCCGTTCTCGTCGAACCAGCATCGGCAGCCGACTGTCGGATGCGCGTGCGTGCAGGATCCCTGGGCGGCGGAACAGTCGTGCGGAAGCCCTTCCAGCGGGCCGACGCAAGCCCCCAGGCAGGCGGTGGCGCGGCTGCAGGGGCAGCCATCCTGTCCGGTGGGGCACAGACATTCGGGCTCCAGGCTGAGGCCGACGCGGGTCCAGGTACCTCCCGCCGCCAGGCAGCTTCCTTCCGTCTCGGCGGCGACGCAGCTCGGGAATCGATCCATGACTTCCCTGTCGCCGCACGAGCAGCCATCGAGGGCCGACCTGACGGCACGAACGACCTCGACCAGACTCACTGCCTGGTCTCCATTCTGGTCCATGGCACTACAGCGGTCCGCGGTGTCCCGACCCAGCGCGATGTCTGCCCCCAACACGAGCTCGGCAATGGTCACCTGCCCGTCGTCGTCGCAATCGCCAGCGCAGGCGGTCGGTTCGATGGTCGGATTGATCGTGGCGGTCGGGGTGTAGGTCGGCGTCGGGGTCGGCGTCCCCTCGCATGCCTGCTGCGCGGCGCCGAAGTGCACCTGGAACAGGTGCGCGGTATTCGCCGCGTTGCTGTCGACCCGCAGCTCCAACCGCGACGGAAAGGTTTGGCCAGTGGCGTCGAATGTGACGGGAATCGACACGGTTGCGCCGCTCGGAAGCGACAGCGGAGGCGTGATGCCGTCCAGGTCCCAGCTGAAGCCGGCACCGTAGTAGCCCTGGCTGTAGCCGTGGGTCAGCGTGAGCGCGCTGATCTCGAGTGTGCTGCCCGGCGGGCCCGCGCTGGCGACGGTAATCGTGAATGCCCCCTGGCACCCCAGCGACTGGCTCGATGGTGTGACGCCGATTTCCGGCGCTGGCGCGAGCGGTGCCGCGACGGCGGTCGGCGCTCCTGCTCCCAGCTGCGCCAACGTGAGAATGGCGCCCAGCACGGCGCCGAAGCGTTCGCCCTTCTTCACTTTGCGCATGGGTCCGCCCCCCAGGGGTGACCCTAAGCCTTGACTCGAGTTGATGGAACCGGCAAAGGCGCGCGGGGCGCCGGAATTTGAACGGTACTCAACCGTGCGTGCAAGGGAGCTCATGAGACGAACGCGGATAACCTGGGCGGCGTTGCTGAGCGTGGCCATCATGGCGTCGGCTGCGCCGAGTGAAGCCAGACTGACTCTGGTCGACGAGGAACGCGAGGGCGTTGCCGGGGTCGAAGGCCTGCTGGGCGCGCGCGGGGTCGCGATCAGCCCCGACGGTCTCAATGTGTATGCCGTTGGCGTCATCGGCGATTCGCTCGCCGCATTTGCGCGCAACATTTCAACCGGTGCGTTGACCTTCCTGGAGGCGCATCGCGACGGGGTGGACGGGGTGGACGGGCTCGACGGCCCGATCCAGCTCGCCGTCAGCCCAGACGGCTCGTTCGTCTACGTCGTGAGTGGAAATGACGACGCCATCGCCGTGTTTCGGCGCGATGCGGCGACGGGAAAGCTCTCGTTCACGACAGCATACACAGGAGTCGGCGCGGCACAGGGCGCGGCGCAACCGGTATCGTCCATCGCCATCAGCCCCGACGGGCACAACGTGTATGCCGGGGCCGACGGAGCGGTGCTGATCGCCTTCGATCGCGACACGAGCAGCGGCGCCTTGAGCGTGCGCGACGTCGAGACCGATGGTGTGGCTGGAGTCACCGCCATGCGCGCCTTGGCGTCGCTGGCGTTCACCCCAGACGGCAGCCGTCTGTACGGCATCGGCTTCCGAACCTTCGTGACCTTCGAGCGCGATGGTACCGGCGCGCTGACGTTCCTGGGGCAGGCGACCGTCGGCCTCTCCGAATTCTTCTCGACTGGCGCGGTCACCGTCTTCGTCAACGGGGCTGACGTGTACGCAACGGCGGACGTGCATTCGGGACCCGACCACGTCTTCGGCGCCATCGGGCTCTTGCGCGCGGGCAGCACTCCGGGTGCGCTCACCCTGGTGCAGCAGGAGAATGTCGGAACGGGAATTACGGAACCGCGCGCCATCGCCGCCACCGGCAACGGCGCGTTCGTCTTCGTCGGCAGTCTCGGCGACGACGACATCACCGCCTTTCGCCGCGCGCCGGACGGGCGGCTGACGTTCTCCGAGCGCCGCGACGCGCCGCTGAGCGACGTCTTTTCCATCGTCGTCAGCCCCGACTCGCGTCACCTCTACGCGGTCGGCGCCAACAGCAATAACCTCGTCGCCTTCCGCATCTCGCCGGATCCAGTGCCGATGGAAGTCCCTGCTCTATCCACGACGGGAGTCGCGGTGATGCTGGCCGCGTTTGCGATCGTCCTATGGTTGCAGCGGCAACGGTTTGCGCGCGTGTAGCCAAGGAGCAGTCAGCCGCGTCAGATCATTGCCACCGATGCCCGCGCCTCGCTGGCGCAGTCGCCCAGACTGGCGTAACTAGACATCGTCATGGCCGATGATCCGCGCATCCTCGAGCTGCGCGCCATGCGCGACAAGGCGCGTCTCGGCGGCGGAGCCCAGCGCATCGCGGCGCAACACGAGAAGGGCAAGCTGACGGCGCGCGAGCGTCTCGACCTGTTGCTCGATCCCGGCTCGTTCAACGAGTTGGAGCCGTTCCTGACCCACCAGGGTGACGAGCTGGGTGTGACGACCGAGCGCATCGCCGGCGACGGCGTGGTCACCGGCTACGGGCAGGTCGACGGTCGCACGGTGTTCGTGTATGCGCAGGATTTCACCGTCTTCGGCGGCACCCTCGGCGAGATGCAGGGCCGCAAGATCTGCCGCCTGATGGATCTGGCCCTGCGCGACGGCGCGCCGATCGTCGGGCTCATCGACTCGGGCGGCGCGCGCATCCAGGAAGGCGTGCGCAGCCTGGGCGGCTATGCGGAGCTCTTTCAGCGCAATGCGCGCTACTCCGGGGTGATTCCGCAGGTCAGCGTGATGCTCGGACCGTGTGCCGGCGGCGCCGCCTACTCGCCTGCCCTCACTGACCTGATCATCATGGTCGAGCAGCACTCGTTCATGTTTCTCACCGGACCCGAGGTGATCAAGACGGTGACCGGCGAGGTGATCGACGTCGAACAGCTGGGTGGGTCCGAGGTGCATCTGACCTCCACCGGCGTGGCGCATCTGGGGGCCGCGAGCGAGGCCGAAGCGCTGGCGCTGTGCCGGCGGGTGCTCGGCTACCTGCCGTCGAACAACGTCGAGAGTCCGCCGTTCGCGCCGCCGAGCGACGATCCCCAGCGCATGGACGAGGCGCTCAACTCGATCGTGCCGCTCGACCGCAGCGTCGCGTACGAGATGCACGCGGTGATCGAGCGGGTGGTCGATGCCGGCTCGTTCGTCGAACTGCAGCCGCGTTGGGCACGCAATGCGATCATCGGGTTGGCTCGCCTGGGCGGCTTCAGCGTCGGGATCGTCGGTCAAGAGCCCAGCGTCATGGCTGGGGTCATCGACATCGACGCGGCCGATAAAATGGCGCGCTTCGTCCAGTTCTGCGACTGCTTCAACCTGCCGCTGGTGACGTTCGTCGACTCACCAGGCATCCTGCCGGGGGTCGAGCAGGAACACCGCGGCATCATTCGCCACGGCGCCAAGCTGCTCTATGCCTATGCCGTGGCGACGGTGCCGAAGATCAGCACCGTGACGCGCCGCGCCTATGGCGGCGCCTATGTCGTGATGAGCAGCAAGTTCCTCGGCGCCGACGTCACCTACGCGTGGCCGAGCGCCGAGATCGCCGTCATGGGCGCCGAAGGGGCGGTCAACATCCTCTACCGCAAGCAGATCGAAGCGGCTGCCGACCAGGTCGCCGAGCGGACCCGCCTGGAGAACGACTATCGCCAACGCTTCGGCAACCCGTATCACGCGGCCGCCGCCGGCTACGTCGACGACATCATCGAGCCGCGCGAGACGCGTCCGAAGCTGATCGCCGCCCTCGGCGCGTTGCGCGACAAGCAAGCCGTGACGCCGCCGCGCAAGCACGGCAACATGCCCCAGTAGGTAGCAGACCAGATGGACGCGGATCTCGGCAGTGCGACGGTCATAGCGCTGCTCGCGCTGGCCGCGGTGGGGCTGGTGCTCCTCCTGGTCGGGGCGCTGATCAGCCTGTTGGTGCGCCTCACCGCCGAGGCGCCGGTCGTCGCGTCGACTGCCGCATCAGACGAACAGGCGCTGCGCGCACGGGCCGCCGCGGCGGCGGTGGCCGTGGCTTTGGCACAGCGCGGCGCCGCGACATCCTCGCGCGCCGAGCCGTCCGGGCTGAGCCCCTGGCAGATCGCCATGCGCACCGCCGGGCTGACACGCTGGCGGCCGCGGCGATGAAGCACACGGTGGAGGTGGACGGTCGCCGCTTCGCGGTCGAGGTCGGTGACCTGAGGGCTCGCCCGATCATCGCAGAGGTCGACGGCCAGCGTTTCGAGGTCTGGCCGGCCGAGACGCCGTCCGTGGCCGGCGTCACGCCCATCGCCCCAGCGGCGGCGCCGCGCGCGCCGGTCGGAGCCAGGGCCAGTTCGGCGCGGGTCGTCAGCCCGAGCACTGCTGACACTCGATCCGTTCCCGCGCCGTTGCCAGGAGTCGTCGGCGCCGTACACGTCCAGTCGGGCAGTCAGGTGGTTGCCGGCCAGGAGCTGGTGATGATCGAAGCCATGAAGATGAAGAACACGATCCGCGCCCCGCGTGCCGGACGCGTCGAGGCGGTCCTTGTCCGCGTCGGCCAGCGCGTGCAGCACGGCGACCCGTTGCTCCGCTATGCCGCCGACTAGCCGGTGACGGGCTCGACGATGACCGGCTCGCTGCGCATCACTGACCTCCTCGCTGGTCTCACGGCGCTCAGCCCGGCGCACCTGGTGATGATGGCGGCGGGCGCGGCACTGATCGGGCTGGCCATCAGCAAGCGCTACGAGCCGTTGCTCCTGGTGCCGATCGGCTTCGGATGTCTGGTCGCCAACCTGCCGCTGCATGGCATGACGGCCGGTGACGGCTTGTTCGCGGTGCTGCAGCGGTTTGGTATCGACACCGAGTTGTTCCCGCTGCTGATTTTCGTCGGCGTCGGCGCGATGTTGGACTTCAGCCCGCTGTTGGCCCGTCCGTCGCTGCTGGTGCTCGGTTTGGCCGGGCAGGTCGGCATCTTCACGACTCTGCTGCTGGCGGTGGCCCTCGGTTTCTCGCTGCCACAGGCCGCTTCGATCGGCGTCATCGGCGCGCTCGACGGGCCGACCTCGATCTTCGTCGCGGTTCAGCTGGCGCCCGACCTGCTCGCGCCGATCGCGGTGGCGGCGTATTCGTACATGAGCCTGATCCCGCTCATCCAGCCACCGCTGATGCGGCTGCTGACGACGCCCGCCGAACGCCGCATCCAGATGGCGTACACGCCGCGGCCGGTGTCGCGCCGCGCCCGCGTGCTGTTCCCGATCGCGACGACGGTGTTGGTCAGCTTGCTGGTTCCGGCGGCCGCGCCGCTGGTCAGCATGTTGATGTTCGGCAACCTGCTGCGCGAGAGCGGCGTCACCGAACGGCTGGCGCGCGCGGCCGAGAACGAGCTGATCAACATCAGCACGCTGCTGCTCGGGCTCTGCATCGGCGCGACGATGGAGGCCTCCCACTTCCTGCGGCTCGATACGCTGCTGATCCTGGGGCTCGGCTTTGCCGCCTTCGTGATCGACACGGTCGGCGGGCTGCTGCTCGGCAAGCTGCTGTGCGTGCTCAGCGGCCGGCGCCTCAATCCGCTCCTCGGCGCCGCGGGCATCAGTGCGTTTCCGATGGCCGCACGCCTGGCGGCCCAGATCGCGCACGAGGAAGACCCCGACAACTTCCTGCTCATGCACGCCCTCGGCGCTAATGCCGCCGGGCAACTGGCCAGCGTCGTCGCGGGCGGCGCGCTGCTCGGATTGGTGTCGCGGTTACTGTGAGCTTCGAAGGGCAACGATCAGCGCGGCGGGGATCCGCCCCCCGGAGCGTTTGATCCCATCGGAGTCGGGGTCGGAATCGCTATCGGAATCGAAGGAAACGATCCGTGGCACTGATCGATCCCGATGCCGATACCGACTCCGACCCCGAGCCGAGGCTCAATGTGGCAGAAGGCTCCGCGGGAGCGTCGCCCTCCCAAAGGCCTAGGAAGTGCGGAGTAGATGCGACCGAGGAGCGAGGAACTTCCTTCGCGGATTGCCGGGCAAAGCCTCGTGGCGCAGATTCTTCGTGGCGGTGGGGCAGGCGGCCTGCGAGAATGAAAGCGTGCTGTCCAGACTTGCCTCGCTGTGTCGCTGTGCCGTGCTGCTCGCCGGCGCGGTGCTGGTGGCGTCCGCGGCAGCCGCCGCCAATACGACGTTGGTCGCGCGCGGCAGCACCTGGCGTTACCTCGACGGCGGCGCCAGCCCGGCGGCAACCTGGACCGACCCGGCCTTCGACGACCACACGTGGGCCTTCGGTCCGGCGCAACTCGGTTACGGCGACGGCGACGAAGCGACGCTGGTAAGCTATGGCGCCAACCCGGCCGCCAAGGCGATTACCACCTACTTCCGCCACACCTTCACGATCGCGGGCGCAGCCGACCTGCGCGGACTTTCGCTGCGCTTGCTGCGCGACGACGGGGCGCGCGTGTTTCTCAATGGCAGCGAGGTGCGGCGCGACAACCTGCCCTCCGGAGCGATCGCCGCTGCGACGCAGGCGCTGGTGGCAATCGGCGGCGCCGACGAGTCGATTTTCTACTCCAGCATCGTCGACGCCGCCCTGCTGCGCGAGGGCTCCAACCTGCTCGCCGTCGAACTGCATCAGTCGAGCTCCACCAGCTCGGACATCAGCTTCGACCTCGAGCTGATCGGCTCGGACGGCGCGGCGCAGGTCGTGCGCGGACCCTATCTGCAGCGCGGCCAGGCGACCGGCGTGGTCGTGCGCTGGCGCACCGACTATCCGACCGACAGCCGGGTGCGTTACGGCAGCGCGCCGGAGGCGCTGATCGCCAGCGCCGCCGACGCGGCAGCAACCACCGAGCACGCCGTCGCCCTGTCGGGCCTGAGTGCCGACACGCGTTACTACTACTCCGTTGGCGATACGGCCGAAGTGCTGGCCGGCGGCGACGCCGCCCACAGCTTCCGCACCGCGCCGCCGCCCGGCACGGCAAAGCCGACGCGCATCTGGGTGGTGGGCGACAGCGGCACCGGCGGAGCCGGCGCGCGCGCCGTGCGCGACGCCTTCCTTTCATTCGCCGGCGGCGTCGCCCCCGATCTTTGGCTGATGTTGGGTGACAACGCCTACACCAGCGGCACCGATGCGGAATACCAGATCGGGTTGTTCGACGTGTACCCGGCGCTGCTGCGCGCCAGCGTGCTCTGGCCGACGCTCGGCAACCACGACGGGCAGAGCGCCGACTCGGCGACGCAGAGCGGTCCGTACTACGACATCTTCACGCTGCCGAGCGCGGGCGAGGCCGGCGGCGTCGTCTCGGGCACCGAGGCCTACTACGCCTTCGACTACGGACGCGTCCACTTCGTCTGTCTCGACTCGTACGAGACCAGCCGCAGCCCGAGCGGTGCCATGTTGACCTGGCTGGCGGACGATCTCGCGGCGGCAGACGCCGATTGGGTGATCGCCTTCTGGCACCATCCGCCTTACAGCAAGGGCTCGCACGACTCCGACGTCGCGACCGAGCTGATCCAGATGCGGCAGAACGCGCTGCCGATCCTGGAGGCCTACGGCGTCGACCTGGTGCTCAGCGGCCACAGTCACGCCTACGAGCGCAGCGTGCTGCTCGACGGCCACTACGGCAGCTCGTCGACGCTCACTGCGGGGATGCGCCTCGACGGCGGCCCGGGTCCATACCACAAGGCATCGCCCGGCCTGGCCCCGCACCAGGGCGCCGTGTACGTCGTCGCCGGCAGTGGCGCGCAGGCGAGCGGCGGCGCGCTCGACCATCCCGCCATGGCGGTGTCGCTGAACGAGCGCGGCTCGCTCGTGCTCGATGTCGACCGCGACGTGCTCACCGCTCGCTTCGTCAACGACGCGGCAGTCGTGCGCGACGCGTTCACCATCAGCAAGGGCGCGCTGCCGACACCGGCGCCGACGGCCACCGCCACGCCGGCGCCGACCGCGCTGGTCGCCGGCCAGGTGCGCTACTACGCCAGTGGACAGCCCGTGAGCGACGTAACCATGGGGAACGGCGCGCTGAGCGACGCTGGCGGCGCCTTCGCTGTCGCGGCGCCGCTCGCGGCGGACCTGACGCTGCGCCCGAGCCGGCGCGGCAGCGGCGCCGCCGTCACCTCGCTCGACGCCGCGCGCATCCTGCAGGTAGCGGTCAAGTTGCGCAGCTTCGACGCCGCGCAGGCGCTCGCCTGCGACGTCACCGGCGACGGCACGATCAGCTCGCTCGACGCCGTGCGCGTCCTGCAATTGGTCGTCGGTCTGCGCAGTAGCCTGCCGGTCGCCGACCTCTGCGGCTCCGACTTCGTCTTCGTCCCCGCCGCCAGCGCCGCCACGAATCAGCAGGTCGCGCCGGCGCAGATCGGTGCCAGCCTCTGCGTCCCCGCCACCATCGCCTACCAGCCCCTCGCCGCGCCCGCTGCCGGCCAGGATTTCGTCGCATTGGCATTCGGCGATTGCACGGGCAACTGGCGGCCATGACTTGGAGCGCAGC
>CAYVUV010000410.1:0-20369 GCA_964455095.1 uncultured Binatia bacterium (SeqCode)
TCAGACCGGGGCTGCCGTCGACGACGACACCGATCAGGCGGCCACCGCACAGGCCGAGCCAGAGCAGGCCGAGGAAGAGCAGGCGGGAGCGGTGCAGCGCCGGATCCATCGCCGACAACAGCGTGTAGACGCCCATGACGGTGAACAGGCCGCCGTAGGCGGCGCGCACTTCGCCGATGACGAAGTTGGCCGAGAACGATTGCAGCACGGCCGTACCGATCACCCGGCTCATGACGAACTCGGGGAAAATGAGGCCACAGAGGCCGAAGACGAGTGTGACGGCGCCGATGATGATGGTGATCAGTCGTGGGTTCATGCGTGCTCCCCTCCCCTGCGCCCTGCCCTGTGCGAGCCCGCCGCGTGCGGGTGCGTTCGCGAGCGCGGGCGGACCTTATCACCGCTCCGGCGGGCGTCCAACGGGCAACCGGTGCAGCTCGAGCAGCTCGACCGCATGCGTCGGTCGCTCGGCCCAACCGGCGAGCCGCATGCCGGCTCGATCGATCGCCGAGTAGGGCGCGAAGGGGTGCCGCTGCACCGAGTAGCGCGCGGCCAACGCCGCTTCGACGCGGGCGTCCAGATGCTCTGCCGACGCGTCGTGCGTCCCGCGCGCGAACCACATGACGGCGTCCGCCGCCGCACCCGCGCGTGTTTCGGCCGCGCGCGCCGCGGCGTCGCCGTCGAGCAGCAGCACCGCAGCGCTATCGGGCAGGAAAGGCACGATCGGCGTCAGGTTGGTGCTGTGGTGGTCGATGATCACCGTCGTCGGCGCTCCCTCCGAGACGGTGCGAATGCGCGCGGCAATGGCCTCGAACGGAATCACGTAGGCCTGATTGAGGAACCCCTCTTGCCGCCAATAGTGCACCATCGACATCAACCCGACGCAGCAGATGCCGGCCAGCGCGAGAGTGCCGAACGCGCCCAACCGGCGCCGCCCGCGCACCAGCAGCAACCAATAGAACGGCGCCAGGAACAACAGACGCGCGCCGACGAAGGCGTATGAAACCCACTGCGCCGCGGCGACATAGGCGATCACAGCGGCTGGACCGACGAGTACCAACCACGCCGGCGGCCGGCGCAGTGCAGTGCCGAGCAGCGCCAGCACCGCCGGCGCGAGCAGCAGCGCGGCGCCGAGACTCCAGAGCGAATGCGCCTCGCCGAACGTCAGCGACGTGAACGTGAACGCGAGCGTGGCGATGGTCTCGAGCACCCGATTGGGCATCAGGTGATAGACCGTGGCGTGGCCGACGCGCTCCACTGCGCCGGCGAACGCCGACAGCCAGGGCAGGTAGGCCACTGCGCACAGCAGCGGCGGCAGCAGCAGCGGACGCAGCCATGCCGTGTCGCGCGTGCGCCAGAGCTGTCCGGCCAGGACCAGCGCGACGCCGATACCGACCGCGACCCCGGGCAAATAGTGCGTGTAGAGCAGCAGCGTCAGCGCGACGACATAGGCCAGCTGCCCACGCCAGCGCGACGGCGCGCGCGCGCACTGCCATCCCCAGTGCAGCGCCAACGTGGCGAGGAGCAGTTGAAGGCCGTAACTGCGCGCCATGCGGCCGTAGAGCAGCAGCGCGGGCGAGAGGGTCCACACGGCGAGAAACCACCAGCGACTGGCGCGGTCGAGGTCGCGCAGCCAACAGCGATCGACGGCCAGCAGCGCGAGCAACACGCAGACTGCCGACAGCGCGCGCGCCTGGGCGATGGGGGAACCCCACCACGGCAGCTGCAACCAGGCGCCGACGAGCAGCAGATACAGCGGCGGGTGAACATTGCCGCGCAGCGTGCTCAGCAGGTCATTGAGCGGCAGCGCGCTGCTCACCAGCGTGGCTTGCTCATCGCCCCAGGTCGGCAGCAAGGTCAGGTGCGCGAAGAGCATCGCCGCCTGGATCGGCAGGCAGGCGGCGAGGGGATGGCGTGCCAGCCAGTTCAGTGCGGCCGCCCCGCGGGCGGGCGCCGGACGGCGGCCGGCGCGATCGTTCACCAGCCGAAGTGTTGGCGCGCCTGCGCGGCGATGGCCTGTCCGATGGGCAGCGACGCAGTGGCGGCCGGTGAGGGCGCGTTGAGCACGTGGATGACGTCGTCGAAGGCCTGGATGCTGAAGTCGTCGACCAGTGCACCGCCCGGGTCGATCGCCTGCGCGCGCACGCCGGCGCCGCCGGGCTGCAGGTCCTCGCTGCGCAGCTCCGGCAGCAGTCGCTGCAGGGCGCGCACGAAGGCCGCTTTGCTGAACGAGCGGTAGAACTCGCCCGCGCCGGTGCGCCAGTACTTGGCGGCGAGGCGCCAGAAGCCGGGGAAGCTGAGCGTGTCCCATGCCTCGGCGGCGTCGAAATCGGTCTTGCGATAGCCCTCGCGCTTGAGGCTCAGCACCGCGTTCGGACCAGCCTCGACGCCGCCGCGCACCATGCGCGTGAAGTGCACGCCGAGAAATGGAAAGGCGGGGTCGGGCACGGGGTAGATCAGCGCCTTGACGAGATGCTCGCGGTTCTTGGCGAGGCTGTAGTACTCGCCGCGGAAGGGCACGATGCGCACGGCGGGCTGCGAGCCGGCGCGGCGCGCCATCCAGTCGGAGTAGAGGCCGGCGCAGTTGATCAGGTGGCGCGCGCGCACGGCGCCGCCGCTGGTCTCCATCACCCAGTCGCGGCCGTCGCGCGCGATGGTGAGCACCCGCACGCCTGTGCGCACCTCGCCGCCGCGCTCGCGCACCAGGTCGGCGTAGCGGTTCGCGACACCGATGTAGTCGACGATCCCCGTGCCCGGGCAATGCAGCGCCTTGATGCCGGCGGCGTGTGGTTCGAGCTCGCGCAAGCGCTCGGGACCGATCAGCTCGACGCCGCCCGGCACGTCATTCGCCACGCCGCGGCGGTGCAGTTCCTCCAGGCGCGCCACCTCCGCCGCGTCGGTCGCCACCACCACCTTGCCGCAGATCTCGTGCGCGATGCCGTAGCGCTGGCAGAACGCCACCAGCTGGCGCGAGCCGTCGACGGTGTAGCGCGCCTTGAGCGAGCCGGGTTTGTAGTAGATGCCGGAGTGAATCACGCCGCTGTTGTGCCCGGTCTGGTGCGCGGCGACCTGCGCCTCCTTCTCCAGCACCAGCGGCAACACCGGCGGCGTCGCCTCGGCGAACGCCAGCGCCGTCGACAGGCCGACGATGCCGCCGCCGATGATCACCACTTGTCGCTCGCCGCCCATGGCCGCCCTGCTTACCAAGCCGCGCGGTGGTCGGCCAGCGCCGCGGTGGGCGCGATTGAAAAGTCCCCGGCGCGGCGGATAGGTTGCGCGGCATGAAAGCCCTCGTCTTCGAGAACAGCCTGCCGCGTCTGGCGCTGACGCGGATCCTCAGCGCCTTCTCGCCGCGCGCCTTCGTCGGCCGCACCGCGCCGATGCAGCTCGGCGAGATTCCCGATCCCGCCCTGCCGGCGCCCGATTGGGTGGTGCTTCGGACCAGGCTCTGCGGCCTGTGCGGCAGCGACTACAAGCAGGTCTTTCTCAACGGCGCGCTCGACAACCCGATGACCGCGTTGATCTCGTTTCCGCAGGTGCTCGGCCACGAGGTGGTGGGCATCGTCGAACGCGTCGGCCCCGACGTCACGCAGTGCAAGGTCGGCGACCGCGTGGTGCTCAATCCGTGGCTGTCGTGCGTCACGCGCCGGCTGCCGTTGTGCGAGTGGTGCCAGCGCGGCGAGCTGGCGCAGTGCAGCAACTTCACGCGCGGCGCGCTGGCACCGGGGATTCACACCGGCAACAGCAGCACGGCCACCGGCGGCTATGCGACGCAGCTGCCGGCGCACGAGTCGATGTGCATCCCGGTGCCCGACGAGGTCAGCGACGACGCCGCCGTGCTCGCCGACCCGTTTTCCGTCTCGTTGCACGCCACCCTGCACCACCCGCCGCCGCGCGGCGGCGTCGCGCTGGTCTACGGCTGTGGCACGCTCGGGCTGCTCAATATCGCCATCCTACGCGCCCTGCATCCCGACGTGCGCGTGCTGGCCGTGGCGCGCTACCCGCACCAGGCCGAGCTGGCGCGGCGCCTGGGTGCCGAGGAAGTCTTCGCTCATCGGCCGACCGCCGCGCTCATCGAGGCCATCGCGCGCGCCACACGCGCCGAGGTGCAAAAGCCCTGGCGCGGGCTGCCGATGCTCAACGGCGGCGTCGACGTGATCTACGACTCGGTGGCGCTGCCCGAAACGCTCGAAGTCGGTGTGCGCGCCGTGTGCTCGCGCGGGCGCATCGTCATCACCGGCGTCGAGGTACCGCGGCGTTTCGAATGGACACCGATGTACTTCAAGGAAATCTCCCTCATCGGATCGAACGCCTTCGGCATCGAGGAATACGAGGGCCGGCGCCAGCACGCCATGGCGTGGTACTTCGAGTTCATCCGCACCAAGCGCATCGACGTCACGCCGATCATCACCCACCGCTTCCGCCTCGACGAATACCGCGACGCGTTCCTCACCTGTTACAACCAGGGCGGCAACGGCGCGGTGAAAGTCCTCTTCGACTTCCGCTCCGGCGGGGCGGGCTGAACACGGGCCCGCTCAGTACAGCCGCGGCTCGCCCTCGGGGCGGGTGCGCCAGCGCTTGTGGAACCAGACCCACTGGTCGGGATGGGCGCGCACCATCGCTTCGATGGCGTCGCTACAGCGCTGGGTGTTGGTGCGGATGTCGGCGTCGCGGTCGCCGGTGTCGACCATTTCCACTGTCGGGAGGATCTCGAGGCGGTGGCGGTCCGATTCGCCTTCGCGGACGAGAAACACCGGCAGCACTGGCGCGCCGGTGATCATCGCCAGGCGCGCCGGACCCGCGGTCGTCGATGCGGGCAGACCGAAGAAGTCGACGAAGACGCCGAAGCGGCGTGTCTGGTTCTGGTCGGCCGGGATGGCGACGAGCGCGCCGGCGCGCAGGGCGCGGATGACCGATTTGGCCGCGGCGCGTTTGGGCAGCGAACGCGTCCCGGCGCGCGCCCGCACCGCCGTGATCGCGTCGTCGACGAGGTGGTTGCGCATCGGCCGGTGCACGAGCGTGATCGGATGGCCGAGCAGGCCGTGGGCGTAGGCGAGCAACTCCCAGTTGCCGAAGTGGCCGGTGAGGATCACCGCGCCGCAGTCGCGCGCCATCGCCAGCGCGCGCTGCCACGCCGCGGGATCGGCGATGGTGATGTGGGCGCCGACCGATTCGGGCGTCAGCCGGTGCATCTGGCAGAACTCGGCGACGACGCGACCGAGGTTGCGGCACGAGCGGCGCAGGATGGCGCGGCGCTCGGCTTCACTCTTGTCGGGGAAGGCGATGGCGAGATTGTGCAGCGCCACCCGCCGCTGCGACCGGGCGACGCCGTACAGCAGGGTGCCCAACGCGGCGCCGGCGCGTTGCGCGACGCGCCAGGGCAAGGCCGCGAACAGCAGGTAGAAGAGGCGGAAGGCGGCGTATTCGAGCCGGCCGGCGCGCTGATAACTCTGCAGCGCCGGCGACTGCGGGTCCTGGGTCACCGGGTGGTGGCGACCACGGGGTCGCCAAACGCGGCGCGCTCCTTCGCCGCGAGCTCGCCGTACACGATGCGGTCGATCTCGCGATAGCGGGTCATCATCTGCTCGGCGCGTTCGCGCCCGCCCGCCTCGGCCGCCGCGATCTCGTCGAGCTTTCCCTTCACCCAGGCGATGTGCCACTTCTCGTCTTTGGTCACCTCGCGCAGGATCGCCAGCGTCTCCTCGTCCACCCCGGAGCGCGCGGCGTGCTCCTGGTAGCGGGCGAACGAGCGCTCTTCGACGACGATGGTCAGCGCCAGGAGGTCCACCAGCGAGCGCGGCACGGTGCGCATGCCGATGCGCTTCTGGTAGCCGTCATCGAGACGCATCGGCACACCACCCATGTCGGTGATGCGCTTGGTCCACAGCCAGGCGTGGTGCGTCTCCTCCGACAGGTGCAGCGCCAACTTCACCTGCGCATCGGGATCGTCCATCAGCTTCATCAGGCGCAGCAGCAGATTCGAGCCGTGCAGCTCCGCGTCGCGGTAGTAGCTGAACAGCTCGACCAGGCGGGGATCAGGCGCCATCTTCATGTCCATTGCAGCGTCGACTTAGAACGAATCAGCCTTCGAGTATTGAATTTCATGGTCCAGATCAAGCCGAGAAATCGGCCCGCGGCGCCAGCGGCGGTGCCACCACACCCATTCCGCCGGGTTGCGCCGCACACAGTCCTCGAGGACCTCGTTGAAGCGCCGGGTCAGGGCGAGGGTGTCCGCGCGGCGATCGCCGCTGTGCGGCAGCTCGATGGGCGGCAGCACGGTGAGGCGGTGCCCGCCCTCTGGCCGCCGCTGCATGAACAGGGCGACGACCGGCAAGTCGCGGCGCAGGGCGAGCACGGCGGCCGCTGCCGGGGTGCGGGCCGGGCGGCCGAAGAAGGGCACGGAAAGCGACGGCGCCCGCGTGTCCTGATCGATGAGCAGGGCGAGAAAGCCGTTGTTGTTCAGGATCTTGAGAATATGGCGGCTCGATCCGGGCGACTCGCGCAGGATGGTCTCGACGCCGCTTTTGGCGCGGAAGTCGACGATCAGGGCATCGAGACGCGGGTCGCGCATGCGCCGGGCGATGGCGCCGACGGGAATGCCGTGCAGGGCGCAGTAGGCGGCCAGCAGTTCCCAGTTGCCGATGTGGCCGGTGATGGCGATGGTGCCGCGCCCGCGCGCCAGGGCTGCCTCCATGTGCTGCCACCCCTCGGTGTCGACGTAGGTATCGATCTGGTCGCGGATGGTGTCGAAGTGCGCGATCTCGACGAAACAGCGGGCGAGATTGCGAAACGAGGCGCGCACGGTCTGCACCCGCTCGGCGGGCGACAGGGTGTCGCCGAGGGCGAGGCCGATGTGCTCGAGGGCCAGGCGGCGGGTGGAGCCGAGCAGGAGGTAGGCGGCTTTGCCGAGGCGGTCGGCGATCGCCAGGGCACGCGGCAGGCTCACCTGGCGCGGCAGCCACAGCGCGGTGCGCACCAGCCAATAGACACTGGCCGCCTTGCGGCGGCGCAGCCAACGCCGCAGCGCCGGCGAGCGCCTATACCAGCGGCGCGAGCCCATGGCGGGCGCCGATCAGACTCCGGCCTTCAGCAGGTCGTGCAGGTGGACGATGCCGATGGGACGGCGCGTGCGCGGTTCGAGGATGAACAGCGAGGTGATGTTGTGGCGCTCCATTTGCGCCACCGCGCGGCCGGCGAGCGCGCCGCCTTCGATGGTCTTCGGGTTGCGGGTCATGAGGTCCGACGCCGTCAAGCGCTCGATCTCCGTCGTGCGCGCCAGGCCACGGCGCAGGTCGCCGTCGGTCACCACCCCGACCAGCTTGCCGCGCCCGTCGACGACGCCGGTGGTGCCGAACCGCTTGCAAGTCATCTCGTGCAGCGTGTCGGCAAACGAGGTGGCGGCGGTGACCAACGGCAGGGTGTCGCCGACGTGCATCAGGTCTTCGACCTTGAGCAGCCGGCGCCCCAGGCTGCCGGCGGGATGCAACAGGGCGAAGTCCGTCTCGGTGAAGCCGTTGCGCTGCAGCAGCGCGACGGCGAGCGCGTCGCCGAGCGCCAACGCGGCGGTGGTGCTGGTCGTCGGCGCCAGGCCGAGCGGGCAGGCTTCCTCGGGCACGCTGGTATCGAGCGCGATGTCGGCGGCGCGGCCGAGCGTCGAGCGCACCGCGCCGGTAATGGCGACGACGGGCAGCCCGTTGCGCTCGAACAGCGGCAGCAGGCGCAGCAGCTCTTCGGTCTCGCCGCTGTGCGAAAGCGCCAGGATGACGTCGCCCTTCTCGACCAGGCCGAAATCGCCGTGCACCGCCTCGGCGGGATGCAGGAACGCCGCCGCCGTGCCGGTGCTGGCCATCGTCGCGGCGATCTTGCGGCAGATCTGGCCCGACTTGCCCATGCCGGTGACGACGACCTTGCCGGTGCAGGTGCCGAGCAGCTCGACGGCGCGATCGAAGCGCTCGTCGAGGCGGCCGCTGACAGCGAGAATCCCGGCCGCCTCGATGGCGAGGACGCGGCGCGCCTGGCGCACGACCTCGCTGTCGGTGGCGCGGCTGACCAGCGGCGGGCGCCTAGCTTTCCTTGGCAATGGCATCGATGCGCTTGAGCTCGGCGAGCAGGGCCGGGAGCTCGGCGAGCTTGTACGAGTTGGGGCCATCGCTCAAGGCGTGATCGGGATCCTCGTGCGTTTCGAGGAACAGCGCGTCGATGCCCACGGCCACGGCGGCGCACGCCAGGGGGCGGATGAACTGGCGCTGACCGCCCGAGGCGGCGCCCTGCCCGCCCGGCAGCTGCACGCTGTGGCCGGCGTCGAACACGACCGGGTAGCCGAACTCCGCCATCACCGGCAGCGCGCGCATGTCGCTGATCAGGTTGTTGTAACCGAAGCTCGCGCCGCGCTCGGTGACGAGCAGCTGGCGGTTGCCGCTGGTCGCGACCTTCTCCAGCATCGGGCCGATGTCCCACGGCGCCAGGAACTGCCCCTTCTTGATGTTCACCGGTTTGCCGGCGGCCGCGACGGCGAGCAGAAAATCGGTTTGCCGGCAGAGGAACGCCGGCGTCTGCAGCAGGTCGACGACCTCGGCGACGGCCCGCGCCTGTTGCGGCTCGTGCACGTCGGTCACCACCGGCACGCCGATCTCGCGCCGCACCTCGGCGAGGATGGCGAGACCGGTGTCGATGCCGGGGCCGCGATACGAGGATATGGAGGTGCGGTTGGCCTTGTCGAACGACGATTTGTAGATGAACGGAATGCCGAGGCGGTCGGTGATCGCCTTGAGCGCCGCGGCGTGGCGCAGCACGCTGTCGCGGCTCTCGATGACGCACGGGCCGCCGATGAACACCAGCGGCCGCCCGGCGCCGACGCGCACCGAACCCACCGCCACCTCGCGGCGTTCCGCCATCTCAGTGCGCCGCGGGCACCGCGCGCAGCAGCGGCATGCTGGCGGTCTGCTGCTTGTGCTGCAGGGCGGCGCGGATGAAGCCCTTGAACAGCGGGTGGCAGTCGACCGGGCGCGATTTGAATTCGGGATGGAACTGGCAGCCGAGGAACCACGGGTGATCGGCGAGCTCGACGATTTCGACCAGCGAGTCGTCGGGCGCCACGCCGCTCAGAATGAGGCCCTTGCCGATCAGCTGCTCGCGGTAGGCGTTGTTGAACTCGTAGCGATGGCGGTGGCGCTCGTTGATCTTGCGCTTGCCGTAGAGGCGCGCCGCCAGCGAGTGCTCGGCCAGCACGCAGGGGTACGAGCCGAGGCGCATGGTGCCGCCCTTCTGGGTCACGGCGCGTTGGCCCAGCATCAGGTCGATGACCGGGTACGACGTCTGCGGATCGACCTCGGTCGAGTTGGCGCCGGCCAGGCCGCAGACGTTGCGCGCGAACTCGATCACGGCCATCTGCATGCCGAAGCAGATGCCGAAGAACGGCACCTTCTCCTCGCGCGCGTAACGCACCGCGGAGATCTTGCCCTCGGTGCCGCGCGGCCCGAACCCCATCGGCACCAGGATCGCGTCGGCGCGCGTCAGCGTGTCGGGGAACCCGTCCTGCTCGATCTTCTCGGAGTCGACGAAATCGAGCTCCACCGCGCACTCGTTGGCGATGCCGCCGTGCGCCAGTGCCTCGTTGAGGCTCTTGTAGGAATCGGCGAGGTCGACGTACTTGCCGACCACGGCGATGCGCACCCGCTCGCGGTCGCTCTTCGCCACCTGCACCACGCGCTGCCACTTGGCCAGGTTGGGCGCGCCGGTCCACATGTTGAGCTTCTCGACCACGCGCTCGTCGAGCCCCTCGTCGTGCAGCACCAGCGGCACCTCGTAGATGCACTCGACGTCCTTGGCGGTGATGACGGAGCGCTCGTCGACGTTGCAGAAGTGGGCGATCTTCGACTTGATCTTGACGTCGAGGATGCGGTCGGTGCGGCAGAGCAGAATGTCGGGCTGGATGCCGAGCCCGGTGAGCTCCTTGACGCTGTGCTGCGTGGGTTTGGTCTTCACCTCGCCGGCGGCGGAGATGAACGGCACCAGCGTCAGGTGGATGTAGAGCACGTTCTCGCGGCCGCGGTCCCAGCGGAACTGGCGGATGGCCTCGAGGAAGGGCAAGCTCTCGATGTCGCCCACCGTGCCGCCGATCTCGCCGATCAGGATGTCGCAGTCTTCCGCCGCCGTGAGAATGCGGCTCTTGATCTCGTCGGTGATGTGCGGGATCACCTGCACCGTGCCGCCGAGGTAGTCGCCGCGCCGTTCGCGGTTGATCACCGCGTCGTACACCTGGCCGGTGGTGAAGTTGTTCTTCTGCGTCATGCGCACCGACAGGAAGCGCTCGTAGTGGCCGAGGTCGAGATCGGTCTCGGCGCCGTCGTCGGTGACGAACACCTCGCCGTGCTGGAAGGGGCTCATCGTGCCGGGGTCGACGTTGATGTAGGGGTCCATCTTGAGAATCGAGACCTTGAGGCCGCGGCTCTCGAGCAGCGCGCCCATCGACGCCGACGCCAGGCCTTTGCCGAGCGAAGAGACGACGCCGCCGGTGACGAAGATGAACTTGGTCCGCTGCTGCACGTTGGCCATCGCTCCCCCCCTCAGCCCGCCAGCAATAGGCGGGCGCGTTCGAGATCCTGCGCCGTGTCCACCTCGATCGAAGCCGTCGCGACCTCGACCACCTTGATGCGAAAGCCCCACTCCAGCGCGCGCAACTGCTCGAGCTGCTCCGCCTGCTCCAACGGCGTCGGCGCCAGGCCGGCGAAGGTGAGCAGGAAATCGCGCCGATACACATACAGCCCGATGTGCTTGTACGCCAGCGGACCGCTGCCGCGGCCATCGCGGTAGAAGGGCAACGGGCTGCGCGAGAAGTACAGCGCGAAGCCGTCGCGGTCGGTGACCACCTTGACCGCGTTGGGATTGCGCAGCTCCTCCTCGGCGTGGATCGCGGTCTTGATCGTCGCCATCGGCAGCCCGCTGTCGGCGCGCAGCGGCGCGGCGGCCGCGGCGACCATGGCGGGATCGAGCAGCGGCAGATCGCCCTGGACGTTGACGATGACGTCGGCGTCGAGGCCGCGCGCCACCTCGGCAATGCGATCGGTGCCGGTGCGGTGCGCCGAACTGGTCATCACGACTTCGCCGCCGAAACCCTCGACGGCGGCGCGAATACGCGCGTCATCGGTGGCGACCAGGACGCGATCGATGCCCGCCGCTTTCGCCGCGCGTTCGTAGACGCGCTGGATCATCGGCTGACCGTGCAGGTCGGCGAGGGGCTTTCCGGGGAGACGGGTGGACTCGTAGCGTGCGGGGATGACAGCGACAACGGAGCCCATAAAAAAAGTCCGTGACCCGGAGAAGCGGGTCACGGAGCCGGACTATACCAAGCGAAGTCGGCAAGTCAAAGTTGCGCGCGTTTGCGCGCGCGGCATCCTACCCAGCTAGAAGCGCTTGTCGATGATGTTCGGCACCACGTGCGGCATGTCGACGTGGCGATAGAGCTGGCGCTGCGAGTACGAGTCGTATTCCGTCGCGTCCAACTGCCCGTCTCGATTCAGGTCCGCCTGTTGGAACACTTTGCGGATCGACGGCACTGCCGCCGCTTCCGTCTCGCTCAACCGCTGGTCGGCGTCGGTGTCGGCGCTGCCCAGGTCCGTCGTCCATTCCTGAGCCCGCGCGGTGAGAAACTCGCCGATCTCGAACAAGGTGATCAAGCCGTCGCCATCGTTGTCGACGCCGCCGAAGCTTTCGGTGACCGCAAATCCGCCGCGCGCTGCTTCGTCGCGGCTGAGGCGGCCGTCGTGGTTGACGTCCGCCTTGCGAAAGCGCTCGTCGACGTCGCTCGGCACCTTCGGGGTCGGCGCCCCGGCCGGTGTCTGCCCCATGGCAGCCGTCGCCAGCAGCGCACTGGCGAGGATCATCCTCGATATCGCGTTGGTCATGATCACAGAGTAGCTCACACGCCTGTTTTTCCAATCACCTGGCATCGGGCCTCGACCCGGGGCGACGTAACATCACAGGTTTGGTCAGTTGCGGCGGCGGATTGACTGTCCGCCTCGCGTTCAAACCCTGGGCATTGCCCATAATGGAAGGCATGCGGTTTGCTCAACCGCCAGCACATGGCGGATACACCCCCCGAGTCCTCGCTGGCTCGCATGCGCGAAGCCTACGACGTGGAAGGGCGTGTGCTCGGCGAACGCGCCGTCCGGACCGTGTGCCGACTCGGCATTCCCCTGATTCTGTCCTTCTCGCTGTACGATTATGTGCGCCACCCGAAGGTGTTCGCCATATCGGTCGCCCTGCGGCTCTTCTGCGCCGGCGTGATGGCGGGAGTGCTGTTGGCACTCCGCACCGAGATAGGCCGCCGGAGCGCATGGATTCTCGGCCTGGTCTGCGCCACTGCCGCCGCAGGGCTGATCTTTGCGTTGCAGGTGCTCACCGGCGGTGAGGCGAGCAACTACTCCAGCGGGCTCAGCATGGTGCCATTGACCGTGGCATTGCTGATGCCGTGGCGGGCCGTGTGGTCGGCCGCGATGTGCGCCGGTGTGCTGGCGACGTATGCTGCCGGCGAGCTGTTGGTCGGCAACAGTCTGGCGACCCAGGCATTCTTCGACAACCTGTTTGCGATCACCGCGGCCTGCGGCATTGCCGTGGTGACGACGGCCATGCGCGACGGACTGCGTTGGCGCGAGTTCACGACGCGTTGGACGTTGGGCGAGGCGCACGAAGCGCTGCGCGTCGGCGAAGAGCGCTACCGCCAGGCGATGCTGGCGGCGCAGGAGGCCAACCGGGCCAAGAGCGAGTTTCTCGCCAACATGAGTCACGAGATTCGCACGCCGATGAACGGCATCATGGGCATGACCGATCTGGCGCTGGAGACCGAGCTCACCGACGAGCAGCGCGAGTACATGGAGATGGCCAAGGAGTCGGCCGACGCGTTGCTGCACGTCATCGACGACATCCTCGATTTCTCCAAGATCGAGGCGCGCAAGCTGGAGATGTCGTCGGTCGACTTCGACCTGCGCGACTGTCTGGTCGGCGCGCTGAAGCCGTTTGCCGTGCGCGCCAACACCAAGGGTCTCGAGCTGATCTGCCGCATTCCCCCCGAAACGCCCGACACGCTGGTCGGCGATCCGATGCGCCTGCGCCAGATCGTCGTCAACCTGGTCGGCAATGCGATCAAGTTCACCGCCGAGGGCGAGGTGGTGGTCGAGGTCGAAACGGAAGCGGAGACGGCGCAGGACACGCGCCTGCACATCACCGTGTCCGACACCGGCATCGGCATCGCAGCGGAGAAACAAAAGCTCATCTTCGAGGCCTTCGCGCAGGCCGACGGCTCGACCACGCGGCGCTACGGCGGCACCGGCCTCGGGTTGGCGATCTCGTCGCAGCTGGTCGAGTTGATGGGCGGACGCATCTGGGTGGAGAGCACGCCGGGCAAGGGCAGCCGGTTTCACTTCACCGCGCGTTTCGGCATCGGGCGCGAAGGATCGGGGCGCGCGCGCCCGGCGCAGCCCGACACGCTGCGCGGCCTGAGTGCGCTGGTGGTCGACGACAACGCGACCAATCGCCGCATTCTGCAAGACTTGCTGACGTACTGGCACATGCGGCCCACCGTCGTCGGCGACGGCGAGCTGGCACTGGGGGCGCTGCGCCGCGCGGCGGCGGAGGGGGCGCCTTTTGCGCTCGTACTGCTCGACGCGATGATGCCCGATCTCGACGGCTTCGGCGTCGCCGAGCGCATCCGCGCGACGCCGCAGCTGAGCGGTCTGACGATTCTCATGCTCACCTCCAGCGGACAGCTCGGCGAGCTGGCGCGCTGCGCCGAGCTCGGCATCGCCGCGCACCTCACCAAACCGATCAAACAGTCCGACCTGCTGGCGGCGATTCTGAACGCGCTGGGCAAGCGCCCCAGCGGCGTCGCGCCGGCCGCCGCGCCGACGCCGCCGGGTCGGAACGGGCGCCGCAGCCTGCACATCCTGCTGGTCGAGGACAATCTGGGCAATCAGAAGCTTGCCGTGCGCCTGCTCGAGAAGCAGGGGCACACGGTCGAGGTTGCCAACGACGGCGCCGCGGCGCTCGACGCGGTCGCGCGCGGATCGTTTCACCTGGTGTTGATGGACGTGCAGATGCCGGGCATGGACGGTTTCGAGGCCACGCTGGCGATCCGCGAGCGCGAGCGCAGCACCGGCGAGTACGTGCCCATCGTCGCCATGACCGCGCACGCGATGAGCGGCGTGCGCGAGCGCTGCCTGGCCGCCGGCATGGACGACTACATCACCAAACCGATCGACGCCGCCCACCTCAACGCCATGATCGACCAGGTCGCACTGACCGAATCCCTCCGACCCTCACGCCCGTCCGCTTCCGTCCCCACCTGACCCACTCTGCCCGAGCCTCAGCCCGAGCCTCAGCCTCAGCCTCGGAGCCTGTGAAGTCTTCGCCTGGACCCCAGACCTCAGGCCTCAGGCTTCTGGAAAAACGCGGGCCTTGCGGACCCGAGGTCTGAAGTCCGAAGCCCGAAGCCGTTTTTTCAGCCCCAGCCTCCCTCCTCCCCGCTTGCTCTCTCCCGCCCTGCACCGCTACGAGCAGGAGGCCAAACCGATCGAGGGAGACCAATGGAGCTCGAGCTGACCGACACCGAGCGCATGTTGCGCGAGACCTTCCGCGGCTACTTCACGCGCGAGATCGAGCCGCATGTCGCGGCGATGGAACGCGGCGAGCTGCTGCCCTACGAGCTGATGCGCGACATGCAGCGCGCCCTGGGCCTCGACACGCTCATGGCGCAGTCGGCGGTTGGGGGGGCTGACGCCGGTGGCGAGCGCGCAGCGCGCAGCGCGGGCCTCGGCCTGGACGCCAACGCGGCGCGCTACGCGCGCACGACGTTCACCGTCGAGATGGCACGCGTCAGCCCGTCGTTCGCGCTCAGCTACGGCGCCAGCCTCGGCCTGTTTGGCGCCAACGTGCTCGGCAAGGGCACGCCGGAGCAGCGCGAGCGCTTCGCCCTGCCGGTGATGCGCTGCGAGCGCGTCGGCGCCTGGTGCCTGACCGAACCGGGCGCCGGCAGCGACGCGCTGCGCGGCATGAAGACCACGGCGCGGCGCGACGGCGACACCTACGTCCTAAACGGCGGCAAGACCTTCATCACCAACGCGCCCTACGCCGACGTCTTCCTCGTCTACGCGCGCGTGGCGGGTGGCCCGCTCGACGAATCGATTCAGCCGTTCATCGTCGAGCGCGGCGCCGACGGGCTCTCGACTGGACCGCCGATGAAGAAGATGGGTATGCGCGGCTCGCCGACCGGCGAGGTGTTTCTCGACGACGTGCGCGTGCCAGCCGATCAGGTGCTCGGCGGCGGCGTGCGCCAGCGCGATCACGTCAAGTCGAGCCTCGCCGCCGAGCGCGGCGGCCTCTCGGTGCTTTCCTACGGCATCGCCGAGCGCTGCTTCGAAATCGCGCGCGACTACGCCAAGACGCGTCAGCAGTTCGGCCAGCCGATCGCCAACTACCAGCTCGTCCAGGGCCGCCTGGCGCGCATGTACGTCGCCCTCTCCAACAGCCGCCGCATCGTCTATGCCGACTACCTCGCCGGCCGCGCGCTGAAGGAATCGGTCGCCGACGTCTGCGCCGGCAAGCTCTATTGCGCCGAGATGGGCACCTTCGTCGCCTTCGAAGCCATCCACATCCTGGCCGGCAACGGCTACATGGAGGAGTACGTCGTCGAACGCCTGGCGCGCGACGCCAAGCTCATCGAGCTCGGCGGCGGCACCACCGAGATCCAGATCCTCACCATCGCCCGCGAAGTGCTGCAGGGCTGAGCCGTCGCGCGACGGCTACCAAACACCCGGAACAAGGCGCCACCGCACCCGCGCCATGTATTCCGGATAGCCCGCGAGGCCCTTGCGCAGCGTGCCCTCTTCCCAGACGCTGCGCAGCGCCAACAGGGCGCAGCCGAGCACCGCCGGCACCAAGCCCCACAACGAGCCCAGGGAAACGGGCAGGGCCAGGTGAGCGAAGACGGCGCCGGCGTAACCCGGATGCCGGACCCATCGGTACGGCCCCTGATCGACGACCCGATGGCCGCGCTCGCTCTGGATCCTCACCACCGTGGCGAAGAACGGATTGGCGCGCATGGCCCAGAGCGCAAAGGCATAGCCGACGGCAAACAGCGCCAAGGACGAGGCCTGTACCGGAATGGGGACGCGAGCCGACCACCCCAAGCGCCGATCCAGCCCGCAGGCGACAAGGGTTCCGGGATACAGCAACAACGCGAAGGCAATCGACACCAACACATCGGCGCGCTCGCCCTGGGCGAGCAATCTGCTTCGCTCGCGGAGGAGCGCAGGGCTCAACATCAGCAGCGCGACGACGCAAAAGCCCGCGAACACCAACACGAATGCCCAGGCCATCGGCCACTGCAGATTACCAGCCGACGCGAAGAGGGCCCCCGCGACGAGCAGGAGCGAAGCCGCCGTCTCGAACGCAGCGAGCCTCATCGGTTGCCCACGCCTCCCTCTCGCAGCGACGCCAGCGCCGGCTCACGGGCGCGGTGCGCTCATGGATTGTTGCAGGTCGATGAGCGCCTGCTGGCTCACTCTGAGCGTTCCTTCTTGGGGTCGGTCGAGATCCGCAATGAGCAATATGACCGCGGAAAAGGACAAGGCAACGGCGAGCTCGGCGATCGATCGACTCGTTCCAGAGAGGCCGGCTTGATAGCCCATCGCGGCGAGCGAAAGGACCGCGACGGCGAAAAGCGCCCCCCAGATCGCAGCCGGGATGCGATTTCTCAGGCCCGCGGTCACGCGTTTCGCGTGCAGGTCGATCATCTCGTTGAGCGACTGGATGAAGAGCCCGACCACAATCGACGTGGGGTTGTTCTCTCCGAGGGCGACGGCCTGTGCCCACAGCTGTTCGTGCAGGTGCTCCGACCGGCGTATGCCTTCCGCGGCGTTGCCCGACCGCACGGCTTCCAGACGCGTGTCGACGTAGTCGCGGAGGAAGCCGCGAATTGCGTCGCGCCGGTCCGGCAGCATTTCCGCACGCAAGTAGGTCGTGCCGATTGCGTTGGCCTCATCGAGGAGCACCTGTCTGCGGGTGTCGAATCGTTGCGCCGCCAACCCAAAGGTGAAGGCAAGAAGGAAGGCCAGCAACCCGAGTGTGGCGCCGACCATGGCACCGACCGGAGCCTCCTTCTCCTGATCGGACCGGCTGCGCCTGTATTTCCCCAAACGGTAGCCGACCTCGACGGAAAGCAGGACGAGGAACAGGATGGCGACGAAGAGGCCCCAGAGTGGGAGCGCGTCGAGGGGCCCAGCGTTCTGCATGTTCACTTCTTCCGCCACGGCCCGGCTCGCTTCAGCCTGGTCTCAGCCCCACTCGGGCGAGCCCCAACAACGGGGTTCACCAACTGCGCGAGCGCATGACGCTCGCCAATCTCAGCCGCGGCGCGCGGTGCGGCGCAGTCTCCATGCGCCGACAATGCTCAGCATGCCCGCCAGGCCGGCCAGCGCCGCGTTGCCGAGCGTCGGTGCGGCCGAGCTCACCGGACAGGTGATCGAATTCTCTGCGAGCAGCGCGGCACATTCGTCGCTCACCACCGCGCTCTCGGCGCTGCGCGCCACACACAAGAACTCGGCATCTGGGATGGCATGGCAGCGCTCGGAGGCGGCGTGCGACTCCGCATCCGTCGGGCTGGCGCAGAAAAACACCTGTGTGCCGGGGGCCGCGGCGACACAGGCACAGCAGTCCGTCACCACGGGCCCCGCGTAGACCGGGGCACCCAGTGCGAGGGCACATACCAGCAACCCACCACCAACGATCAGTCGCTTCATCGCGTCGAACCTCCCGCCTGTCGCCTCATGCCAAAGTCACGGGCAAAGGTCCAATCCCATCCAACGCGCTTCGCCCGGACCTCAGCCCATCGGCCCCTGGTACACCTCGACGAAGCGCAGGAGCAGCTCCTGCGGGATGGCCAGGTTGGCTTCCCGGTCGGTGCGCAGGCAGACCACGGCGGGCCCCTTGGCGGCTTTGGCGCGCTGCAGCGCGGGCTCGACGTCTTCGGGACGCTCGGCGTATTCGCCGTGACAGCCGAGGCCTTCCGCGACGCGGTCCCAGCGCACCGCGCCCTGCTCGGTGCCGAACGTGCGGCCGTAGAGCATCCGCTCGTTCGGTTCCTCCATCGTCCAGGAGCCTTCGGCGAAGACGACGGTCGTGATCTTCACGCCGTCGCGGGCCGCCGACTGCATCTCCATGAAATTGAAGCCCGCCGCCCCGTCGCCCGTCACGCACACGACCTCGCGCTGCGGCGCGCCGAGCTTGGCGCCGATGGCCGACGGGATGCCGGTGCCGAGCATGCCGAGCTCGAGGATGCTGTGGTACGAGCGCGGCCGCGTCGGCGGCAGGCACGAGTTCGCCCACAGCGAGGTATTACCGCCGTCGGTCACGTAGACCGCGTCCCTGCCGAAGACCGCGCCGACGGCCTGCATGGCGTGCGCGGGGTGGATGCCGGCGCCCTTCCAGCTCGCCACCGGCGCCAGCTGCTCGTCCCACCATGCCGCGGCGGCCTGGCGGTATCGCGCCAGGTCCGCGCCGTCGCGCGGGCGCACCCCTTTCTCGCGCAGCACGCGCACCAGCCCCCCGAGCGCGTCATTGACGTCGGCGACGATGCCGAGCGCGAGCGGACGGGTGACGCCCATGTTGCGCGGGTCGACGTCGATCTGGATGAGCCGTTGGCGGGCCGGGTCGCCCCAGTACTTGTCGTACGGCAGGTCGAGGTTGCCGAGCCGCGACCCGGCGACGAGGATGACGTCGGCCTCCTGTTTCACCACGTCGCCGCCGCGGCCGAAGCCGAAGATGTAGTTGGGGTGGTCGAGCGGCACCGACGCGCGGCCCGCCATCGTGGCGATCACCGGGCAGTCGAGCAACGCGACCAGCTCCAGCAGCGCGGCGTTCGCCGCCGCCCGATCCACACCCGATCCGGAGACGACCAGCGGCCGCCGGGCGCCCGCCAGCAACTCGGCGGCCGCGCGCAGCTGCGCTTCCGATGCCTGCGGCAGCGGCGGCCGATAGGCCGCCGGCAGCACGAGCGGCGCGCTCGGTTCCTCGCCGGTCGCGTAAAGCACCGGCGCCGGCAGTTCGATGTGGACCGGGCCGGGTCGCCCCGTCCACATTTCCCGGAAGGCCAAGCGCACGACTTCCGGGATGCGCTCCCAGGACAGGATCGGACCGCCCCATTTGACCGCGGGCTTGAACACATCGAGCTGGTCCTGCCCCTGGAATGTCGACGGCGGTGACGGATAGACGATGCCGAGGCGATGCTGCGACGTTATCGCCAGCACGGGAACGCCCTCGTGCCGCGCCGTGATCACGCCGGGAAGGAGGTTGGCCGAGCCGGGACCCGGGTTGCCGAGCACCGCGGCCACCTGCCCCGTCGTCTTGTAGAGCCCCTCCGCCATGTGCACGCCCGCCGCCTCGTGCCGCACCGGCACCAGCCGGATGTCGTGCGCGGCGAGCTGGGCCAGCAGCGGATCGATTTCCGGGCATGGCAGGCCGAATACGAATTTCACGCCCTCGTTCGCGAGACAGCGCGCGAGAAGCTCACCGCCGGTGATCGTGCTCATGGTCGCCTCCTGCCTGAATGATCTCTGCCCCTGTCGTTCCCCCGTCGTCAAGCACCGAGGCGCCGGGCCGCAGTACCGTCGCCCCAAGCCCTAGTGTTCATCGCGAAGCACGAGGTTGCGCGCCGACTCGATGCACACCATGCGCATCCAGCCAGCGCGTTCGGCCGTGAACGGGCAGACGACGAAATCACCGAACACGGTGCGTCCGAAACCGGGCTTGAGCGCCGCCGCCAGATTGGCCGGGACAATCGGGGCCTCATCATCCAACACGCCAAAGTAACGCTTCGTACCCACCCGCCACATGCGGAGGGTCGGATTGCCGTTCCAGAAGTTCAGCCGCCCGTGAACCTCGAAACACTCGCCCACGACGCGCCGGTCCGTGCGGCATACGCGCGTTGGCGACGGATCTGCCCACGCAGTCGAGCCTACCAGAATCAGCATCACCGCAACGCCAAGCTTCATCGTCGAAACACGCCGCACCAGCTTTGGCCGACAATTCGCGAAAGAAGTTCCTCTCCCTCCGGGAGAGGTAAGGTGAGGGGATAACATGATGGCTTCGATCCCTTATTCGTTGAAGAGTCTATTCAATCCCCTCACCTAGCCTCTCCCGGAGGGAGAGGAACCAGAAGGACCGCACCAATTGCCGGGCAAAGCCCGCCGCGCAAGAAATGTCAGCGCCACCAGAAGACCGAACGGTAGCCAGACCCAGATGATTTCCGTTTGCAGGATGGCCAGCCCGTCGGCGGTGAAGAACTTCCGTATGCTCAGCGACGACGTGAGGATCGGACGCCA
>CAYVUV010000411.1:0-27609 GCA_964455095.1 uncultured Binatia bacterium (SeqCode)
GTGCGGCGCGCGCCGCACGGCGCGCGCCGACGACTCGTCGGCAAGCTCGAAGGTCCCCGGTCCCCTGCCCCGCAGCGGATGCTCGCGCGCCGTGCGCAAGACCTCGCTCCACACTGACAACCGGCCTTGGAAAGAATTGTCGGCGAGCGGGTGCGCGATCGTGGCAATGCGGTCGACATACGGCTGCGGCGAGCAGACGAACAGCAGCGCGGCAAAGGCGGCGAAGGCGAGCCCGCCGCGCCAGCGCGGGCGCGCGGCGAGCGCCAGGGCCGCGACCGCCGCCAGCATGGCGATCAGCCCGGAGCGCGAGAACGTGAACTCGATCGCCACCACGGTCAGCGCCAACCCGACGGCCGCGGCGGCTCGAGCGATGTGTCGGGATGCGGTCCAACCCAGTGCCCACCACAGCGGCAGCGCCATCGCCAACACCCGCGCCAGATCGTTGTTGTCGCGATACACGCCGTCGTGCAGGCCGAGTGGTCCCTGCGCCGCGAGCTCCATGTGCAGGTCGCGCATCAGTCCGCGCTCGACGCCCTGCGCGATGGCTCCGACCGCCAACACGCCGAGTGACAGGGCGATCACCCACAGCACGGCACCCAGGCGATTCTCGCTGGTGACCAGTGACGCCAGCAGCCAGACCAGCACGAGCATCTTGGTGAGCTCGACCAGCGTGGCCGTGGCGCGCTGTGGCGCCATGCCGAGCACGGCGCTTACTGCGGTGGCGACGATGAGGCAGACCAACGGAAGGAGGCCGCCATCTCCATCGAGCAGATGCTCGCGACGCTGCCACGCCGTGGCCAGCAGCGTGATCAGGCCGATGGCCAGCATCGGTCGCCAGGCACGCAGCTCGACCCACATGTCGTGCGGGCGCATGAAGTCCATCCATAGATAAACGAGCAGTCCGGCAAACGGCCAGCGCGCCGCGACGACGCCGGCGGCCGTGAGTGCGGCGAATACGCTCATCGACCCGGGATCCCGGCCAGCACCGCCGCCGCCTCGGCCGCGCGCGCGTCGAAATCGAAACCCTCGGCCCAGCGCCGCGCCGCCGCCCCCATGCGCTCGCGCCGCGTGCCGTCGGCCAGCAGCTCGGAAAGCGCGTCCGCCAACACGTCGGCGCGCGTGCAGTCGACGAGCATGCCGGTCTCGCCGCGGCGCAGGGTCTCGGCGGTCCCACCCGAATCGCCGGCGAGCACCGCGCGGCCGCAGGCCTGCGCTTCGAGCAGCACCATGCCGAAACCCTCGACGTCGCCCGCGTCGGTGCGGTTGGGCAGCGCGAACAGGTCGCATTGCTGGTAGGCGGAGATCACCTGCGCGTCGTCGAGGGCGCCGTGAAAGCGCACGTGCGCGGCCAGATCGTGGCGCGCGACCAGTGCGCGCAGCGCCTCTTCCTCCGCGCCGCTGCCGATGATGGCGTAGAGCAATGTCGGAAAGCGGGCGCGCAACAAGGCAGCCGCTTCGATCAGCCGGTCGTGCCCTTTGCGGCGCTGCAGGCGCGCCACGGTCAATACCACCAGCCGGTCGCCCCATCCGAGCGCCGCGCGCGCCGATGCCGCGCGCGGCGCCGGCACGAAGCGCGTGCAGTCCACGCCTGGATGCAGCACCGCGATCTTCGCGGCGGGCACGCCCCAGTCGGTGCGCAACAGGTCCGCTGCGTAGCGGCTGTCCGCCATCAGCAGCGCCGCCCCGCGCTGCACCCGCCGCGCCATCCACGTCAGCTGGCGGCTGGTGCGCGCCGTGGCGAGCTCCTCGCCGTAGATGAAGCAGCCGTACGGCAGGCCGAGCCGCCATGCCACCCAGCCTTCGGGCAGCAGCCGCCCGCAGTGAATGCGGTCGACGCCCTCGCGGCGGACCAGCGCCGCGACCTGCCGCTGGGCACGGCGGTAGCGCGTCCAGCTCGCTGCGCTCAACAGCCCGAGGTCGGGGAACGACAGCGGCAGCCTCTGCACGCGCAGGTCGCCGCTGCGATCGAGCGCGTCGGCGCCGGCGCGCGACCCGGCCGCGATGACGATGTCCGCACGCGGCAAGCGCCGGTACAGCTCCCACAGCCAACGCGCCGACCCGCCGATTACCGGCGGAAAGTTCTCGGTCAGCAGGAGAGTGCTCATCGAACGCGGCTTGGCGGTCTGCGACTGGGCCGCGACCGCTCGCGCTCGCGGCGGCGGTACACTAGACACATCGCTGCATGCAGGCCAAGTCGGAGATCGACGTCGCGCTGGTCCGCTCGCGGCCGACGGCGCCACATGTGGAGCCGGTGAGCATCGGCATCCCGTTCGCGCGCGGCGCGCTGCGCACTGGCGAAACGTTGGCCGTGGCAGATGCTGACGGTGCTCCGGTGCCGTTTCAAGCCATGCCGCTGGCGCACTGGCCGGACGGCAGCGTGCGCTGGGCGCTGGTCGATGTCGTCCTGCCCGCCGCGCCGCAGCCGCTCGCTGCCCTGCGCGTGCGCACCGACTCCCCCGCGCCGCGCGCTGCGGCGGGGATCGCCTGCACGACCCGGCTCGACGCTTTCGAGCTCAATACCGGCGCGGCACGGTTCGAGGTGCCGCGCGATCTGTTTACGCCGTTCTCAGCGCTGAGCTTGCAGACCGCGTCGAGTGGGATGCGTGCGCAGGTGACGCTCGAAGATGACCGCGGCCGCACGCTGCAACCGCGGCTCGATCGCCTCGCCATCGACGTCGCCGGCGCGGTGCGGTTGACGCTCGCCGGCGGCGGCGAGTTTCGCGGTGAGGGCGGCGCGGCGTTGTGCCGCTTCGCGGTGCGCGTGAGCTTCTATCTCGACACCGCACTGGTGCGGCTCGATTTCACGCTGCACAACCCGCGGCGGGCGCGGCATCGCGGCGGGGTGTGGGATCTCGGCGATCCCGGATCGATTCTATTTCGCGCCCTGACGCTGGAGGTACAACGCGCGCCGGTCGGCACGCACCAGCTGTTCTGGCGCGCGGCGCCGCAACTGGAGGAGCGGCGCGCCACCTCGGGACACATTGATATCTACCAGGCATCGAGCGGCGGCGAGCAGTGGGCGAGCCGCAACCACGTCGACCGCAGCGGGCGCGTTGACCTGCCGTTTCGCGGCGCGCGCATCAGCGATGGCGCGCACAGCGAAGCCGTCGATCGCGCCAGCCCGGTCGTGGCGCTGTGCGCCGGCGGTTTGCGGATCAGCGCCGCCAGCCTGCGTTTCTGGCAGCAGTTCCCGAGCGCCATCGGCGGCGGGCCGGACGGCCTCCGCCTCGATCTGTTTCCGCACCGGTCCGCGCCCTTCGAGCTCCAGGGCGGCGAGCGGACGACGCGTACGGTGTATCTCTGCTGCGCGCCGGACGGCGCCGGCGGCGAGGCCACCGCCGACCTCGCGTGGGTGCACGACCCGTTGATCCCGTGCCTGGCGCCCGACGACCTCGCGGCCAGCGGCGCCTTCGCGCACTTCGCCACCGCGCGCGACGATCCGCACCGCGACTACGTCGACTTCGTGCAGCAGGCGATCGAAGGGCCGCACTCCTTCTTTTGCAAACGCGAGGTCATCGACGAATACGGCTGGCGCCACTTCGGCGAGGTGTACGCCGATCACGAGGACGTGCACTTCGCCGGCCCACACCCGGTCGTCTCGCACTACAACAACCAGTACGACCTGGTGTACGGCTTCCTGCTCCACTTCGCCCGCACCGCCGACCCGCGCTGGTTCGAGCTCGCCGCCGATCTCGCCCGCCACGTGATCGACAGCGACCTGTACCACACGGCGGCGGACAAGCCGGCGTACAGCGGCGGGATGTTCTGGCACACCGATCATTACCAGGACGCCGGCCGCGCCACGCACCGCAGCTACAGCGGCGACAGCCCGCGCGCGCGCCGCGGCGCGTCGTACGGCGGCGGCCCGTCGAACGAGCACTGCTACACCAGCGGGCTGCTCGCCTTCCACTACCTCACCGGCGACCGCGCGGCGCGCGCCGCCGTGCTGCAGCTGGCGGACTGGGTCCTGCGCATGGACGACGGCGCGCTCAGCCTGCTCGGCTATCTCGCGCCCGGCCCGACCGGTCTGGCGAGCTGCACGCGCGAGCCCGGCTATCACGGCCCCGGCCGCGGCGCCGGCAATGCGATCAACGCCCTGCTCGACGCCTTCCGTCTCTGCGGCGAGCGGCACTATTTGACCAAGGCCGAAGAGCTCATCGCGCGCTGCGCGCACCCGCGCGACGATCCGGCGCGCCAGCGGCTCGATGAGCCGGAGACGCGCTGGTCGTACACGGTCTTTCTCCAGGCGCTGGGCAAATACCTCGACCTCAAGTGCGAGCGCGGCGAACACGACCGCGCCTTTGCGTACGCGCGCGCCACGCTGACGCGCTACGCCGAGTGGATGCTGGCACACGAAGCGCCGTTTCTGAGCCGGCCCGAACGCCTCGAGTATCCGACCGAGAGCTGGCCGGCGCAGGACCTGCGCAAGAGCTGCGTGTTCGACTACGCGGCGCAGTACGGCCCACCTGCGTTGCGCACGCGCCTGGAAGAGCGCGCCGCGTACTTCTTCGACATCGCGCTGCGCGGCGTGCGCGGGTTCGCCACGCAGGCCAGCGCGCGCCCGCTCGCCGTGCTGCTCGCCAACGGCGTGCAGCGCGCCAGCGCGCGCGTACACCCACCCGAGCCCGTGCCGCCGTGCGATTCCGGGCTCGACTTTGGCGCTCCGGTTCCCTTTCTGGCGCAGCGCGATCGGGCGCGGCTCCAACTGCGGACGGCGTCGGGTTGGTTGCGCCTGGCGCGCGCCGCTCTCAGACCTACTGTGCTGCGGCGCTTGCTCGCGGGGCGGATCTGGTGAAGGTCCTCCTGCTCATCCACGGCATGGGCCTCGGCGGGTCGGAGTCGATGGTCGCCGCGCTGGCTCGCTACCTGATCGGGCGCGGCGATGCGGTCGAGATCGGCTGCCTCGGTGTGCTCGGCCGGCTCGGCGCCGAACTGCGCGCGGCGGGCATGCCGATCGTCGTGCACGCCCGGCGCGCCGGGTTCGATGCCACGCTGCCGCTGCGGCTCGCACAGCGCATTCGCGTCGAGCAATTCGACGTCGTACACGCCCATCAACGCACCGCGCTCTTCTATGGGTTGCTCGCCGGCCTCCTGCACCGCGCGCCTCTGGTCTACACCGAGCACGGGCCCGTCGTCGGGCCGATCCGCTGGCGCCAGCGGGTCTTCAACCGCGCCCTGGGTTGGCGCGCGCGGCGCGTCACGGCGGTCAGCCAGGATCTGGCGCGGCAGCTGGTCGAGCGCGAGGGTCTCCGCAGTGCGAAGGTGGAGGTGATTCACAACGCCGTCGATGTCGAGCGTTTCGCCAGCGGCGCGCGCGCCGGGCGCGAGGCGGCGCGCGCCCGGCTCGGTCTGCCGGCGGCGGCGGCGATCATCGGCAGTGTTGGCCGGCTCGATGCGGTGAAGAACTACGCGCTGTTGATGCGCGCCGTGTGCCTGTTGCCCGAGCACTGGTTGGTGTTGGTGGGCGACGGTCCCGAGCAGGAGGCGTTGACGGCGCAGGCGCAGCAGCTCGGCATCGCCGCGCGCGTCCGCTTTCTCGGCATGCGCCGCGACGTGGAGGACGTCCTGCCAGCCCTCGACGTCTTCTGTCTGTCCTCCGTGAGCGAGGGCATTCCGCTGTCGATGCTCGAAGCGATGGCGGCGCGCGTGCCGGTCGTGGCGACGCGCGCCGGCGGCATCCCGGAGGCGGTGCGCCACGAGCGCGAGGCCTTACTGGTCGACGGCGTGCCCGCCGATCTTGCCGCCGCGCTCGCGCGCGTGCTCTCCGACGGCGCGCTGCGCCGCGCGCTCACCGACGGCGCCGTCGCGCGCGTCGCAAGCGAATTCGGAGTCGACGCGGTGTGTCGTCGCTACGCGGAAGTGCTCGAATCCGCGCGGCGCGGCTGACCCTCCTCCTGTGCCTCCGGGGGAGACTGTCTGATTGTCCCGTGGTGCGCGGATCGGCTCTGACTTCCCCCTTTGGCAAAGGGGGATTGAGGGGGATTTTCCGCAGGAAAAGGATCCGGTCTCACAAATCCCCCCTAACCCCCCTTTGCCAAAGGGGGGGAGGAAGAGGGACCAGAAGGAATCAAGACCACGCGTCCGAACGCTTGGCGGCTTTCGACGTAAGCGTGCGCGGCCGCGGCTTCGGCGAGGGGATACTCGCGGTCGATGACGACGCGCAGGGCACCGCTGGCGACGTCGGCGAGGTGCCGCGCGATCATCGGGTGTACGCGCGGGTAGTTCATCACCAGCTCGGCGCCGAGGAAGATGCCGGTGATCGTCTTGTTGCCGGGGCGCAGGGCATCGACGTTGGGCCGGTGCGCGTCGCGGCCGGCCGAGCCGACGTAGGCGATGCGGCCGCGATAGGCCAAGGCCTCGATGCTGCCCTCGAGTGTTCGCCCGCCCACCGAATCGACGATCACATCGGCGCCGCGCCCGCTCGTCAGCTCGCGCACGGCAGCGGCGAAGTCGCGATCGCGGTAGTTGATGCCGTGGTCGAGCCCGAGCGCCCGCAGCCGCTCGAGCTT
The DNA here is from genome assembly GCA_964455095.1 of uncultured Binatia bacterium (SeqCode). Lineage (GTDB taxonomy): Bacteria > Desulfobacterota > Binatia > HRBIN30 > CADEER01 > CAYVUV01. Next base: position 6,510 of record CAYVUV010000411.1, read on the forward strand.
CGAATCGCTCGACGCCGTCGCCAGCACGGTCGCCCCGGCGCGCTTGGCGAGCTGGATCGCCGCGATGCCGACGCCACCGGCCCCGGCGTGCACGAGGGCGGTCTCGCCTGCTTGCAGTCGGCCGAACTCGAACAGGCAGTCGTCGGCGGTGCCGAACGGAATCGGCACGCAGGCGGCGTGTTTCACGTCCATGCCGTCGGGCAGTACCCAGGTCATCATGGCGGGCACCGCGACCAGCGCCGCGTGCGAACCGTGCATCATGACCGCTGCAACCCGTTGCCCACGGCTGCGCCCCTGCGCCTGCGGGCCGACCTCGCGCACGACGCCGGCACACTGATAGCCGACGATGTGCGGGCGCCCGGCCATCTCGCCCCCGGCGCGGTGCAGCGTGTCGCCGCCCTCGATGCTGATCGCCTGCACCTCGATCAACACGCCGTCCGACGGACACACCGGGTCGGCGACATCCTCGTAGCGAAACACCTCGGGCCCACCCGTTTCGTAGTACACCGCTGCTTTCATACGGCGGACATATCAGATCGGACGGCCCGGCTCACGAACCGGCAGGGTTGCGAGACGGAGCCGACTTCGCCGCGTCGCCGATGACGTCGTGGACGAAGCGCAGCTTGTCGAGCGCCGGCTGCGAGAGCACGAACGGGTAGAGGTCCGGCTGGCCCATGCTGCGGTTGACGCAGTTGAGCGCGTACGTCAACGGCAGCCAGCTCTCGACCATGGCGTCGAATGACTGCGGCCGGTAGCGCGGGTTCGGCGGCGGCGCGACCGTGCGCTGATCCTCGGGCGATCGCACGCGCAGCTTGAAAGCGGCGGCCGTATCGAGCGTGTCGATGATGTGCAGGTAGTGCGCCCAGGTTTCGGCCCAGTCCTCCCAGGGGTGGGCGGTGGCGTAGGCGCTCACATGGCGCTCTTGCCAGTTCGGCACCGGACCCTGACTGTAGTGGCGCTGCAAAGCCTCGTCGTAGTTGGCGCGCTCGTCGCCGAAGAGCTTGCGAAACGGCTCCAGCTGGGGGCCCGGGCGAATGAGGCGTTCCCAGTAGTAGTGCCCGACCTCGTGGCGGAAGTGTCCGAGCACGGTGCGGTAGACTTCGTGCATATCGAGGCGCATCTGCTCGCGCACGGCATCGTCGGCCTCGGCGACGTTGATCGTGATGAGGCCGTTTTCGTGCCCGGTCATCACGTCGCCGCTCTCGCGAAAGCTTCCCTCGCGATCGGCGAGCAGGGCGAAGGCGAGCGGGTTGCTGTCCCCTCCCTGCAGCGGCAAGCCGAGGCGCAGCAGGGAGTACACCAGCCGCCGCTTGCCGGCCTCCATGCGCGCCCAGCGGTCGCGGTTGCCCTCCACCGACAGGTCGGGAATGGTCTGGTTGAGCCGACACGCGGTGCAGAACGTGTCGGTCTCCTCGGCGGACACCATCCAGTTGCAGACGTTCTCCTGCGCGTAGTTGGTGCACATGCGGTAGCGCCGGCCCTGCGCTTCGCCCGCGAGCACCTGCCACACACCGTCCGGTCCCGCCTCCAGCGCGCTCATCACGTCGACATCGGGGAGATAGCCGAGCGCGTGCCCGCACCGCACACATTGCACGTTCTCGAAGAACACGAGCTGGCCGCACGCCTGGCAGCTGAAGGACTTCATTTCAGTCTCTCTCCTTCCACCGCCGGCTGCGCGGTTGGTGCGCCCGCCGAGCGGCGCCCGACTACTGTATCGGACGAATACCCCCTCGGGTACCGTCCGCGATTTTTTTCGCCAGGCCGCGGCTCAGCGCGGGCCGTCTTGCGCCGCGCGTGCCATCGCGTCTTGCTGCTCCAACCGCTCGAGGAATTCGGTCGCGGCAATGGCGGCATTGCGCGCCGCAAATCGGTAGTAGGCGAAGAACTGCGTCGGGAAGCCCGGCAGCATGAGGGGATCGCTCTCGCCGTCCGATACGGCGCGGAAGGCGATGAAAGGCACGCCGTGCTCGGCCGCTGCGCGGGCGATCGCCGCGGTCTCCATGTCGACGGCCGCGGGCGGCTCGGGCTCGGTTTCGGCCGCGGTCTCGGCGGCGGAGATCCCGCTGCCGTTCACCGCGACATCGCAGCCGAACACGTCGTCGCCGCCGACGCGGCACGGAACAGGCGTGTCGCCGAACGGGTCACTGCTCTGCCCGGCGCCCCCGACAAAGACGGCGGGTTCGTGCTCCATGCACACCGGCTCGTGCTCGGGCTGCGAAGCGATCAGCGTGCAGCGTTCGAGCGCGGCGCCGCCCGCGGCTGCGACCTGGCCGGCGAGCTCGAGCCACTGCGGCTCGACCACGTACTGGGTGGTGTCGTCGGCGAACGACCACGTCGCCGGCACGATCACGTCGCCGATCCGCCGTGGGCTGCCGGCGACGGCGGAGACGATGACCCCACCGACCTCGAAGTGCTCGAACGCCAGGCCCGCGGTCACTCTGGCGTTGGCCAAGCCCAGGCCGGTCATGGCGAGCAGGACCCGCGCGCCCCCGAGGCGCCCGACGCGAAAGACGCGGCCGTCGATGATGCTCGTTTGCGCGACGGTGGCGCGCTCGAGGACCGGAGCCAACTCGGCCTGGAGCGCGCTCAGGACAGCGATCAGAGGGGGTGAGCAGTCGCCGCCATCGGTGAGCGATTGCGCCACCGCGCCGACGAGCTCGTCGACGGTGACGTCGCCGCTGTTGTCGCGATCGATGCCGAGGCAGTCGGAGACCGGCAGATTGCCGAGCGCGATGCCGACGCCGCGGATCAGCTCATCGATGGTGACCATCTCGTCGCCGTTGCAATCGCCAGTGCACATCGGCGGTTCGATGGTGGCTGTCGCCGTTGGAGTGGCGGCGGTCGCCGTGGCGCCCGCGGGCGTGGTGGGGGTCGGAGTGGTGGTGGGAGTGGCCGATGCGGTGGACGTCGGAACGGTCGGCGTCACGGCGACGGTGGCTGATCCGGTGGGGCTTGGCGGGACCGTCGCCGTGGCCGAGGGCACAATGGTCGGGGTCAGTGAAGCGGGTACGGTCCCAGTCCGCGTCGGCGAAGCCGATTCGGTCACCGTCGCCGTGGCGGTCGCCACTTCCGTTCGGGTGGCTTGCGGCGAGACCGTTGCCGTGGCTGTCGCGACCGGGTTGAACGTCGCCGACGCGGTGACGACGGCGGTGCTCGTCGGTGTGCTCGAGGGATCAGCGGTGTGTGTCGGTGTGGCGGTGCTCGTCGGCGAGGCGGTCAGCGAGGCGGTTGCGGTCGGCGTCGCCGGCACCGGCGCGGCGCCGAGCGCGTCGAGGTCGGCCGTCGCCCACTCGGGGTGCGTGGCCGATCCGTCGTACAGCAACAACCACGCGTCGAGGGATGGGTCGTAGGCGAGGACATCCTCGTCGTCGAAGGCCACTCCGCCGATGCTGCCGCTGCCGTCGAACGAGAGCAGCAGGCGCCCGCTGTCGAGGTAGTGCAGGGCGTCGAGGTTGAGCCCCGGCGCCACGCCGGCCGCCGCGGCATCGAAGAAGAGCGTGAAGTCGGCGCCGTCGAAGCGCACGACGTCGGCGCTCTCGAAGGTGACGCCATCGATCCGCAGCGCGGTATCGAAGGATAGCAACAGGTCGTCGCCCACCATGCTCACCGCGTCGATCGCCGTGCCGTTGGGGATGCCGTTGGCGGCGCCGGCAAAGAAGAACGAGGCCGAGGTGCCGTCGGTGCGCACGACGTCGGAAGGCGCCACGGTGAGGCTGTGGAACACGACCGTGGTGTCGAACGCCAACAGGTGATCGCCGTCGGGCAGACGGTGGTACCCGACCACGTTGGCGTTTGGCGGGATCGGGCCGAGATCGATCAGTGTCGGCACGCCGAGCTCGCCTTCGTCCGCGACGTTGTCGGGTCCGACCGTGGTGGCGCCGAGCTGGGCGGTGATGTCGGGCGAGTACGAGATGAGGGCCAACGGCTCGACGAACCCGGCCGCCGCGCGCCCCGCCGCGCCGCACAGCGCCAGCGCCGCACACAGAGCTGCGAGCGCCGCCGGCCGGAGAGATATGGCCGAACGGGGCCGCATCAGGGGCAGGCGATGGGCACGCCGCAGAGGTTCTGACCCTGATCGACGCCGCCGGCGACTTGCGTCTGATCGTTGCCGCCGTGGTTGTCGCGCAGATTGCTCTGCGTGTAGCCGGAGTTGGCGTCGAGCGAGAACCCGAACTGCGTGTTGGCAAAGGCGGTGTTGCCGATCAGCACGCAGTTGACGCAGGAGATGCCGTTGCCCAGGTTGAGACGCACCGTGTTGCCATCGAGCGTACAGCTCGTCGACGCCGCGATGCCGGTGCCCTTGTTGCTCGCCGCCGTGTTGTGGCTCAGGCTGCTCGACTGGCTGGTTTGGATGCCGTTCTGCCCATTGTTGTCGGCGGTGTTGCCCGCGAGCGTGTTGGCGCTGCTGGTCTGGATGCCGTTGCCGGCGTTCGATCCCGCGATGCAGCCGCTGATGACGGAATTCGCGTCGACTTGAATGCCAATGCCGCCATTGTTGGTGGCCGTGACGTCCTCGACGCGCGCACGCGCACCGAGCGACACGCCGCCGCTCGGAAAGCCGCGCACGATGCCGTTGCGCACCGTCACCGACGGCGAGCCGCTGCCGTCGATGCCGCGCGACGTCCCCGGCGTCACGCAGCCGTCGATTCCGCACGAGCCCGGCCCCTGCAGCGCGAAGCCGTTGAGATCGATGGTCACGCCGTTCGACGTCGTCACGAAGATGGCCGACACATTCAGGAGGCCGGCGTTGAGCGACAAGTTGCCGGTGAGGCGGAAGCTGCCGCCGGTGTTGATCGTCACCGGAAAGTCGGGCGCGTCACCGGGCACCACGCCGCCGGCCAGCGCGCGCGCCTGGTTGATCTCGATGACGCCGTCCACCGCCAGCGCCGGATGGCCGACGAGGGTGAGCCAGGCGGCGACCCCCGCGGCGTGCAGCAGCCGCCTCGCATTGGCTATGCGCATGGTTCCCCCCTTTCCGACGCGCAGCGAGCGCGCCCCGCGACAGAAGCACGAGATGCATGCAGCCGGCAAGGGGCGCGCGTTCCTGGTTCAAATTGAGAAGTTGACTGCCGCGCATCCGCCTCGTAGTGAGTGGCCGCATGCGGCGAGTCGCGATGGCCCTGCTCGTGCTCGCCGGGTACGCCGCGCTGGTCGTTTATCTGACCTGGCCGCTGGCGCAGCACGCGACCACCCACCTGCCCGACACCGCCCCCGCGTGCCGCTTCGACAACCTGTACTCGGCGTGGACGCTCGCGCACCAGACCACGGCGCTGGTCACCAACCCGGCCCGATTCCCGCAGAGCAACAACTTCTGCCCGACGCCGAACGCGCTGTTCTACGGGCCGACCGGCTCCGGCGCGCTGCTGTTCTTCGCGCCGGCGTTCCTGCTCACGGGCAACCCGACGTTGGCGCTCAATGTCTTGCTCTTCACATCGGTCGTGCTCACCGCCGCGGCGCTGCACCTCGTCGTGCGGTACTGGACCGGCTCGCATCTCAGCGGCGCGGTGGCGGCCAGCGTGTACCTCTTCATCCGTTGGACGCTGTGGCAATGGCTGCCGACGACGCCGCACGCGTCGGTGCTCGAATACTTTCCACTGATCATCCTCCTCGCCGCCACGCCGGCGGTTGGGCTGCGGCGCAGCCTCGCGCTGTTTGTGCTGGTCGTGCTGCAGTCGCTGACGGACCTGGTCTACGTCGCACCCGCCGTGCTGGTGCCCCTCGGCGTGCTCGGCGCGGTACGGCTGGCGCGCTCCCCCACGCGCAAGGCCGGAGCGATCTTGCTCGGCATCGTCGCGCTGAGCGGACTGATTCTCCTCATCCCCGCCTGGGGGCATCTGCGCGTCGGGCTCGACACGCCCAACCTCGCGCGCGAGGGCTTCTGGAAGATCGATGCGGACTGGTTTCGGCAGCACGGGACGGAGATTCCGTGGGGACTGTTCGACACGCTCGCCCCGACCGCGCTGCCCGGGGCCGCGCTGGGGCTGCTCTGCGTGTTTGCGTTCAGCGCACAGGCGCGCCGGCACCCCGCGTGCCGACCGCTGGCGCTGTGGGCCGTGCTCGGCCTGCTGATGTCGCTGACGCCGTCGGTGCGCTTCGGCGACCACCCGATCGATCTGCCGCAGGCGCTCTTGGCCAAGTGGCTGCCGTTCTTCGGACAGATCCGCGTGCCCTCGCGGCTCGGCGTCGCCACGCTGATGAGCTGCGCCATCCTCGCCGGCATCGCCTTCAGCGAGCTGATGCGGCAGATCGCGCAAGAGTCGCGGCTGCGCGCGCGGGCGCCGCTGGTGAACGTCGCGCTCGCCGCGGCGGTGATCGGCATCATGTACGTGGAGTACCGCGGCTACCTCCCCGCCCTGCTGTTCGGGGAAGAGATCGCTCACGACTACCCGATCGCGCCGGCCCCCACGCTCGACGCACCGTTCAGCGAGATTCTGCGCCAACCCGGCGGCGCGCTGTTGGAGCTGCCGGCGCATCTGGAGCGATCCGTGCGGCCGCCGACCTGGCATGCGCGGGCAATGTACCGATCGATCTACCACCGGCGGCCCGTGCTCAATGGCTATGCGAGCTACTGGCCAGCCGGGTTCGCCGAGCGCATGGCGCTGGCGACGCGCTTGCCGGATCCCGACGCGCTCGCCGCGTTGCGGCGCGAGACCGACCTGGCGCTCGTCTGGGTGCACCTGCGCGACCTGTCCGCCAAGGGCCGCAGGCCGTGGACCGCGCTCGCCGACGCCGGCGGTCGCGAAGATTTGCGCCTGGTCGCCCGCGACGAGGACGAGCTGCTCTTCGCGACGTCGCCGTAGCGGCGCCCGACGCGCGACTCAGCGCGGTTCGGTGACCACGACGGCCGCGTAGCCGGCGCTGGGCACGTCGACCGCGATGGTCCGCCCGGCGCTGCCGCTGCCTTCGAAGCGCACAGCCACCGTGTGCTGCCCGGGTGCGACGGGCACGCGCGCGACGAGCACGCGCCCGGGCAGCGTCGACCACGAGCGCGTGTCCGGGCGGTCGAACGCGACCAGCGCCGACTCGAACAGGATGGCCAGGATGTCGCCCAAAGCATTGCTTTGCTGCTTGCCTCCGGCGCGGATGCCCTCCGCCACGGCGGCCCGCGTCGCCATGCGCGTCAGCGCCGCCGCGATGATTTTCGGCTTCGCCTTCTCGTACTCCTGGCTCACCGCGGCGCCGAGGTCGGTCAGCGTCTCGACGGCGACGGCGCTGCCGTCGACGGTCACGCTGGCCGGGCCGAGCGTGCTGGGCGATGCGGCGAGATCCGGGTAGACGACGACTTTGGTTGCACCGTACTTGAGCACGTCGAACTTCCCGGTGGCGTACACACCGGCCAGCCCGATGGCGGCGCCGACCGGTATGCGTCGCGCCTCTTTGTGCGGGACGCGACCGACGTTCAACACGATCAGCACCTCGCGCTCCGGTGTGGCCGGCCGCGGCGCTTTCGGGACGCGTGCGAGCACTTCGGATATGCGCGGGCCGCGGTAGGGATTCACGGCTGCCAGCCGCGCGATAGGTGCGTTGAGCGACTCGAGCGGGCCACGCGCCAGCGCCTCCTCGTAATAGCGCAGGGCGCGATCGCCCTCGCCCCGGCGCTCGAAGACGAACCCGGCGAGATACGTGCCGAGCGTGGCGGGCCCATCGGCATCGATCTCCTCGGCGGCGAGGTAGTCGCGCATGACCTGGAAGCGCCGCGCCTCGACCGCCGCACCGTCGAGGTCGCCGACGGCCAGGTAGTTGAGCATGTTGACGGCGTTGAGCGATAGCCGCTCCGTGGGCGGCGTCTTGTAGGTCTTGACGCTGTCACTGTAGAGGTAGCTGCCCAGGGTGCCGATGGCGTCGCCGCTCAGATCGAGCAACTCGAGATGCTGCTCGGCGGCGGAGAGGTCGCGCGCCGAGCCGGGAAAGCGGGTGAGCGCTTGCTGCAGCGTGCCGCGCTCGAGCGCGGCGAGTGGGCGATCGCCGTTCCAGTTGCTCGGGAGGCTATCCGCGGACTCGACGCCGAGGACGCGGTTGATGTCGGCCACCGCCGCGTCATAGTTGCCGCCGGCCGCGGCGCGCATCGCCTGATCGACGTGCTCGGTATAGGTGGCGCAGCCCGCCGCCGCGAGCGCGGCGAGCGCGAGCAGCGCCACCCGGACGGGAGTCGGCCTTCGCGTCAGGCCCATGCGCGGCTGATCACCGCTGCAGGGCCTTCGTGCGCGCCACTTCGTTCTGGAATCGGATCAGCCCGTTCTCGATCTCGATGACCTGGAGGAAGAGCGTGTACTGCAACCGGCGCAGCTTGCTCAGCCGCTCGTCGACCGAGGTGATCTTGCCGGTAAAGAAGTACTGCGCGCCCAGCTGGCGACCGAGCCGCTGTGCGGAGGTCGGGTCATAGGCGGCGCCGTGCTGGATGCCGATTTCGCGCGCCAGCGCTTCCTGACTGCTGCGATCGACGACGCGCACCGCGCCGGTGTTGACGAGGGCGGTTTCGATCGAGGACAGCAACGTCAGCATCTGGTCGTCGAGGTGCTGGGTGGTGGCGTTCTGAATCGGCCAGATGGCGACGACCGGCGGCACCGCCGCACCCTTGACCGTCTGTTGCCAGAACGGAGAGGCTTCGAGGCGCGCCAGGTAGTCGGCGACCAGGTACGTGCTGTCGTCGCGACCGAGCGTGACGCTGAGCGCCGGCCGATCGAGGTCGGGGTTCTCGGTGCCCTCGCCGCCGCGCATCGCGCGCGGCGCGCACCCCGCCCCGGCCGCGAGGGCGACCATCAGACCGAGCGCGAGCACCACCCGCGGGCCGCGCGAACCGACGCCGTATCGCTGAGTCGATGCACTCATCCGAAGAGTCCCCCGATCGCTGCAAAGGGAAGAAGTACCAGGTCGAGCGGCACCGTGAGGGGATAGAGGAGTATCTTCGCCGCCGGTGCCATGGTCGACTGCGCCACACTGCCGGTCAGGGCGAAGAAGTAGCCGGTGTTGTACCAGCTCTTTTCCTCCGGAGGGACGGGTTGGTAACGCGGCTCGAGCTCGCGCGGCTGCGTGCCGTCGGCTTGCGCGAGCTCGAGCGCCGCTCGTTCGACCTGCGGGGCTTGCACTGCCCCGGAGATCGTCGCCGTCGCCAGCAGGGCGGCCCCCGCGAAGACGGCGAGGTACCAGGGGTCTCGTCGGTTGGTTCGCATGAACCCTTTGTACTGTGTGCAAAGCCCTTCGCCAAGTGGGCAACTGTTGCGAGCAAATGGAACCGATCGGTTACGGGGGGGGCCAAGCGAGTGACAGAATGAGGGCCGCGGGGGGGTAGCTGTCGCTGCGCCGGGTCGGTGCTAGGCTATTTTCATGGCCGCCGCCGCTCCGTCCTCCGGCTCCGCCGCGCGGTCGGGCGCGTTGATCTTGCTGTATGACGGGGTCTGCGCGCTCTGCAACGGCACGGTGCGCTTTGCGCTGCGGCACGACCGTACGGACCGCGTGCGCGTCGCCGCGCTGCAGAGCCGCTTCGCGGCCGAGTTGCTGGCACGCCACGGGCGCAGCGAGCGCGATTTCGACACGGTGTGCGTCGTAGAGGACTACGGCCTGGCTTCCGAGCGGCTGCTGGTGAAGTCCGATGCCATCCTGCACCTGCTCGGCGCCTTCGGCGGCGTATGGCGGCTGAGCGGCCTGCTGCGCCTGCTCCCGCGCGCCGTCCGCGACCGCGCCTACGCCGTCGTGGTGCGCAACCGCTATCGCTGGTTCGGCCGCTACGATGGATGCCCGCTGCCGGCACCCGCGCAGCGCGCCAAGTTCATCGTCGACTAGGGCGCGGTTGGGGCCGGAGTGGCGTGCCGGCAGGGGCGGCGGGCGGAGTCGGCGGCGTCGATCGGCAAGCGAATGGTGAACGTCGAGCCGCGACCGACGGTGCTGTCGACGCGAATGGTGCCGCCGTGCCCTTCGACGATCGCCTTGACGATGAACAGCCCGAGGCCGCTGCCTTCGGTCAGCACCGACTCACGTGCGCGCCGGTACTTGTCGAAGATCACCGGCAGGTCTTCGGGCGGAATGCCGCGGCCGGTGTCGGTCACCGAGATCAGCAGCGCGGTTGGATCGCCGCCGAGCTCGAGCACCACCGTGCCGCCGGCGGTGGTGAACTTGATCGCGTTGGTCACCAGGTTGGTGATGGCGCGCTCCATGGCGATGCGGTCGGCCAGCACCTCCGGGTGGTCGGCCATGCGGTCGAGGCGCACCATGACGCCCTTGGCCGCGGCGAGGGCGGCCTGGCGGTCGACCACCAGTTGCAGCAGCGAGGTGAAGCACAGCGGGCGGCGATCGAAGAGCAGCTTGCCGGCGTCGATGCGGCTGACCTCGATGAAGTTGCTGACCAGATTGAGCGTATTGGCGGCGTTGTCCTTGATGCGCTGCAGCAACATGCGCGTCTCGCCGCGCAGCTGCGGCTCGTCGTCGATCATGTCGGCGTAGTTGAGGATGATGTGCAGGGGATTCTTGATGTCGTGACTCAGCATCGAGCGATAGAGGTTGCGCTCGTGGACCAGGCGCTGGCGGTCGAGGTTGCGCCGAATGACGTGCGGGAGCTCGGCGAGGTGGGAGAGGTCGGGTCGTTTGACGACATAGTCCCACGCGCCTTTGCGCAGCGCGTCGACGGCGACGGTGAGATCGTCGACGCCGGTGACCAGGATCACCGGCGTTTCCTCGCTGCGCGCGATGATGTGCTCGAGCACGGTGTGCCCGGTCATGTCGGGCAGCCCGAGGTCGAGCAAGACGAGGTGATCGCCGCCGCTGTTCAGCACGGAAAGACAGCCGCCGCCGGTGGCTTCGCGGCGCACGGCGTACCCCTGGCGCTGCAGCGCGCGCTGGGTGAGCAGCGCGTGGCCGTCGTCGTCTTCGACGATCAGGACCGAGGGGCCGTTGGCGGAAGCAGTGGACATGACACGCCCTGTTCAGGACAGCTGCGGCAGCTCGACGATCTCCAGGAACATGCCCAGGCGGCTGAGCTTCTCGCCGAGCGAGCTGATGTTGACGGGCTTGGCGACGTAGCCGCAGGCGCCGGCGCGGTAGCAGCGGTCGATCTCGGCCTGCGTGTCGGTGGAAGTCAGCATGATCACCGGCAGCGGGCGCAGATGCGGGTCCTGCTTGATGCGCTCGAGCACTTCGATGCCGTCGAGGCGCGGCAGGTTGATGTCGAGCAGGATGAGCTGCGGGCGCGAGAACCGCTCGCTGTCGGCGAAACGGCCCTGGTTGAGCAGATAGTCGATCGCGTCCTGGCCGTCGGGCACGCGTTCGATCGGATTGATCAGGCTCACCTTGCGCAGGTTGCGCTCGATCAGCCGCGCGTGGCCGTCGTCGTCCTCGACCAGCAGGATCTTAATGTGTTCCGGGTGCATCATTCTCCGTCCTCTCTTCGTTGGCGTGCATGGGCAGGGTGAACCAGAACGTGCTCCCCCGGCCGAGCTCGGATTCGACCCAGATGCGGCCGCCGTGCTTCTCGAGAATCTTCTTCACCGCCGTCAGCCCCATGCCTTCGCCCGGCACGTTGGTCGTGCCGACGCGCGTAAACAGGCGGAAGATCTTGGCGTGGTCCTCGGCGCGAATGCCGATGCCGTTGTCGCGGACGAAAAAGCGGTAGGCGACGCCGTTGGGCTGGCAGCCGATGTGCAGCCGCGCGTCGCCGAGTGGCTTCATGTACTTGATGGCGTTGTCGATCAGGTTGCTGAAGACCTGGCTCAGGCGCACCGGATCGCCGACCACCATCGGCAGGGGGTCGACGGTGACCTCGATGCGGCGCCCGCTGATGTGGAAGTGTAGCGAGCCCAGGATGTCCTCGACCAGCTTGGGGGTGTCGATGGTCTGCGCGCTGCTCGGTCGCGAATCGATGCGCGACAGCTCGAGCAGGCCTTTGACCAGAAAGTCCATCTTGGCGACGCTGCGCAGAATGAAGTCGAGCGACTCGGTGATCTCGGCGTGTAGCGGCGGCCAGGCATCCTGCACCGCGCGCGGCCCGCGATTGGCCTGCGGCGCGTGCAGCAGCTCTTCGAGCGTCGCGATGTTCTCCTGCAGCGCGCGCGAGAAGCCCTCGAGGTTGATCAGCGGTGCGCGCAGGTCGTGCGACACGACGTACATGAAGTCGCTCAGCTCGGCGTGCTTGGCCTCGAGCTGGGCGCTGCGCACCTCGAGCTCCCTGGTGCGCTCGGTGATGACGCGGTTGGCCTCCGTGGCGCGGCGCGCCAGCTCCCACGCTTCGGCGCGGGAGGCCGTCAGGTGGTGGCTGAAGAGCCAGAACAGGCCGGTGGGATACGCCAGCCCCAGCGGCGTGGCGACGAAGAGCGAGGCAATGGCCAGCGCCGGTGGCAGGCTCACCGGCGCGGCGATCGGCATGACGTGCAGCAGCATGCCGATCAGCGCCGCGACGCCGAGCACGGCGCCCAGGCCCAGCCAGTCGCGCCCTTCGAGAGAAAGGGCCGCGATGCTGACGGCGACGCAATAGGTGATCACCCCGGCGCCCTCGGCGTTGGCCACGAACGCCAGGTTGAGCGTCGCCGTGGCGATCAACGGCAGCACGACGGCGTACACCGCGGGGCGCAAGCGGTTGGCCCGACAGAGCAGTCCGCCGATCACGCCCGCAGCGCTGAGCATGCCGGCCTGCACCGAGACCAACAGCATCAGCTCAGCGGGGAGCGCGCGCTTCAAGAAGTAGCCAAGGTAGGTGACGCACCACAGACCGCCGAGCACCGCCAGAGCAATCGCCGAGCCGCGCACCAGGCGCAGCCGCTGCGCGTGCAGCTGCTCGTCCAACGCCCGCTGTGGCGGCAACTCCGCGGCCCCCACCGCGCCCTCGAAGGCAGGCGATGCGATGAGGGGTTCGCTGTGCGACAGAACGGAGGCGTCGATTCTCATGCTGTGGCCCACAAAGGAAAAGTGACGCACAGCACGTGGCATGCCAGCAAACTCGGTCGTTGCCGCACTACCGTGGCAACGTGGAGCGAACGAGGAAGTCCTCAGCCGGTCAATTTTGTGCCGTGAGGCGGGCGTGCTTTGGCAGTCGGATTTGGCTCAGAGCCAATTCGTGCGCTTGAAGCGCCAGTACAGAAAGCTGCACACGCCGAGCATCAAACCCATCGCCATGGCGTAGCCGTAGCGCCAGCCAAGCTCGGGCATGAATTGAAAGTTCATGCCGTAGACGCCGGCGATCATCGTCGGGACGGCGAGAATCGCCGCCCAGGCGGCGAGCTTCTTGGTTACATCGTTCTGCGCCACAGAGACCAACGACAGGTGGGCCTCCAGGGCGGTGGTGAGGAGCTCGCGCAGGTTGTCGATGGTCTCGTTGATGCGCAGAACGTGATCGTAGACGTCGCGGAAGTACGGCTTGGTGTCCTCCGGGATCAGCGGCATGTCGTAGCGCACCAGGCGGTTGCAGATCTCGATCAGCGGCGAGACGGCGCGCTTGAGGCGGACCAGGTCGCGCTTGAGCGCGTAGATGCGCTCGGTCGTGTCGCGGTCGAACTTGCTTTCGAAGATCTCCTCTTCGAGGTGCTCGAGCTGCTCTTCGAGCTCGTCGACGATGGGGAAGTAGTGGTCGACGACGAAGTCCATCAACGCGTACAGGACGAATCCCGGTCCCTTGCGCAGCAGCTGCGGCGTGCTCTCGCAGCGGGCGCGCACCTCGGCGTACGAGAGCGAGGCGCCGTGGCGGACCGAGACGACGTAGCAGCTGCCGATGAAGATGTGCGTCTCGCCGAGCTCGATCTTGTCGTCGACCAGCTGGGCGGTGCGCAGCACGACGAACAGCGCCTCGCCGTACTCCTCCAACTTGGGCCGCTGGTGGGCGCGCAGGGCGTCCTCGACCGCGAGGTCGTGCAGGCCGAACTCCTCCTGGATCTGCCGCAGTAACTCGTCGCTGGGCTCGTGCAGCCCGACCCAGATGAACTGTCCCTCGACCTTGAGGACCTCGCTGATGTCCTGGATCGGGACGTTCGCGATGCGCTGGCCGTCGGAATAGGCCGCGCAGTTGACCACCATGTTCATGCGGAGCAGTGCCGTGCTTACCGCACGCCCGCCGGAGGCGCAAACCTTCTCAGCTTGACGACCCCCGCGCCGATCGAGCAGAAGCAGCGCATGGCGGGGACGTTGAAGATGGCGCTGGTCGGCTGCGGTGCGATCTCGCGCGTTCATTTGCCGGCCATCCGCGAAGGGGCGCCGCGCATCGAGATCACCGCCGCGATCGACGCCGACCCCGCGCGCGCCGAGGCGCTGGCGCGCGAAACCGGCGCCCGCGCCTTCACCAGCCTGGAGGAGGGACTGGCGCGCGGCGAGTTCGACGCCGTCGATCTCATGCTGCCGCACGACCTGCACGAAGAAGCCGCGGTGCGCGCCTTTGCCGCCGGCAAGCACGTGCTGTTGGAGAAGCCGTTGGCGACGGCGCTCGACGCCTGCGAGCGCATCCTGGCCGCGTGGCGGCGCGCCGGGACGGTCTTTCTGGTGGCCGAGAACACCCAGTACTGGCCCGAGGTGCTGGAGGCGAAGCGACTGCTCGACGACGGCGCGATCGGCGACGTCGTCACGGCGCGCGGCAGCTTCGCCATCCCGCCCCTGGCGGCGTATTACGGCGGCGACCGGCCCTGGCGACTCGACAACCGCGCCGCCGGCGGCGGCATCGTGCTGGATACGGGCTCGCATTGGATTCGCCCGTTGCGCATGCTGCTCGGCGAAGTGGACGAAGTCGTCGGGGCACTGGGCCGTCCCTACGCGGCGATGCAGGGCGAGTCGCTGGTGCGCGCGCTGCTGCGCTTTCGCTCCGGCGTCGTCGCGGTGCTCGATGGGATCATGAAGGAAGGGCCGTTCGTACCCGAGCCGATGTTCCGCGTGACCGGCATGCGCGGCGAGATCACGGTCGAACGGCCGGGCCGCGCCGTGCTGTGGAACGCCGAGTATCCGAACGGCCGCCCGGGCGAAGTCGGCGGTTATCAGCGCTCCTATCCGGGCGAGTTCGAAGACTTTGCCGCGGCCGTGCTCGACGGCCGTACGCTGGCGGCCGGGCCGGAAGCGGCGCTGGGCGAGCTGCGCACGGCGCTGGCGCTCTATCGCTCCGCCGAGACGCGGCGCTGGGAAAAGGTGTGGGAGTGAGCGCGGTGCGGGTTCGCTTCGATTTCTCGGGCGTGCGCGTTCTCGTCACCGGCGGCTCGAGCGGCATCGGCCACGGCATCGCGCGCGCCTTCGCCGATGCCGGTGCCGCGGTCGCGATCACGGGGCGCCGGGCGACAGCCGGCGAGTACGACGCCGACTGCGCCGGGCTCGACTATCACCAGCTCGAGGTGACGGATCCTGCCGCGATTACGGCGCTCGCAGGCTTGCTGCCGGCGCTCGACGTGTTGGTCAACAATGCCGGCGCCAACTTGCCCGGCGGCAAGAGCGAGTACGAGCCCGACGTGTTCGAAGCGTCGGTGCGCATCAACCTCTTTGGCGCCTATCGTATGTCCGCCGCCTGCCGCGCCGTGCTCGCCGCCAGCCGGCTCGACGGCGGTGCGAGCATCGTCAACCTCGCCTCCATGGCCTCGTACTTCGGCATCGTCCCCGTGCCCGGTTACGGCGCGGCCAAGGCCGCCATCGTGCAGATGACCAAGAGCCTCGCGGCGGCGTGGGCGAAGGACGGCATCCGCGTCAACGCCGTCGCGCCGGGGTTGATCCGCTCGAACATGACGGCGCGCATTCAGAATCTGCCCGAGTACACGCGCAAGGATTTCGAACGCATGCCGCTCGCCCGCTGGGGCACGCCGGCGGACATCGCCCCGGCGGTGCTCTTCCTCGCCAGCCCGGCGGCGTCCTACATCACTGGCCAGACGCTGCCCATCGACGGCGGCTACTCGATCGCGTGAACCTTGGTAGCACTGCCATCGCAGTTACAGTGCCGTATCAAAAGTGGTTCCTCTCCCGGATGGGAGAGGATCAAGGTGAGGGGGAGTTGATGATGCCGAAGGCCGCCATATTCGCGCGTGTTCCTCGAACGGCACGACATGAACGAAGGTGGGCTCCGCCGCGCGATGTCATCCCCCTCATCCTAACCTTCTCCCATCCGGGAGAAGGAACCTTCGTGCGATTCGTCACTGGAATTGCGAGACGCACTCCTTAGCGATGGCCGCGCGCTCCGATGACATCCGCATCGCTGATCTCGCGAGTCCGGTCCGCACGCCCGCTCAGGACACAGCGATAGAAGCGGCAAGCCGCGTGCCGATATCGCTGACCGAGGACGCCGTGTTGGCGGCGGCGCGCCAGCGCACCGGGTTGTCGGATTTCGGTGCGGAGGATTTTCGCGCCCGTCTGCGCGTCTGGTTGGCGGCGGCGGACGAGGACGCCGAGCTGAACCCGGTCGGACGCCTGACGGTGTTCGGCAACTGCGTGCGCGTGCTGTCGAATCGGTTGCGCCTGGAAGACTTGCTCAAAAGGCACCCTGAGATCCTCGCCGTCGAAATCCGCCAACCGATCATCATCGCCGGCCTGCCCCGCTCCGGCACGACGCACCTGGTCAATCTCATCTCGGCCGACGCGCGCCTGCGCTCGCTGCCGTACTGGGAAAGCCTGGAGCCGTTTCCCGCTCCCGAAGACTGTGTCGGGCCCGACGGCGTTGATCCGCGTCTGGCTCGTTGCCGCGAGAGTGCCGAGCGCGCCGATCGTTTGCTGCCGCTGCTGCGCGCCATGCACCACATGACGCCCGAGCACGTGCACGAGGAGATCGAGGTGCAGGAGCTCGACTTCTCGACCTACAACCTGGAGTGGTACGCGCGCGTGCCGCGTTGGCGCGACTTCTACCTGTCGTACGATCAGCGGCCGCACTACGCGTATCTCAAGAAGGCGCTGCAGGCGCTGCAGTGGTTGCGCGGACCGCAACGCTGGGTGCTCAAGTCGCCGCAGCACCTCGAGCAGCTCGTGCCGTTGCACGCCACGTTTCCCGACGCGACGATCGTCCTGACCCACCGCGACCCTGTCTTCGTCATCCGCTCGGCGATCACGATGCTGGCCTACGGCGCCCGCCTGCGCCGCACCCGCGTCGACACGCGCGACATCGCCGCGTACTGGATCGACCGCATCGAACGCCTGCTGCGCGCCTGCGTGCGCGACCGCGATCGTGTGCCGGCGGCGCAGAGCCTCGATGTGCTGTTCCACGAATTCATGGCCGACGACCTCGCCATGGTCGAGCGCATCTACCAGCTCGCCGGCTTGCCGATGACCGCCGCGGCGCGCGCCCGCCTCGACGCCTTCATGGCCGACAACCCGCGCGGCAAACACGGCCGCATCGTGTACAACCTGCGCGGCGACTTCGGCATCGACCCTGACGAGCTGCGCCGCCGCTTCGCCTTTTATCTCGAGCGGTTTCCGGTACAGATCGAGCACGACTGAGCGGCAGGTTCTCATCCGCGTTCATCCGTGTTCATCCGCGGCTCTCTGACAACCACGGACGGACACGGATTCACACGGATGGGGAGCCCGTTGCCCGCAGCTCTGCAAATTCTTCGTGTCGTTTGGTCAGAATTACCAGGGTCCAGCTGAACCGCACGGGATGCCGGGACAGAGCGCTCCTCTGACATGTGGCACGGATCGAGCAACTTCGCCGGTCATGGAGGTAACGACAATGAACCGACGAATGCTGCGTGTGGCAACTGTTCTCGCCGTGCTCACACTGGGCACGCCAGCCGCGATGGCAGGTCCCAGCCGCGGTTTCAACGACGAGTACGTCTATGCGACGACCCGCGGGCTGAACAACACGGACATGCATCCCGCCCTCAAGGTGACGTTGTTGCCGGTGACGGTCGTGCTCGACACCGCATTCCTGCCCTTTGCGCTGATCGCCGGCGTTGTCACGTGATACCGGCGTCCGGTTTCCTTTCGCGCCGCGACCGCGCTAGTCGTGGCGCATGAAGGAATACCCGGTCAAAGTCGGCAGCCTGCTGTTCACGATGGTCGACCCGCAGCGCGGGCATGAAGTGGCGTATAATCGCTGGTACGAACGCGATCACTTCTATGCCGGCTGCATGGTCGGCCCGTGGTTGTTCGCCGGCCGGCGGTGGGTGGCACCGCGGCAGCTGAAGGACCTGCGCTTTCCCGCCGACAGCACCATCGCGCGGCCGACCGTGCAAGCCGGGTCGTATGTGGCGCTGTATTGGATCCACGCCGGCCACCACGAGGAGCACCACGAATGGGGCGGCAAACAAGCGGCGTGGCTGTACCAAAATCAGCGCGGCTTCAACGAGCGCACGCATGTCCACACGCTGATGTACACGCACGACTGGACGCGGTACCGCGATGCCGATCCCGTTCCGCTGGAGCTGTCACTCGACCATCCCTTCGCCGGCATGGCGTCGGTCATGATCGAGCGCCGCGAAGGCGTGACGCAGGAAGAGTTCGACGTCTGGTTTCGCGGCCAACGCCTGGGCCCGTTTCTCGCGGGCTCACCGGTGGCCTCGTGCTCGAGCTGGTCCCCGATCCCCCAGCGCGAAGGCCCGATGCCCATTCCGCGCGTTGAGCGCACCCACTTGCTCGACTTGTACCTGTTCTTCCTCGACGCCCCGCCCGAGGCGACATGGGACCGTTTCGCCGCGCTCGCCCGCGAAGTCGACGCCAGCGGCATCGCTCGGGTGGTCTTCGCTTCCCCGTGGATCCCGACCCTGGTGGGAACCGACAAGTACACCGATGAGTTGTGGTAGGCCCTTTCGCGAACGCTAACCGCCTGAGAACTTCTTGCGGTGTTGTCCGCGACGGCGTAATTGAAGCCATGCCCAGCGTCAGTCTGAAGGCCCACTTCGACGGGGAGAAAATCCAGCTCGACGAGCCGTTCGATCTCCCCCCCAACACCCCACTGTTGGTGACGGTGCTGCCGGCAAGCGGTACGGATCCCGATCGTGCTGCGTGGGTGGAAGCCGCAAAGCGGAACTTGGCTCGAGCGTTCGCGGATGACGAGCCGGAGTACACTCTGGCCGACATCCGGCGATGATTGAAGGCGATGTCGTCCTGACGCCGCTGCCGCAGGCTGACGGCCAGATCAAGAACCGTCCCGCCGTGGTCCTGCGCGAGATGCCCCCATATGGCGACTTCCTGGTTTGTGGCATCAGCACGCAACTACACCAAGAAGTCGCCGGCTTCGATGACCCGATTCGCTCCGAACATAGCGACTTCCCGAGTAGCGGACTCAAAGCGACGTCCCTGATTCGTTTGAGCTTCCTGGCCGTTCTGCCGACAGATGCTTTCCTCGGAACCATCGGAACGATCGACAAGGGGCGTCATGAGCGGTTGCTCGAGCGGCTCGCCATTCATCTTCGACCCGCCGCGATCTCCAGGGAAACTTAGTCAACCGGCGACGACGAGGAGGTGCCTTGCCGACTTGGCTATTTTCAGGGCAACCCCGAGAAGTTCGACATCGATGA
Organism: uncultured Binatia bacterium (SeqCode); assembly: GCA_964455095.1. Classification (GTDB taxonomy): domain Bacteria; phylum Desulfobacterota; class Binatia; order HRBIN30; family CADEER01; genus CAYVUV01. The sequence continues at coordinate 25,895 of CAYVUV010000411.1, forward strand.
CTACGTTGCGCGCTACCCAGAGCTCATCTACTGGCGCACACCGCGGCATGCCAAGGAGATCTCGGTAGGGGATCGAGCGTTTCTCTGGAGGGCTGGCCCCAACGCTGGTGCTATCGCAATCGGTACTGTGGTTGAAGCACCGACGTCCGGATTGACAGTCCGACATCCCGAAGCACTTGGGAGTGATCTTTGGCGCGCTGATGAGCCAGACCCCGAGGAGGCCAGGACGGGTATCCATCTCAATGAGATTCGCCTGTCTGATGAGGATGGCTATGTGCACCGGAGCGCCGCAAGAGATGACCCCGACCTCCGCAAGGCCACGATCATCACCATGCCAAACGGGACAGTCTTCCCATTGGACCACGCTCAGGGGCTCGCGCTCGAAAGACTTTGGGGTCTGTCTGCATCGGAAGGCGGCGGAGGCATCTCTGCTGCTGCAACGGAGGGAGAGGAAACGCTACGCGCTCATCGTCGGCGCGAGCGGTCGAGTATCCTGCGCGACAAGAAGCTGGCTGAAGTCCGCTCCGTCTATGGAAAATGCGTCTGTGCGCTCTGTGGGATCGATGAAACGACAAGGTACCCACCAACGCTTGCGGGGCGAATTTTCGAAGTCCATCACCTCGCACCGCTTTCCGAGGCGGCGGAACCGGTGCGAACAACGCTTGCTGACCTCGCCGTGCTATGCGCGAACTGCCACAGGGCTGTGCACGCGACGCCCGCCGTGGAAGTGAACTACTCGGTACTTGCCCACCACCTTTCGCAGTGAGAGCTCGATCAAGGCTCGCAACACTGTGCGTCGGTGTGTCGGCGGGCGTTCCACAGTCCGTGAGCACTGGGGTACCTTCTCCGTGACTTCGATGCGCAACGAGTTTACGGCAATAGTCGAGCGCGACGGAGAGTGGTTCGTCGCGTACTGTGCTGAGATTACCGGGGCAAATGGCCAGGGGCGGACGAAGGAGGAAGCGCGCAAGAACCTGGCAGCGGCAATCGCTTTAATCCTCGAAAACCGCTGTGAGGACGCGCTCCGTGGTCTTCCCGCCGACGCGGAGCGCGATACGGTGATCGTCGAGTGAAGCGGAGCACTCTGCTTCGGCATCTATGCCGCCGTGGCTGCTACCTTAAACGCGAAGGTGCCAGCCATTCACTGTGGACGAACCCCGCGAACGGCGCGGTCGAGTCAGTACCGTGCCATCAAGAAATACCAGAGGGCCTTACTCGAAAGATCTGCCGTCAGATGGGCATCCCAGAGATCGGCAGGGAGTGAGCAAAGCAGTTCGGCGCGTGGATCGTCTCCGGTTGCAGCCTGGACCTCACGCATATGATAGCGTCAGAGCCATGTCCGTCTCCGAACGGGAGCACGAGCACATGCGGCGTCTGGGCAGCTACAAGGACGCGTCGCACGCCGAAGCGCTTGCGCGACATCGCGCCCTGCCGCTGGCCGAACGCCTGGCGCGGAGTTGGGCGCTCTATCTTGCGGGCCGATCGCAGGTGGGAGATGACCGCCGCGACGATGACCCGGCTCGTTTCTATGAGCTCGCGCGCCGTCGCGGGCTTATCGGCTGTAGGCGCCCGCCAGCAGGGCGACCAGGTAGAGTGTGACCGGCCAATAGTGCAGCGCGTGGCGGAGGAAGCGCCGGCCATGCCGGCCGATGCCGGTCCAGATTGCCCATGCGCCGACGACCGCGGTGGCCAGCAGCAACAGGTAGAGGGCGATG
>CAYVUV010000412.1:0-11856 GCA_964455095.1 uncultured Binatia bacterium (SeqCode)
GCGACGTTGGTGAGGATGCGCGGCAGCGCGATGCCGCCGGGCGAGACGAGGTACTTCGCCCGCCATACCGGGTCGAACTTGGCCTTGAACTGCCGCACGCCCTGAAAGTTGTAGAGCTGCTCACCGTAGCGGAACGCGAACGCGCCAAGCCGATGCCAGAGCGGCGCCAGCGAATGCGATTCGAGGCCGGAGAGCGGTGCCATCCCCAGGTTGCACCAGCGGTATCCCTCGTGCTGGGCCCACAGCATCACCTGGAGGAAGAGATACTCCATCACGTTCTGCGGCGCCGCGCGGTGATAGCGCATCAGGTCGGGCGACACCTCCTCCGACGCGCCGCTGCACCACAGGTTGGCGAAGGCCACCACCTCGTCGCCCTGGCGCACCACGGCGAGTGGGAACTGCACCAGATACTCCGGGTCGAAGCGCCCGAGCGAGAAGGCCTTTTCGCGCGTCCGCTTCTCCGCCAGCCAGTCGTTGGAGATATCCTCCAGGCGCGGCAGCAGCGCGGCGACGGCCGTCGGCGGCACCACCTCGAAACGGCCGCCGTCGCGCTCGATACGGCGCACGACGTAGCGCTGCTGCTTGTGCGCGCTGCCTTCGAGGCTGAACCCGGCGAGCTCCACCCGCGCCTCGTCGCCGAACTTGAGCGGCGACAGGCCGAGATCGAGATACAGCGGCAGGCTCGCGGCGCTCGCTTCGTAGAACACCGGCCAGCTGTCGGACTGATCGCACAGCTCGCTGAAGCGCCACACCAGCTCGGCGTGGCACTCCTGCGGTCCGACCGGATCGCCCATCGCCACACAGCTGCGTCCGGCGACCGCGTACATGATGAAAGCGCGCCGGTCGTCGCTGAACAGGAACGACTTGTCGCCGAGCAGCGCCAGATGCGCCGCCGCGGTGGGTGCCTGAGCGACGACGGCGCGCGCGGCGTCGAGGCTGTCGCGGTCGGGCAGCGACGCCTTCACCGGCGCCGGGCGCATCAGATGCGCGACGGCGAAGAACAGCGCCGCCACCACGGCGCCGACGCTGGCGCGCAGAAAGCGCGGCGCGCCGCCGGTGAGGCTGAACTGCCACCACAGCTCGTGTGAGTACTCGCGGTGCCGGTAGGCGAAGAAGCCGAGCCAGATCGACGCGCCGATGGTCAGCACCACCGCGATCGTCCACCCGGTCGTGAAGCGCTCGCTGACGATCGACGTGCGCCGATAGAAGTGCTGCCGGCACGGCACCAGCGCCGCCAGCATGATCGCGAACACCACCGCTTCCTCGAAGTGCAGCCCGCGCAGCAAGGCGAACACGACCCCGGCCGCCAACAAGACCAGCGCCAGGTGATAGGCCGCGTCGAGCCGCCGCTGCAGCCCGCTGGCGAGCAGGAGCAAGCCGACACCGACCAGGCTGGCGAGGAAATGCGATGCCTCGAGCACCGGCAGCGGCACCACCCCGCCCAACAGCGAGAGCCGGTCGTGCGCCGCCGGCGTGGCGCCGGAGAGCAGGAGGATGGCGCCGCAGACGAACGCCGCGACGGCGAGCAGCCGCGGCGCCACGATCGGCACCAGTCGTCCGAAGAGGGCCGGGAACCAGGCCAGGCGCTCGCGGCGGCGCAGCCCCTCGTGCGCGACCAGCATGGCCGTCCCGACGGCGAGCGGCAGCAGGTAGTATACGGCGCGAAAGACCAGCAGCGAGCCGATGACCTGCGGTCCGGGAATGTGCGGGCTGAGCGCCAGCAGCATCCCGGTCTCGAAGACACCCAGGCCGCCGGGCACCTGGCTGGTGACGCCGATCACCTGGGCGATGACGAACAGGCCGACGAAGTGCGGAAACGAGATGCCCACCGGGCTCGGCAGCAGCACGTACAGCACCGCGGCCGTCACGGCCCAATCCACCGTCGCGAGCCCCACCTGCTGCAGCGCGATCTCGGTGCGCGGCAGCGACAGATCCCAGCCGCGCACGAACAACGGCGCGCGGCGCGCAACCGTCGCCAGCACGTAGAGGACGACCGCGAGCACGCACGCCGCGCCGATCACGTGCGCCAGGCCGACCGACACGTGCAGCGATGCGGCGGCCGCGTGGGCGTCGAACAACAGAGCCAGTCCGGAGACCGTCAGGCTGCCGACCCAGAAGGTCACGCTGGTGAAGCCGACCAGGATGGCGATCTCCGCCGCCGACAGCTGCCAGCCGGAGTACAGCTGGTAGCGCACCGCGGCGCCGCCGAGCACCGAGAGTCCGAGGTTGTGGCTGAAGACGTAGCCGATGAACGACGCCAGCGCCGTGCGCCGGTAGGGCTGCGCGTGGCCAAGGTGGCGCAGGGCGAGGACGTCGTAGCCGGTCAGGATCCAGTAGCTCGCCGCGCTGAGCAGCAGCGCCCAGGCGATTCGGCTGCGCGGGATCGCCGCCACCGCGGCGCGAATCTCGTCGTAGCGGTAGGCGCGCAGCTCGCGGTCGAGCAGCCAGATCGCCGCCCCGAGCAGGGCGACGAGCAGCAGCGGCGCGGCCCTGCTCCACGAGCGCTCTTTCATCCGCGTGTATCTAGCGTCGCGCCGCGCTCAACGCGAGCGGCGCGCGATCGTTCAGGCGAGGCGGATAATGGAAATCGGTCGAAGCGACATTGAATCACCCCCACCTCAATCCTCCCCGTTGAGGGGGAGGAGGTCGGAAATGAAAATCCTCCCCGGAGGGGAGGATGCCGGAGTCGCGAAGCCTTCCCCCCTTGCGGGGGAAGGTTTGGATGGGGGGTACGAGATGACCGCGCAGCGCACCGCAGCCCTTACGGCTGGCGCCGTTTGCGTTCGCTCGCCTGCTCGGCGTCGAGACGGCCCTGGTCGCCAGTGGAGTGGTCGGCGTAGCGCATGGCGGCGGCAATGGCGCGGTGGCCGGCGCGCTCGGCGATCAGCACGTGCATCTGCTGGCAGATGCGCCGGTACGCCGGGTGACCCTGCGGCGTCGTGCGCAGCTCGATGACGTGCATCGCCTCGCGCGCGGTCATGTCCATGTAGAAGCGCACCCGATACGCCATCGGCAACACGTACGACGCGCACGCCTCCAGCCCGGCGGCCGCGATCGCCTCGTGCAGCGCCGCGGCGTCGTCCATCACCTGGCGCCACTCATCGAGCGCGCCGAGGTCGGCGATGGCCTCGGGGGTCGCATAGCCGAAGGCGGGCGAGAAACGCTGCCACTCCAGGCTGAGCAGGCGATGGCGCTGCAGGTCGCGGAAGGCCCCGTAGTCGGCCAGCACGTCGAAGCGATATGTCGTGCGCTCGAAGGCGCGCCCCGGCTTGTGGCGGCGGTTGCGGCGCTCGCCGACATAGGCGCGCAGCACGGCGGCGCGCTCGTCGGCCGTCAGCGCGCGCGCCCGCGCCATCAGCTGGTCGTCGGGCAGCGACGAGACGGCGTAGAGCGCCGCCGCCACCACCTTGACCTCGCCGTCGGGATCGAAGTCGGTCAGCGTCACCTCGCTGCGCGCCTCGTTCACGCAGTCGCGCAGCAGCGCGCCCGCCAGCGCGGCGGTGGCGTCGCGCGTCTCGGCCAGGTAGCGACTCCACACCACGCCGCGGTCGGGCCGGTCGACGCGGTCGAGGAAGGCCGGGATCACTTCGCGCAGCTCGACCAGCATGGCGTCGCCGCAGGCGCGCGCCTCGGCCAGCGGGTGCGCGCGCAAGCGCAGCACGAGCTGCTCGTACGCCTGGCCGCTGCCGAAGATACCGACGTTCGACCACGTCGCGGCGGGCAACAGGCCGCGCAGGGCATCGAGCGCCTTGGCGCGCGCGGCGGCGCGGTGCGCGCTGTCCGACACCCCCTCGGCGCGCGGCGCGCTGGCAGCGAAGTAGGCGATGGCGGGATCGATCCAGCGGCTGTAGACCTCGAACGAGCGGTCGAGCGCGGCGGCGTAACGCGCCCGCAGCGGCGATCCGTCGAGCTCGGCCGGCACCACGTACCGCCACGCCCCCTCGCTGCGCGCCGTGTAGGGAATGTAGCGCGTCGACTGCTCGAGGTAGGCCATCAGGCGGCCCCATTCGAGCGCCTTGGTGAGCAGGTTCGAGGCACCCTCGACCGCGATGTGCGCACCGCCGAGCTGGGCGACCGAGTCGTCGCCGTACTCCGACAGCACGCGCTCGAAGAGCTTCTCGGAGCGCGCCACGCCGACCGCCGTCGCCGCGGAGCCGGCCGCGCTGCGGTCGACGAACTCGTCGAGGAACAGGCGCCGCAGCGATTTCGGCGAGCGCGAGTAGCGCGCGAACAGCGCCGCCTTCACTACTTCGGGCAGGTTGCGCAGCGCGAAGACGGGCCGATCGATATTGGTGAAGTAGGGTTCGAGCTGCCGGCGTTCGTCGCCGGTAAACTGCTCGGCGGCCGCCGCGCTCATCGCCCGCCCCGGCCGCTCACGCCCGCGGCCCGGCCGCCGGCACCGCGTCGAGCAGGTGCAGCACCAGGCCGCTCTGCAGCTTGGGATAGAAGTACGTCGACTTCTCCGGCATCACCTGTCCCGACATGCACACCGCCTCGACCTCGCGCATGCGCGGCATGCGCAGCAGGAAGGCCGCGCTGGCGCCGCCGGCGACGGCCGCCACCGCCTGCGCGTCGTCGTGCGTATAGGTCAGCAGGCCCTCCTGCGCAGCGCGGCTGCAGTCGATGCCGAGCATCTCGCGCAGCACGAAGGCGTCGAGCACGCTGACGTCGAGGGCGCGCACCGCCGGGTGCATGCCGGCCAGCGCCGTCTCGAGCGAGCGCGGATCGCGCAGGCGCAGCAGGGCCTGGCGGTCGCCGGCGCAAACGCCCAGGCAGCCGAGCGCGGTCTCGGCGTTCAGTCGCGCGAACAGCGCAGCGGCCCCGCCCGACACTTCCTCGATGTCGAAATGCGCCGCCAACTTCTCTCCCAATGCCGCCGGACCGCCGGGCAGCGGCCCGTGCCAGATACGGTGCGTGGGCAACACGACGAGACCGGGCTCGTCCATCGAGGTCAGATACATCAGGACGTAGTTGTGCGGCGCCTCGGGGTTGGTTTCGCCGGCGGCGCGGCGCTGGTCGCGGTACGCCAGCGAGGTCTCGTAGCGGTGATGGCCGTCGGCGATGAACACCGTCGTGTCGGCCAGGGCCGACTGAATCCGACCGATGACGGCGGGATCGGCGAGGCGCCAGACGCGGTGGCGGTCGCCGCCCTCGTCGCTGACGTCGATCCACGGCGCCTCGGCCGCGCTCTGCGCCCGCGCCGGCTCGAGGGCGCCGGTGCGTTCGGGATAGATGCCGAAGATCGGGCTGAGATTGGCCCGGCACGCCGTCACCAGGCGCAGGCGATCTTCCTTGGCGCGCGGAAAGGTGCGCTCGTGCGGCCGGATGACGCCGCTCGAGAAGTCCTCGAGACGCACCGCGGCCATGAAGCCGGCGCGCTGGCGCCGGCCGCCGCCGGGCACGGTGAAGTCCTGCACGTAGTAGTACAGACACGGCTGCGTATCGCTCACCAGCACGCCGCCCGCGCGCCACTCGGCGAAGAAGGCGGCGGCCGAGGCGTAGCGATCGGCATCGCGGTTGAGGATCAGGCGCACGACGTTGTGCGGGCTGCGCGCGTAGAGGCGCTCGAGCTGGGCGTTGTCGATGACGTCGTAGGGCGGCGCGATCACGGCGGCGAGATCGCCGACGGCAGCCGCATCGTAGTGCAGGGCGCGAAACGGGCGAAAGGTCAGCATGGCATCTCAGGCGCGGCGGCGCCGGCCGGCGGCCTTGGTCTCGGCCGAGCGGCCGGCGCGCAGGCGGCGGTTCTTTTCTTCCACCTTCGCCGCCATCTCGGTCTTCATCTTGTCGAGGCGCGCGGCGAGCTTGCGGTCGGACAGCGCCAGAATCTGCGCGGCGAGAATGCCCGCGTTCTCCGCCCCGGCGGCGCCGATCGCGACCGTGGCGACCGGCACGCCGGCGGGCATCTGCACCGTCGACAGCAGCGCGTCGAGGCCGCGCAGACCGGTGGCATCGAGCGGCACGCCGATCACCGGCAGCGTCGTCTGCGCCGCCACCGCGCCGGCCAGATGCGCCGCGGCGCCGGCGCCGACGATGAACACGCCGAGGCCGTTCTTGCGCGCCGCCGCGACGTACTCGACGACGCGCGCCGGCGTGCGGTGCGCCGACATGACGTGCACGTCGGACGCCACACCCAACGCGTCGAGCCGCCGCACCGCGGCCGCCATGACTTCCCAATCACTGTCACTGCCCATCAACACCGCCACACGAGCTTTCATCGTTTGCGCTCCAGGGCGCGACGACCGATGTCGCGCCGGTAATGCATCCCATCCCAATGAATCGCGTCGACCGCGCGATACGCTTCGGCGACCGCCGCACCGATGTCGGCCCCCAGCGCGGTGACGCCCAACACCCGCCCGCCATTGGTCACGACGCGCTGGTCCTGCGCCAGCGTGCCGGCGTGAAACACCATGCCGTCGCGCCACTCGCGCAGCGCCTCGAGACCCTCGATCGTCTTGCCGCGCGGATAGCTGCCCGGATAGCCCTCGGCCGCCAACACGACACACACCGCCGGGCGCGGATCCCACTGCGGCTGCACCGTCGCCAGGCGGCCGGTCGCGGTCGCGTGCATGAGCTCGAACAGGTCGCCGGTGTAACGCATCATCAGGGCCTGGCACTCGGGGTCGCCGAAGCGGACATTGAACTCCAGCACCTTGGGCCCATCGGCGGTCATCATCAAGCCGGCGTAGAGCACGCCGCGGTACTCGATCTTGCGCTGCGCCAGGCCGCGCACGATCGGGCGCATGATCTGATCCATCACCTGCTCGTGCAGCGCCGCAGTCAGCGCCGGCGCCGGCGAGTAGGCGCCCATGCCGCCGGTGTTGGGGCCGCGATCGCCGTCGAGGGCGCGCTTGTGGTCCTGCGACGACGCCAACGGCAGCACCGTGGTCCCGTCGGTCACCGCCATGAACGACACTTCCTCGCCCTGCAGAAACTCCTCGACGACGAGGCGCTCGCCGGCGGCGCCGAAGACCTTCCAGCGCATGATCTCGTTGATCGCCTTCTCGGCCTCTGCCACGGTCAGGCAGATCAGCACGCCCTTCCCCGCCGCCAGCCCGTCGGCCTTGATCACGATGGGGACGCCCACCTCGTGCACGTAGCGCACGGCTTCGTCCGCATCGGTGAAGCTGCAGAAGAAACCGGTCGGCACGTGGCAGCGCCGCATGAGGTCCTTGGCGAACGTCTTGCTGCCCTCGAGCTGCGCCGCGGCGCGCGTCGGACCGAAGACCAGGCGGCCGCGCGCGGTCAGCTCGTCGACGATGCCGAGGGTCAACGGCAGCTCGGGCCCGGGCACGGTCAGATCGATGCGCTCCTCGCTGGCGAAGCGGGTGAGGCCGGCGATGTCGGTGACATCGAGGTCCACCGGCTCGGCCAGGTGGTCGATGCCGGCGTTGCCGGGCGCGCAGAAGATGCGCTCGACCTGCGGCGACTGGCGCAGCTTCCAGATCAGCGCGTGCTCGCGCCCGCCGCCGCCGATGACGAAGACTTTCATGCCGCTCGGATGTCAGTGCCGGAAGTGGCGCACGCCGGTGAGCACCATCGCCAGGTTGAGCCGATCGGCGGCGGCGATGACCTCGGCGTCGCGCATGCTCCCGCCGGGCTGGATGATCGCGGTCGCGCCGGCCGCCGCGGCCTCTTCGACGCCGTCGGGAAACGGGAAGAACGCGTCGCTGGCGAGCACCGACCCGGCCAGCGAGATGCCGACGCGCGCCGCCTTGGCGCGCGCGGCGTGCACCGGATCGACGCGCGAGGTGGCGCCGCCGCCGACAGCCAAGGTGCGGTCGGGCGCGACGAAGGCGATGGCGTTCGACTTGACGTGCTTGACCACCTTCAACCCGAAGCGCAGCGCCGCGACCTCGTCATCGGTCGGCGGCCGCCGCGTCACCACCTGCGCCGTGTCGGGATCCTCCATGGCGCGGTCGATGTCCTGCACCAGCACGCCGCCGACCACGCCGCGCACGTCGCGCACGACCTGCTGCATCGCGGCGGGATGCCAGCGCATCAGGCGGCGGTTCTTTTTCTTCTGCAGGAACTCGAGCGCCGCGGGCTCGAAGTCGGGCGCGATCAACACCTCGGTGAAGATCTCGTCGACGATCTGGGCGAGCTCGAGCGTCCAGGTCTGGTTGGCGATCAGGATGCCGCCGAATGGCGACTCGGGATCGGTCGCATACGCCAAGCGGTAGGCCGCGGCCACCGAGCCGGCGCTGCCGACGCCGCACGGCGTGTTGTGCTTGAGGATCGCCACCGTCGGCCGGTCGGCGAGGAACTCGAACATCAGCCACAGCGCGGCGTTGATGTCGACGATGTTGTTGTACGACAGCTCCTTGCCGTGCAGCTGCTCGACGACGTCGAAGAAGCGGCCGTAGAGGGCGGCCTGCTGGTGCGGGTTCTCGCCATAGCGCAGCTCCTGGGCCTTGTGCAGGGCCAGGTGCAGCGTCTCGCCGAAGGCCTGCGGCCCGTCGGCGCCGCGGCTGCCGAGGTAGTCGGCGATGGCGCCGTCGTAGCGCGCCGTGGCCTGGAAGGCGGTGCGAGCCAGCCGTGCGTTGGTCGCCGGTGTCACGGCGCCGCCGCCGGCGCGCATCTCGGCGAGCACGCCGGCATAGTCGGCGGGATCGACGAGCACCGTCACGTCGTGATGGTTCTTCGCCGCCGAGCGCAGCATCGACGGACCGCCGATGTCGATGTTCTCGATCGCCTCTTCGAGCGTGCAGTCGGGCCGCGCCACCGTGGCCTCGAACGGGTAGAGATTGACCACCACCATGTCGATCGGCTTGATCGCGTTGGCCGCCATCTGCTCGCGGTGCGCCGCGTCGTCGCGCCGGCCGAGCAGTCCGCCGTGGATCTTCGGATGCAGCGTCTTGACCCGCCCGTCGAGAATCTCCGGCGAGCCGGTGAAGTCGCTCACCGCCACCACCGGAATGCCGGCCTTGCTCAACGCCGCCGCCGTCCCGCCGGTCGAGAGGATCTCGACGCCGAGCTCGTGCAGGCCGCGGGCGAAGTCGATCAAGCCCGCCTTGTCGCTGACGCTGATCAGCGCGCGTGTGATCCGACTCATGTGTCACTCCGATCGACGCAGCTCATGGCACTCCTTCGACCAACTGGCGCGGCACGCGCGCGCCGAGACGCGTCAGCACTTCGTACGCGATGGTGTCCTGCCACGCCGCCACCTCGCCCACCGACAATCCCACCTCACCGTGCTGACCCCACAGCAAGACCTCGTCGCCCGCCGCCGCGCCGGGAACGTCCGTGACGTCGACCAGGGTCAGGTCCATACACACCCGCCCCACCACCGGCGCGCGGCGGCCGCGGATGACCACCTCGGCGCGATTCGACAGCGCGCGCGCATAGCCGTCGGCGTAGCCGATCGGCAGCACCGCGATGCGGCTGGGGCGGCGCGTGACGAAAGTCTGCCCGTAGCTGACCGCGCGGCCGGCGGGAAGCGATTTCAATTGCCACACGCGCGTGCGCAGATGCATGGCCGGACGCCAGCCGGCGGCGGCGACCGTCGCCGGCGCCACGCCGTAGAGGATCAGACCGGGGCGCACGACGTCGAAGTGGGCGTCGGCGCGCGTCAGCGCCGCGGCGCTGTTGGCGAGATGGACCTGGCGCGGCCGCACGCCGGCGGCGCGCAACGTCGCGACCCCGTCGCGAAAGCGGCGCAACTGCTCGTCGGTGTACGCGCCCGACACCGAGTCGGCGTCGGCGAAGTGCGAGAACACGCCTTCGGCCTCGAGCTGCGGCAGATCGCGCAGCGCCTCGATCAGCGCCGGCAACGCTTCCTCGGCGGTGCCGAGGCGGCCCATGCCGGTATCGAGCTTGAGGTGGACGGGCAACCGTCCCGCACCGACCGCGGCGGCCAGCTCGCGCGCCATGTCGACATCGACGACGGCGACGCCGAGGTGATGCACGACCGCCGCCTCGACCTCGTCGCGCCGCGCGCCGGTCAACACCACGATCGGTTGCGCAATGCCGGCCGCGCGCAGCTCGACGCCTTCGTCGACGGTCGCGACGCCGAACTGATCGGCACCGGCCGCCGCCAACACCGGCGCGACGAGCGTCGCGCCGTGGCCGTAGCCGTCGGCTTTGACCACCGCCATCACGGCGGTGCCCGGCGTCAACGCCGCGCGCACCGCGGCCAGGTTGTCGCGCAGCGCCGCGGCGTCGATGTACGCCACCGTCGGCCGTCCAATCGCACTCGTCATGTCGTCGCGGGCGGGCAAAGCAGGCCGTGCGGCCGCGAGGGGACACGGGCCCCGTTCGCGCCTCCGGCCCGTTGAAAAGTCGTTGGGATCCTCCGTCGGATGCAGGTGCACAGGAGAGAACGCGGCTCGCTTACCAGATGACCCCTGGGTTGTAAAGGAACCTTGGACCGTCTATCTCTCCACCATGCGCGTCACGTTGAACGGTGAAGCGCGCGACCTGCGCGACGGCGTCACGGTCAGCGACCTGGTGGCCGAGCTCGGCCTCGCGCAGCGCCGCATTGCGGTCGAAATCAACCTCGCCATCCTGGCGCGCGACGACTACGCGCAGCGCGCGCTGAACGACGGCGACGTCGTCGAAATCGTGCACTTCGTCGGCGGCGGATGATGAGCGATCAAGATCTATTCGAGTTGGCCGGCCAGTCGTACCGCTCGCGCCTCATCGTCGGCACCGGCAAGTACCGCGACTTCGAGCAGACGCGCGCGGCGGTCGACGCGTCGGGTGCGGAGATCGTCACCGTCGCGGTGCGGCGCGTGAACATCACCGACAAGGACAAGGAAAACCTGCTCGACTATCTCGACCTGCGCCGCATCACCATCCTGCCCAACACCGCCGGCTGCTACACGGCGGCCGAGGCGATTCGCACCGCCCGCCTGGCGCGCGAGGCCGGCGTCGGCGCGCTGCTCAAGCTCGAGGTGATCGGTGACGAGAAGACCTTGTTTCCCGACGTCGCGGCGACGATCGAAGCGGCGCGGGTGTTGGTGAAGGAAGGCTTCGTCGTGTTGCCCTACATCACCGACGACCCGATCACCGCCAAGCGCCTGGAGGAGATCGGCTGCGCCGCCGTGATGCCGCTGGCGGCGCCGATCGGTTCCGGGCTCGGCATCCGCAACCCGTACAACCTGCGCATCATCATCGAGCAGAGCCGCGTGCCGGTGCTGGTCGACGCGGGGGTCGGGACGGCGTCGGACGTCGCGCTGGCGATGGAGCTCGGCTGCGATGCGGTGCTGCTCAACACGGCGATTGCCGGCGCCCGCGACCCGCTGCTGATGGCCGCGGCGATGCGCCTCGGCGTCGAAGCCGGCCGCAAAGCCTTCCGCGCCGGCCGCATCGCGCGCAAGCTCTACGCCACCGCTTCGAGCCCGATCGAAGGGATGCTCGGATAGAGGCCGCGCCCTGACCGTCGATCTCTCCCTCTATCTGATCACCGACCGCCAGCAGACGCGCGGCCGCGCGTTGCTCGAGGTCGTCGCCGCGGCGCTGCGGGGCGGCGCCCGCGCGGTGCAATTGCGCGAGCCCGACCTGACGGCGCGCGCGCTGCTCGAGCTGGCGCGCGCGCTGCGCGCGCTGACCGCACCGCATGGCGCGGTGCTGCTGATCAACGACCGCATCGACATCGCCCTGGCGTGCGATGCCGACGGCGTGCACCTGCCGGCGCGCTCGTTCGCGCCGCGCGACGCCCGCGCGCTGCTCGGCCCGCAGCGTGTGATCGGCGTCTCCGCGCATCATCCCGAGGAGGTCGCGGCGGCCGCCGCGGCGGGGGCTGACTTCGCCGTGCTCGGACCGATCTACGACACGCCGTCCAAGCGCGCTTACGGCGCGCCGCTCGGCCTGGCGCCGTTGACCGCCGCGTGCGCGGCCGTGCGCATGCCGGTG
>CAYVUV010000413.1:0-8957 GCA_964455095.1 uncultured Binatia bacterium (SeqCode)
TGTGCGTATGCCATGTCAGCGCTCCTCTGCGGGGACCAGCACGACCTCGTCGCGCTCGTCTCGTTCCTTGATTCGAACCTCGACCGTCTCGGTGACGGCGGTGGGGAGGTTCTTGCCGACATAGTCGGCGCGAATGGGCAGTTCGCGATGCCCGCGATCGACCAACACCGCCAGCTGAACGACGCGCGGGCGACCGAAGTCCATCAGCGCATCGAGCGCCGCGCGAATCGTGCGACCGGTGAACAGCACGTCGTCCACCAACACGACCAGGCGATCATCGATGGGAAACTGGATGTCCGTGCCTTTGACTTGCGGCTGCTGCGTCGCCCGAGTCAGATCGTCGCGATACAGCGTGATGTCGATGATGCCCATCGGCACCGCGACGCCCTCAATCGTGGCGATCTTGGCCGCCAGGCGCCCGGCGATGTCGACGCCGCGCGAGCGGATGCCGATCAACACGAGACCGTCCGTACCCTTGTTGCGCTCGAGGATCTCGTGGGTGATGCGGGTCAGTGCCCGCTCCACACCCTCGGCGTCGAGGACCACCTTTTCAGGCGCCGCCATGGCTAGAAATCGTCCCCCGGCCCGGGAGACGTCAGCAACGACAATGAGAGACGAAGAGGGGAGACATGAGAATCCTTTCTGGCCTCACCGGACCAGCTTAAAGGTCTGCTGCACCTAGTACCCGGCGCCCACGTTCGAGTCAACCGGACCCGTCCGGTTCTGCATCGCGCGTACCGATTTTGTACGAACCGTCAAAAACTGGGCGCAATCGACGCCCTTTTTGACAGCAATCTCGCTGTGGGCCCCAACCCGACATGGGGGAGTCCATCGCATCGCGACCTGGACACCATTACGGCGATCTTGCGATGCTCCGCACGCATTGGCACGCGACTGGCTTGGCAATCTACCGCGATGGTCGGTACTCGGGGCATTTCGGAGTGGAAAAACGCGGCGGACGGTTCGGCCAACGGCCGCCGGCGGTCGAGGGAGGACGCATGCTGACTGCACGTCGCATCGACCTTGCGGACCCTGCGCGCAACGCAGCCGTCGAGATAAGCACCAGTCCTGCGTCGCCGCTGAGTGCCCAACCGGCTCAGACCTTCTCCCCCGCGCTCCCGGCGCTCCTGCTGCTGCTGGCGGCCTGCGTCTTCATCTGGCAGGCGATCTCGCCCCAGAGCGTTCCGACCGGCATCCCGTTGCTCATCGCCGGTGCCGCGATGTGCGCGGCGGCGTTGCTGTTGGTGATCCCGGTCGCCGCGCCCCGCTTGCGCCAGATCCCGTTGACCGATGGCTCGGTGGCCCTGGCGCTCGGCGTGACGTCGTACCTGTTGGTGCGCACCGCCATTCCCCAGGACGTCTTGTCGCTTTTAATGGTGCTCGGCGTCATCGGCCCGTGCCTGTGGGCGCCGTTCAACTCTCGGGTCGCGGTCGTCGCGGCGCTTGGCGTCGGCGCTGGCCACGTGCTCGGCACCCAGCTCGTTCCGTCGTGGCTTGCGCTCTCGGGAGTGACCGGGGCGGCGGTGCTGATGTCGCTGAATACGCGGCGCGCGCGCTACAAAGAGCGCGAGCTCGGCGTGCAGATCGCCGGCCTGGCCCAGGAGCGCGCCAAGCTCGCGGCCGAGAACGCCGCCACCCGCGAGGCGAGCGAGGTCGCGACGGCGGTCCTGGCAGTCGCCAACGGCTTCACCTCGGCTACCGACCCGGCGGGAATCGCCGATCAGATCACGCGCGGGACGACGAGCCAGCTGCGCGCCGTCGGCACCGTGCTGCTGTTGTGGGACGAAACCGTGGAGACCTTCCGCATTGGCGCCATCAACGGCCGCCACGTGCCCGAGGGTACGGACCTGCGCCAGGTCGAAGTGCGGCCCGACTCGATTCCTACCTTGCGCCCCACTCCGGCCGGGGAAGTGGCGCGGCTCGATCCGGGCGCCGTGCGCGAACCGATGGTGAGCTCGCTGCTGCGCCGCTGGAAGGCCAGCGCCCTGCTCGGCGTTCGGTTGCAGCGCGGCGACAAGCTCCTCGGGTTGCTGTTCACCGCCCGCGGCGAGAGCCAGGCGACATTTTCCGCGCGGGACTCGGGCGTTCTCGCCGGCATCGCGGTCCACGCCGCTGCCGCGCTCGACCACGCCGACCTCATCGCCGATCTGCAGTCGGCCAATCAGCTCAAAGAAGAGTTCATGGCGACCATGTCGCACGAGTTGCGCACGCCGCTGAACGTGATCATCGGCTACACCGATCTGCAGTTGGAGGGGGCGTTCGGCGAGCTGGCCGAGGACCATCTCCAGACGCTGCAGACGATTCGCGAACAGGCGCTGCAACTGCTCGAGCTCATCCAGGCGACCCTCGACATGAGCCGTCTCGAACGCGGCCTGGTGACGGTCGATCTGCGTGATGTCTCCGTTCCGCAATTCATGGAGTCGCTGCGCGTGCAGGTTCCGCCCGCCTGGCGCAAGCCGACAGTGGAGCTCAACTGGCGCGTCGAATCGGGCCTGCCGCCGATTCGCACCGATCCGAGCAAGCTGCAGATCCTGCTGCGCAACCTCATCCACAACGGCCTGAAGTTCACGCACCACGGCATGGTCAGTGTCTCCGTCGCCGCCCAGCCGAGCAAAGGCCAGCTCACGTTCGTCGTGCAGGACTCCGGCGTCGGGATCAAGTCCGAGCACCTGTCGGATATCTTCGAGATGTTCCGGCAAGTCCCCAACGGCGAGATCTCAGCCGGCGGGGTCGGTCTGGGTCTCTATATCGTCAAGCGGCTCGCCACGGTGCTGGGGGCCGAGATCGAAGTCAGCAGCGCTCCCGGCCGCGGGGCTACGTTCCGCATCCATTTGCCGCTGGCCGGGCCCCTCGCCGCTCGGCACTGACCTTCGGTTGTGCCGGTCCGCAGCGCGGTGCCCGGCCCCTCCTTTCCGGTTGCGCCCTTGCAACCCTACTGGCGCTCGGCAATGCTGAGTGGCGGTGTGGTTCTCCTGAGGGACGCAATGGATCCGAGCAAACTGATTCTGCTGGTCGAAGACAACCCCGACGACGTCGAGCTGACCCTCCGTGCCCTGAAGAAGAACCGCATCACCGCCGAAGTCGTCGTCGCGCGCGACGGCGTCGAGGCCCTGAGCTATCTCCTCGGCCCGACGGGGTTGCCGGGACATGGCAGCGACGTGCAACCGAGCCTCGTGCTGCTCGACCTGAAGCTGCCAAAGATCGACGGCCTGGAGGTGCTGCGGCGTCTGCGCGCAGACGACCGAACGGCGCTCTTGCCGGTGGTCGTGCTGACCCTCTCCAACGAAGAGAAGGACATCATCGACGCCTACCGCCTGGGGGCGAACAGCTACCTGCGTAAGCCGGTCGACTTCGACCGCTTCAACGATGTGCTGCAACAGATCGGGCGCTACTGGCTGGAGCTGAACGAAGCCCCTCCGCGGCGCCGCGAAGGCGGCGTCCCGCAGTCGTGAGCGGGGCCAGTGCGCTCCGATGGCCGACAGTAGAGCCCACGGTCGCCGGAGCACCGCGCCCAACGCAGGCGCCGCCGCCGCTCGTCCGCTGCGCGTGCTTCTGGTGGAAGACAGTCCCGACGACGCGGTTCTGATCGTCCGCCAACTGCAGCGCGGCGGATACGAGCCGACATGGCGGCGAGTCGAGACTGCCGACGCGCTGCGCGCCGCGCTGGTGGAAGGCGAATGGGACGTCGTCCTGTCGGACTACCGTATGCCGCAATTCAATGCCGCCGCGGCGCTGCGCGAGGTGCAGGCCCACGAACCAGACCTCCCGTTCATCATTGTCTCAGGAGTCATCGGCGAGGTCGCCGCCGTCGCTGCGATGAAGGCCGGCGCGCACGACTATCTGATCAAGAGCAATCTGGCGCGGCTGGTCCCGGCCATCGAGCGCGAGCTGCGCGAAGCCGACGTGCGCCGCCTGCGCAAGCTGGACGAGGCAGCCCGGCACGACGAGGCCGAAATCGCCGCGGCGCTGGCGCGCTGCGGCGAGGAGCTGATCGCGCTGATCGAAGGCCCCGCCATCTTGGAGCGTCTGGGGCATCTGGTCACCGAGGCGTTGGACTGCCCCTTGAGCTATACGCTGCTGCACAATGCCCGCGACGAAGTGTTCGCACCGGTGGCGCACTGCAACCGGGGGGATCTGCCGGTTGTGCCGGGAGAGTCCATCGCGGCCGCCTCCCTGGCGCCGATGTTGGCGGCGCTGGCCGACCGCGACGTCCTCGATGCCGGCACGCCGAGCTGGTCGGCCTGTGCGCCGCTGCGCTTGGCCGAATGCGTCAATGGTGCCGGTCTTGTCGTCGCTCTGCGACACGGGAAGGAAGTGTTCGGTCTGCTGACGGCATGGCGCTGCGATCAGCCAGGCGCCTTCACCCCCAAGCACCAGCGCATCGCCACCGGCATCGGCCAGCTCGCCTCCCTGGCCCTCGAAAATGCGCGCCTGATCGAGGAGCTGGGACGGGCCAACCAACTCAAGTCGGAGTTCGTGGCGACGATGTCGCATGAGCTGCGCACGCCGCTCAATGTCATCATCGGCTACAGCGACCTGTTGAGCGAAGGCGAGTTCGGCGCGCTGTCGGCCGAACAGATGGACATCGTGGCGCGCGCCGAGCGCAGCGCGCGCGAGTTGCTCGAGTTGATCAACACCACTCTCGACCTGAGCCGCCTCGAATCGGGGCGCCTCCCCCTCGACCTGCACGACAGCGGGCTCGAGGCGTTGATGCAGGAAGTCGTGCGCGACCTGCAGCCCGGCCTGGACAGCAAGCCGCGCCTCTCGCTCGAGTGGGAGACGGCGCCCGGGCTACCGGTGCTGCGCACCGATCCGGTGAAGCTACGCGTGGTGCTGAAGAACCTCATCGCCAATGCCGTCAAGTTCACCGAGCGGGGCCGCATTACCGTTCGCGCCGTGCCGTCCGGACTGGGCGTCGAGATCTCGATCGCCGATACCGGCATGGGCATCGCGCGCGATGTTCTGCCGGTTCTTTTCGAGCCGTTTCGCCCCGGCAGAACGATGATGACCGCCCAATACGGCGGCACGGGGCTGGGCTTGTACGTCGTCCGGCGGTTGCTCGACGTGCTGGGCGGGACGATTGCAGTCGACAGCCGCGTCGGCGAGGGCTCGACGTTTCGCGTCTGGCTGCCCTCGCTGCCGCCTACCTGACGCCGCGCGCGCGATCGGCGCCCACGGCGTAGTGGGCTTCGAGCACGCGCATGTAGGGCACGCAGGGCCGCTTCGCTTTGACCAGCGCACAGGCGGCCTGCAGGGTATGGCCGTGGTGGACGTGCAGATACGCTACCGCGATGGTCGGCGCGCGGTTCAGGCCGGCGTTGCAGTGCACGTAGACCCGCTCGCCCTGCTCGATCAGCGCCGCGACCAGATCGACCGCGGCGTCGAGCTCGCGCGCCAGGGCGGCGCCATCGCCGTCGGGAATCGCGATGCGGGTGAACTGCAACCCGTGCGCGCCGTAGGCGCGTTCGAGCTCGCTCAGTTCGAGCCCTTTGCGCGCCAGGTCCGCATCGTCCTGTAACGAGAGCACGGCGCTGATGCCGTGCACCGCGCGCAGCCAGGCCGCGTCGTGCGGAACGGGGTACTCGCCGATGAGGAGTCCGCTGGCAATGGCCGCGACATCAGGATGACCGCTCGGGCGCGCGGCGGGCCCGGCGAGCTGGAGCCAGATCGGCGGCAACATGTCGAGTTGGCTATCGCGTCCGCCGCGATGGCGCAATCGCCAGCCAGCCGTCGGGCTCAAGCGACCTGACACATCACCTGAGAGCCGGCGGCCCCGCGAGCGCTGCGGTTGCCCGTCACCTCGGCGCGGCTTCTCCCGAATACGCCAACCGCGTGACAACCCGGCCCGAGGCGCGAAAACCCTCGCGCCCGGGGTCCGTCACCCAGTGTGCACCCAGCCCACGTGGCACAGCCAGTGCTCTATTGCTCAGCAACGCCGATATGGCACCGGGCCCCTAAGAACCTGCGTGGGGGCACTGCCTGCCATAGCGAGAGACGAGAGGAATCCAACCCGTGACCGCCGTGCAGAAGCGATCAAGTGTTGATGACGGTACCACGACTGCGGTCGTACATCCTGCTGGCGATCCTCGGATCGGGAGCAATCAGCGGCCCGCGCGAGGCCACCGCCACCGAGCCGCCGGCGCTGCACGAAGACACGGCAGGGGTTGAGATCGTACTCAGCCTGCGCTGGCGCAACGAGCCCGAGCTCACGGCCTTCCTGGACTCCGTCTCCAACCCGCAGTCACCCGAGTATCAACAGTTCCTGACTGCCGCCGAGTTCGAACGGCGCTTCGGTCCGAGCTCCGAAACCGTCGCCGGCGCGGTTCATTACCTGCGCGAGCAGGGATACGAGATCACCGACGTCTCCGCCGCGGGCAACCTGATCAGCGCGCTGCGCCCCGGCTCGGCGGGCGCGGCTCTTTCCACGTCGTCGGCGGCAAGCTCGCCCGTCCTGCCGCCGGCCCTGGCAGAAGAGATCGTCGGCTTGCAGCAGTCGGACAGCGCCACGGACCTCCGTCCGCCGCAGGACGGGCCGGTGATCTCGCCGCAGATGGGAGCGCCATTCACACCGGCCGACATCGCGCGCGTCTACGAGTTCGAACCGCTCTTCGCCGCCGGCTTTCGCGGCGAAAGGGCCCGCCACTCGACGATCGCCGTCGCCACCGCATTCGGCTACGCCCCCGGCGACCTGTTGCGCTTCTGGGGCGAGTTCGGGATCGATCGCGATCTCTCCAGCGTCGAGCTGATCCCGGTCGACGGCGCGATCACGGAGAATCACTCCGAGACGATCCTCGACGTCGAGTGGGCCTCGGCCTTGGCCCCGGCGTCCCCGATTCTCGTCTACGCGGGCGCCGGCGCTTCGAGCAGCACCTTCCTCAAGATCTACGACCTGATCGTGGCTGAAAACCGCGCCGCGGTCCTGACGACGAGTTGGGGACGCTGTGAGCGCGACCTTCCGGCTAGCTATTTGACCCAGGCGAACGCGATCTTTCAGCGCGCGGCCGCTCAGGGCATCACGGTCATCGCCGCGTCGGGCGACGCCGGCGCGTACGGATGTGGCTCCGGCGCGATGAGCGTCAGCTTCCCCGCCTCGAGCCCGTACGTCCTGGCCGTCGGTGGGACGACCCTGCTCGAGAATGCCGACGGCATCGCAGAGACCGCCTGGAGCGGCAGCGGCGGCGGCAGCAGCACCACGTGGGCCGCTCCACTCTGGCAGATGCAGGCGAACGAGAAGCGGGTCATGGCCGACGTGTCGCTCAACGCCGATCCGGCGACGCCGTACATGACGGCCTACGAGGACGGCTGGTGGCACTTCGGCGGCACCAGCGTCGGGGCGCCGATCTGGGCGGCTTTGATCGCGGTCAGCAACCAGTACCGCGCCTCGGTTGGGCGTCCCACACTCGGTCTCGCCGCTCCGGCGCTGTGCGAGCTGGCGTATGCGCGCGATCTCCCCGAGCGTCCGTTTCGCGACGTCACGACCGGCGACAACACCGGGTACACCGCCGAGCGCGGCTGGGATCATCCGACCGGCTGGGGCACGCCGCGGGCGCAGCATCTGGCCCGCGCGCTGGCCATGTGGTCGCCCTCCGACAGTGCGGTCGGCGGCATGGGCCAGGCGCTGACGCTGGCGTCGACGCAGGCCGATGTCTCCGGCGTGGTCCGACTGCGCTTTCGCCGCCGCTGCCTGACGACCAGCGTTTCGCTGCGAGTGCGCAGCATGCCCGCCGGCACGTACACGCTCGACGTCGATGGCGAACCGGTGGCGAGCTTCGAGGTGGATAGCCGTGGGCGCGCCGCATTGGCTATCGGTTCGCTCGATCCGCGCGGCAAGCGTTTGAGCGTGTCCACTGCGACCGGCGACACCTTGTTCGAGGGGATGCTGGTCGATCACAAGGCGGCGCCGGTTCGCAAGGATGCGCAGATGGTCAGCACCGGCGCCGCGGCACATGTCAGCGGCGCACTGGTGTATCTGGCCTCGGGCGGACGCGAGCAGCTCACCGTGTACGCCGACGGCCTTCCGGCGGGCCGATACGAGGTCCGCCTCGGCAGTCGCCTCATCGGCAGTTTGTCCTCGCGCGGCGCGGAGTCGCCCGCGATGGCGCACTTCGCTTCCGACGGCAGCGCCAGCAAGGCCCTGCCCTTCAGCCCCCTCTGCCAGAGTGTCAGTGTCCTGCGCGACGGCGCCGCCTACCTGCGCGCAGCGGCAGGAGCGCTTGCACCGGCTGAGTGCAGAAGCTGACTCGCTACGAGTGGGTTCAGCCCGCGTCGCCGTCGGTCGGAATGACGCTGATCGACAACCGCCCGAGAATGGGCACCAACGCGGCGTGCACTTCGGGGCCGCCTTCGATCAGCTTGATGTGCGTCGCATCCGCGGGCATCTGGTCGAACGTCGGGTCGACACTCACCCAGCCCTTGCCGAGCCACACTTCGTTCCACGCATGATAGAGAAAGACGCCATCGACGTAGACCGTTCCGGCGACCACCCGCGCCGGTAACCCAGCCGCACGCGCCAGCGCGGCATACAGCACCGCGTGCTCGTTGCAATCGCCGGCGCCCATCTGCAGCACCTGCAGCGCATTCGGGATGCTCGCCGTCGGCACCTTCTCGAGCCGCGCGAACACCCCCTCGCGCAGCCGTATGGCGGCGGGCAGCGCCTCGCGCTCGCCGGCAAGGATCTCTGCCGCCGTCGACCGGATGCGCGGATGGTCGACTTGCAGAAACGGCGTCTGGGCCAGGTCGCCGCGCCACTCGGCCGCTTCGTATGGGAGTTGATAACTGGCGGACGCCGCGGCGGTTTCGCGCTCGATTTGGAGCGTCCCGTCGCGATAGGTCTGGCGCCCGTCGCTCGGCGGAACGATGTCGCCGAGCCCGCCGATGCGCACCCGCAGTCGTGCGAGCTCACGCGGCGCCGCGATGGGCTCGCGCACCGGAACGGCCACCACCGACATCAGGTCGAA
>CAYVUV010000414.1:0-1694 GCA_964455095.1 uncultured Binatia bacterium (SeqCode)
AGTTCATCTGGCGCCGGCCCGGCACCGGATACATCGCCGCGAGCGACAGTCGTCGCGACGGTTACGCTGCCGCCCGGTAAAGGCCACCCATCCGTGAGCGCCTCGACCAACGCCGGCAGCGTCAACCCGCACCAGTATCCCCGCGCAGGCGAGGTCTTCCTCGATCACGTCGGCATCTTTACCGACGACGCCGATGCGGGAGGCAAGGCGCTCGAGCGGCTGGGCTTCAGGCTCACGCCCTACCGCGTGCACACGGGCGCGCTGCGCCCGGGCGAGCCTAGCGCGCCTCTAGGCACCGCCAATCGCAGCGCCATGTTCCGCGTGGGCTACGTCGAGATGTTGTGTCCCGTTGGGCACACGCCCTTGGCTACGCAACTGCGCTCGTGCCTCGCGCGCTACGCGGGGCTGCACCTCGTCGCATTCACGGGGACGGATGCCGACGAGCATCATGCGGCGCTCGTCGCCGACGGGATGAACCCCGCCCCGATCGCGCGCGCGGAGCGCACGCAGGCGACCCCCGAAGGCGAGATAGCCATTCGCGCCCGCATCGTGCGCCTTGCGCCCGAGGCATGGCCGGAGGGACGGGTGCAGATGGTCTTCCCGCAGATGTCGGCGGACGCGGTGTGGCACGCCGACCTCGTCAAGCACGCCAACGGCGCGGACCGCTTGGGCGACGTGCTCATCGTGGTCGGCGATCCGTGCAGGCGGGCGGAGCGTTTCGCGCGCTTCGCGCGGCGTCCGTTCCGCGCCTCGGGGGATCGGTTCGTGGTCGAGACGGATCGCGGCCGCCTGCACCTCGTCGCACCGGATCGCTTGCATCGCTACGTGCCGGGCGCCGGGATCCCCGACGTGCCCTTCATGGCGGCAGTGGCCATCGGCAGCCGCGACCTTGCCGTCACGCGAGCGTGGATGCATGGTCAAGGCCTCGGGTTCACGGAGCTGGCTGGTACCTTCCAGGCCGTCGCACCCCAAGGCCTCGGCGCCACGTTCGTGTTTCACGATCGCGACGACGACGACGTGTTCGGCCATCTCGACAGAACAGGAATCGGCTCATGAATCCCTCCTTCGACCTCGCGACGTTGCGCGCTCACTCGGACATCGTGCACGAGACCATCGCGCCGACGCCGCAATACCGGTGGCCCCTGCTGAGCGAGCGTCTCGGCACGGACTTCTGGCTGAAGCACGAGAACCACACGCCAACGGGCGCGTTCAAGGTGCGCGGCGGGCTCGTCTACTTCAAGTACCTGAAGGAGACAGAGCCCGATTGCCCGGGGGTGGTCTCCGCAACGCGCGGCAACCACGGGCAATCCGTCGGCTTCGCGGCGCGGCGCTACGGCCTTCCCGCGACGATCCTCGTGCCGCACGGCAACTCGCGCGAGAAGAACGCCGCGATGCGCGCGCTGGGCACCCGGCTCATCGAGCACGGCAACGACTTCCAGGAGAGCCGCGAGTATGCCAACCGCCTCGCCGCGCAGGAAGGGCTGCATCCGATTCCACCATTCCACCCGTGGCTGATGCTCGGCGTCGCGAGCTACTGCCTCGAGCTCCTGGAGGCGCAGCCCGACCTCGACGTCGTCTACGTGCCGGTGGGCATGGGCTCCGGCGCGTGCGCGATGATCGCGGCGCGAGATGCGCTCGGCCATAAGGCGGAGGTGGTGGGCGTCACATCGGCGCACGCCCCAGCGTACAAGCGC
>CAYVUV010000415.1:0-2662 GCA_964455095.1 uncultured Binatia bacterium (SeqCode)
AATCGATGATCAGCGCCTGCAGCGGCGCATCGGGGTCGCCCCTGGGCGCCGGGATGCGGGCAACGATCGCCTGGAGGATCTCGTCGATGCCCAGGCCGGTCTTGGCGCTGGCGCGAATCGCGTCGCTGGCGTCGATGCCGATGACGTCCTCGATCTCGGCGGCGGCCGAATCGGGGTCCGCCTGCGGCAGGTCCATCTTGTTCAGCACCGGCACCACTTCGACGCCCAGCTCGATCGCCGTATAGCAGTTGGCCACGGTCTGCGCCTCGACGCCCTGCGACGCGTCGACGACCAGCAGCGCGCCTTCGCAGGCCGACAGCGAGCGGCTCACCTCGTAGGAGAAATCGACGTGGCCCGGGGTGTCGATCAGGTTCAGGTCGTAGACCTGGCCGTCGGCGGCCGTGTACTGCAGCGCGGCGGTCTGCGCCTTGATCGTGATGCCGCGCTCGCGCTCGAGCGCCATCGAATCGAGTACCTGCTCGGCCATCTCGCGGTCCGACAACCCGCCGCAGCGCTGGATCAGGCGGTCGGCCAGCGTCGACTTGCCGTGATCGATGTGCGCGATGATCGAGAAATTGCGGATGTGCTGCATCGGGAAGCCGGGGTACCGGTCGAGTCGCGCGGCAAACGAAAAGCGCGCCGGGGGCGCGCAGAAACCGGCATTTTACCAGTGGCGGGGCCCTACCGAGCCCCGCCGCCGATCGGGCCGGGTCAGCGACGATCGGGTCGTACCGGGATGAACTGGGCGTTGTCGCCGCGGCGGACCAGCAGCACCGCGGTTCGGGATGGATCGAGCTTCGCGACCAGTTCGGCGAACTGGCGCGCACTGGTGACCTCCTGGTTGTTCACGCCCATCACGATGTCGCCGGTGCGGATGCCGGCGCGGGCGGCCGCGCCGTCGGCGGACTCGACCACGACGCCGTTGCGCAACCGCAGCTGCTGCTTGCGGTCGGCCGGGATGTCGGCCACGACGAGCCCGAGCGCGTTCGGCGCCTTCTGCGGCGCGCTGCCGCCGCGCGGTTGCGCAGGCTGCCGCCCGTTCTGGCTCGCAACCTGGTCGGGCTCCATTTCGGCGACCGTGATCGACAGCGTCTTCTGCTCGCCGCGGCGCCAGACCTGCACGGCCACCTTCGACCCCGGCGCAGTGCCGCCGACCAGCCGGGGCAGGTCGCTCGAACGCTCGATTGCCCTGCCGTCGAAGCGCTGGATGATGTCGCCCACCTCGATCCCGGCCTTCTCGGCCGGCCCGCCGCCCTCGACACTGCGCACCAGGGCGCCCGACGCCTTGGCCAGCCCGAGCGGCCCGGCCACGTCGCGCGTCACCTCGGCGATGCCCACGCCGATCCGGCCGCGGATCACCCGGCCGCTGGTGCGCAGTTGGTCGGCCACGCGCATCGCCTCGTCGATCGGGATCGCGAACGAGATGCCCATGAAGCCGCCGGTTCGGCTGTAGATCTGGGAATTGATGCCGACCACCTCGCCCGCCATGTTGAGCAGCGGGCCGCCCGAATTGCCCGGGTTCACCGCCACGTCGGTCTGGATGAACGGCAGGTAGTCGCCGGTGTCGCGGCTCTTGGCCGAGACGATGCCGGCGGTCACCGTGCTGTCGAGACCGAACGGCGAGCCGATCGCGATGACCCACTCGCCGACCCGCAACTTGCGGGAATCGCCGATCGGCAGTTTGGGCAGGTCGGTCGTTTCGATCTTCACCAGGGCCACGTCGGTGCGCCGGTCCGAGCCGATCAGCTTGCCGCGAAACTCGCGCTTGTCGGCCAGCGTGACGTAGATTTCGTCAGCGCCGTCGACCACGTGGTGGTTCGTCATCACGTAGCCGTCACTGGCGATCACGAAGCCGGAACCGACGCCACGAGGCACCTCGTCGCCCTGGCCGCGCGGCGCCGGCGAAGGTGACTGGCGAGGCGGGAAGAAGCGACGGAAGAACTCGTAGAACGGGTCGTTCTCGTCGAGCCCTTCGGGCATCGGGAACTGCGGCAATTGCGAGCGATCGCTGCGTGCGCGCTCGGTGGTGCGGATGTTGACCACGGCCGGCGCGGCGCGCTCCACGAGGTCGGCGAAGTCGGGCAGTTGGCGGCCCTGCGCGATCGCCGCCTGCGGCGCCCAGCCGCCGGCGAGCGCCGCCAGCGCCAGCATCGCGGCCAGCATCAGTTTCTTCATCGTCGTCTGAGCCATTGGCGGTTCGCCCGGATTTCAAGGTTAATCGAGGAGATGGGATGCCGGCGCGGCAAATTCAAGCTCATCCGCGCCCCAGCCATTTCAGCCACGCCCGCAGGCAGCGCCATTGCTCGGCGCTGCAGGCATCGCGCGCGATCAGCGTGTCGCGGCGCCTGCCATCGCCGGTCTCGGCAAGGCGCAGCCAGACCAGGCGCTCGGTCGCGCACCACCGCTCGATCCTGACGGTTCGCGCGCCCTCTGCCGCTGCGTCGTCCTGCGCCTCCCAGCGGCCGTCCCCCGACTCGTCGACGCTGAGCCGGCCCCACGACAGGCGCCGGCCGCCATAGCGCCAGGCGGCCCAGCAAGCCGCGACGCCGCCGCCGATCCACGCGCCCGCCCAGGCCGGCGGACCGAGCCAGGCCGCGAGCGCGAAGCCCGCGGCCGCGAGGGTCACCGTCGAGGCATGCAGCGCGCGCACCCCGGAAGTGGG
>CAYVUV010000416.1:0-17530 GCA_964455095.1 uncultured Binatia bacterium (SeqCode)
GCGGCCGCAGCGGCCCTTGCGGCGGCGCGCTGATCCGACGTATTTGGAATGCCTCTGGGGGATCTCTATGCGCGATCAGCTGTCCGTTGTGCTCTTGCTCTGTGCGCTGACTGCCGCCGGGTGCGGCGGTGGAGATGACGATGGAGGAAAGCCGGCGGCGACGCCGACCAGTCCGCCTGCCGTCACGGCGACCGTTCCGCCCGCTGCCACAGCGACGGTGCCCCCCGCGGCGACCGCCACCGTGAGAGCGACCGCGACAACGGAGCCGGCGACGCCGGCCGCCACTGCGACCGCGTCGCCCACGGCCACGCCGACCGATGTCGCCACCGGCGTCATGATCACCAGCCCGGCTCTCAATGCCGAGGTGACGACCTTTGCTTTCGACGTCGCCGTCGAGCTGGCGCCGAACGTCTTCGACCCCGCGACGCTGGTGGTCAAGCTCAACGACGTGCCGCTGACGCTGGTGGGCGGGCCGACGATGTTCTCGGCGACGGTCCAGCCCGGCGCGCCGCTGCGCGACGACAACGCGCTCACGGTTACGGTGCGCACGCTCGGTGGCGTCGACGTCACGCTGCCGCCGCATCCGTTTGCGTATCTACCGCCCAAGGCGAGCGCGCGGCGCATCACGGAGGCCTCCGACTTCATCACCGGTCCGCTGGCGCACGGGCGCATCGGCGACTACCACCTCGGCAACGCGGTGGCGCGCTTCGTCATCCAGGACGCGCCCAAGCGCGACATGTGGAGCGTCGGCGCCTTCGGCGGCAACTTGATCGATGCCGAGCTGATCGGCCATCCGGGCCTCGACAACTTCCTCGAGATCCAGCCGGGCGTAAACCTCGAGACGGTGATCAACGCGCAGACCGTCGAGATCGTCAACGACGGCCAGGACGGCACCGCCGCCATCGTGCGTGCCTGCGGTCCCGACGACGTGCTCGACTTCGTCAACCCGTCGACCATCATCGAAGACGCCGGCCTCACCTTCCCCGCCAGCGCCAACGACCACGACGACGACGTCGAGGGCTGCACCGAGTACATCCTCGAGCCCGGCCGTCGCGACGTGAAAATGGTGACGACGATTCTCAACAACGAGGACGCCGACCTCGGGCTTTTCGTCGGCGACTTCATCAACGCCTCGGGCGAGGTCGAGCAGTGGACGAGCTCCGGCATCGGGCTCGGCGAGCAGCTCGTCAACACGCTCGGCGTGATGAGCTTCATCGGCTACAACCAGGCCACCGGCGTCGACTACGCCCACATCACGCTGCCGGTGCCCGACTCGCGCCTGCCGGGCTCGACGTTCTTCACCGCGGCGGGCGTGTCGTACGTGCTGCAGAGCGCCTCAGTGCTCGAGGCCATCTTCGGCATGCCGCCGACGTTCGTCGTGCCGGCCAACGGCAGCAAGTCGTTCACGCGCCACTTCGCCGTCGGCGACGGCAGCGGCAGCAATGCCATCGACCTCGAGAACGAGCTCAAGGCCATCGCCACCGGCACGGTGCGCGGCTGCGTCACCGTCGGCGGCGCGCCCGCCCCGGCGGCGCGCGTCAGCATCGGCCCGGTCGTCGACGGCTCGATCGGCGGCGTGACGTCGGTGTTCGTCACCGACGCCGCGGGCTGCTACCGCGGCACGTTACCGCCCGGCGAGTACGGCATCGCCGCGGCGCGGCGCGGCACCCTCTACGAGAACGGCCAGCAAGCGCCGCTCGTTCATCCCGTCACCATCGCCGTCGGCGGCGACGTGACGCAGAACTTCGCCCTGCCGGCCACCGGCCGACTGCGCGCCACCGTGGTCGACGAGACCGGCGCTCCGGTTCCGGCCCGCGTCGCGGTCATCGGATTCGACCCCAGCCCGGAGCCGGTGTTCGCGTCGATCGGCGCCAACGGCCCCGAGGTCACCGGCCTGTTCAACGACATCAGCGTCGATCGCGACCCGTACGGCGTCGTGCAGACGGTCTATGCCGGCGCCGACGGCGTCGCCGAGATCGACGTCGAGCCGGGGTCGTATCAAGTCGTCGTCTCGCGCGGGGTCGAGTACTCGCTCTACAGCGCCCCGCTGGCCATCGTCGCCGGCCAGACGGCCGCGGTCGGGGCGCGCATCGCGCGCGTGGTCGATACCACCGGGTTCATCTCGTCCGACTACCACGTGCACGGCATCAACAGCGCCGACGCGCGCGTCAGCCACCGCAACCGCGCCATGCAGTACGCCGGCGAGGGCGTCGACAACATCATCATGACCGATCACCACTCGCACACCGACCTCAACCCGACCATTGCCGGGCTCTCGCTCGCCTCGTTCGTCCACGCTACCATCGGCGAGGAGATCACCACCTGGGACTACGGGCACTTCAACGCCTACCCGTTCACCATCGATCCCGCCCGTCCGAGCGGCGGCTCGACCGACTGGGGCCGCGCGGCGCCGGCCGGGCGCGACTTCGTCGCCTACGGGGCCTACAGCGCCACGCCCGCCGAGCTCGCGGCGCTGGCTACCGACGGTCCGCAGAGCACGCCGGATACGGTGATCCAGATCAACCACATCAACAGCTTCTTCGACCCGCTGCGCATCGATACCTCGCTGGTGCCGCCGCGCTCGTTCATCAGTGAAGCCAACAAGCTGCGCTTCCGCCTCGATCCGGCGACCGAGAATCTGTTTCACCACTTCCCCGCTCTCGAGCTGTGGAACGGCGCCAGCCGCGGCGCCCAGCGCGAGTTCCTCAACGATCGGATCGGCATCTGGTTCAACCATTTGAACCAGGGCCTGCTGACCACGGCCATCGCCGACACCGACTCGCATCAGTTCACCAACCTCAATGCGGCCGGCGGGCGCACGTGGACGGCCGCGTCCTCGGACGACCCGGCGGACGTCGATCCCGGCGAAGTGGGGCGTTCGGTGGCGGCGGGCCGCGCCGTGGGCGGGCAGGGGGCCTACGTGCAGGCCCGGCTGGTGGCGGCGGACGGCTCGAACGCGGTGGCGGACCTCGGCCTCGAGGGCTCGACGGTGGTCGCGTCGTCGAACCGCGCCGTCGACCTCGAGATCCGCGTGCAGGCCCCGGCCTGGGCGCCGTACGACCGCATCGAGATCTACGCCAACGCCGCCACGACCGCGACGCTGGTGCGCGAGGGCGTACCGGTGTTGTTCAAGGGCGTGCCGACGCGGGTGCTCAATGCCGGGGCTGATTTCACCGTCGAGACGGTCGACGTCGTGCCGGCCGTTCCGGGCGCGACGCGCTTGCAGACCATGTTGACGGTGCCGTTTGCCGACCTGGCGACGGACACCTGGTTCGTCGTCGTCGTGCGCGGCACGGACGGGGTCTCGCAGCCGATGTTCCCGGTCATGGTGAACGACATCCCCAGCGCGACCAACACGACGCTGGAGAACCTGCTCGACGGCAACCTCGGCGAAGGCGGCGTGCTGGCGCTCGGCTACACCAACGCGCTCTACGCCGACGTCGACGGCGTGCCCGGCTTCCAGGCGCCGCTCGCCCAGTGATCCGGCGCGCGGCGGCAGCGGTACTCGCCGCGGCGGTGCTCGGCGCCGCGCCGGCCGCGGCGGTGCGGCTCGCCGCGGTGCGGCCGGCGGCGGGCGGCGCGCCGCTGCTCGCCGCGGCCGAGAGCGCGCCGGCGACGGTGGTCGGCGCCGTGCGCGCGCCGCGCCGGCTCGACGCCCACGGCTACGCGGCCGAGCTGGTCGTCGAGCAGAGCGTGGCGGGCTCGCTCGCGCCCGGCGCGCGGCTGCCGATCGCGTGGGAGGAGCTGTCGTCGCGCCGACCGCCGCGGTTTCAGGACGGCGACCGCGTTGCCGCGGCCTTGATCCCGTTGCCCGGCGATTCGATCTGGATTCAGCGCTTTCCCAACCCGGGCGAACGCACGGCCGTGCGCGCCGTCGCCGCGGCGGGCAACGCCTTCGTGCGCAATCCCGACGCGACCAGCGTAAAGCTGCTCGCCGCCTATCTGGCGCTGGCGCCCGCGGCGCGCCTCGATCGGCCGGGCGTGACCGCGCTGGTCGAGCTCGTCGCCGGCGCGGCGGAGCCGCTCGACGCGGCGGCGTTGGCGCGACTCGAGGCCGTGCCGGACCTTGCAACCAAGCTCGACGCCGTCACAGGCAAGCGGCTGGTGGGCATCGCCTCCGACCGCAAGCGTCCCGTGGCGTTGCGCGCGGCCGTCGTCGCGCTGGCCGGCCGGCGCAAGCTCGCCAACCTGACGCCTGCGCTCGACAAGCTGGCGACACCCGGCGCGCCGCTCGAGGCCGATCTCGTCGCTGCGCTGGCGGAGATCCAGGGTGGCATGGCGCCGGAGCGCGCGGCGGCGCTGCTCGGTCGCGAGGCGCCGGCCTTGCGCGCCGTGGCGGCGCGCTACGCGCCGCCGGCGCTCGTCGTCGAGCGGTTGCCGGCGCTGGTGCGCAGCGACCCTGCCCCGGAGGTGCGCGCCGCCGCGGCTGAGGCGCTGGCCGCGCGCGGTGGCGAGGTGGGGCTCGCCGCCGCGCGCGACGCGCTCGCCGACAACGACCAGGTTGTCCGCCGCCGCGCTGCCCTGGCCATCGGCCACCGCGGTGCAGCCGGCGTCGCGGCCTTGCGCACCGTCGTCGATTCGCGCCCGTTGCGCGAGGCGCAAGCGGCGATCCTCGGCCTCTCGGTCGCCGGACCGGAGGGCAAACAGGTCCTGCGCGCCATCGCCGCCAACCACCCCAACGAGCAGATCCGCCAACTGGCGGAGATCTCGCTCGGCCAACTGCCGGGGCACCACCACTGATCAGGTCACTACGGTGCGCTGCGCGGTCCTTTCATCACCCCCCATCCAAACCTTCCCCCGCAAGGGGGGGAGGCTTTCGGATCCCGGCCTCCTCCCCCGTTCGAGGGGGAGAATTTCCGCCTCCGACTTCCTCCCCCTCGACGGGGGAGGATTGAGGTGGGGGTGATTCAATGTGCCTTCGACCGCCCTCCAGGAATTTTACGGATTGAACGGCGACGCCTCCTCGAACCGCCACCGCAACGGCGTCGCGCCGGCGATCTCGACGACGGCGCCGATGTGGTAGCGCAGCAGGCGCTCGGCGCCCGGCAGCTCGGCCGCGCGCGCGGGGTCCCAGATGATCTCCACGGTGCCGGTGAGCTGTAGCGTCGCGCCGCGTTCGAAGTCGATGAACAGCAATCCGGCGCGTGGGTTGATCGCCAGGTTGCCGAGGGTGTTGAACATGGTGTTGCCGTTGTAGTCGGGGATGAGCAGCTCGGCCGGCGAGACGACGCGCACGAAGCCGGGCGCGCCGCCGCGGTGCGAGGCGTCGGCGCCGCCGGTCGGATGCGCGCTGGCGATGAAGAACGTATCTGCGGCGGCGATCCACATCTGTTGCGTCGCGCTCAGCTGCGCGCCGCGGCTGGCTATTGGGGCGACCGTCGCACGCGTCGGCTCGAGCTCGCGGCGTTGGATGTAGCGTGGGCAGTTGCCGTAGACCTGCTCGGTTCGCACGTAGATTTCCCCCGCCGTGCGCCGCTCGGCCGTGCCGTTCAGCCGCATGCGCCGCCGGCTGGTGAACTCGATGGCGATCATCCCGACGGTGGGATTGGCCGCCAGGTTGTCGGCGAGCGGATCGCCCGCGACCGGTGCCGCGGCGATGCGCACCGTGCGCTCGTCGAGTGTCTCGATGAACCCGGGCGCGCCGCTCAGCAGCGAAGCCCACACACTTCCGTCGCGATCAGTCGAGGCCATGACCGCCATCGACTGCTGCGCGAAGAACTCGCGCGCCCCGTCGCCGATCTCCGGCCGGATGCCGCGCCCGATCTTGCGCGCCATGCCTTGCGTCCCCGCCCGCTCCTGCACCGCCAGCTCGCCGTCGTGAAATGGACTCTCGCTCATGACTCCTCCTTGCGTGCCGTGGCCACGATGAGTCTAACCGGCTCGTCGCCGCGAGAACAGCGGCCCCCTCTCAAGAGTAGTTCACCACGAAGGGCACGAAGAGCGCGAAGGGGATCAAGAGCGAGCCGGAAAGGTCAGCCGCGAGAAGGCGCAAAAGGCACAAAAAGGGACGGAGAAGTCCGCATTTCTTCTCTTGCGCCTCTTGCGCCTTTTCGCGGCCAAGAATTCCGCCTGGCGGCCCTTCGTGGTCTTCGTGCCCTTCGTGGTGAGTATCAGGGATCGGCCTCTTGCGCCGCGGTTGCCGTGCTTTCGTCGCTCAGGCAAAGATCGGCCGCATGAAGGCGATCGACAGCGTGTTGCAGATTCTCGTGCAGCAAGGCGGCACCGAGCTGCGGCTGGTCTCGGATCGGCGGCCGCAGATGTTCAAGGAGGACATCGAGCTGCCGCTGACGATTCCCGCCATGTCGACGGAGCGTCTGTGTGCACTGCTCGACGATTTGTGGACGACGCATCAGGCGGAGGTGCGCGCGGGCGGGCGGGTGTCGTTCTCGTACACTGCGCCTGACATCGGGACATTTTCCGTACGGTTCGTGCAGCCGGATCCATCGCGGTTGGAGGTCGTCTTCCGCCGCGGCGGTGCGGCGCACCGCGAGCCGCCAGAGCCGGCGCGCGCCGCGCCGAGCGCGAAGAGCGTCGCTGTCGCCACTGCGAGTGTCGGTGCGCCGCCAGCCGGCGAGGTGCCGGTGTCGTTGGTCGCGCTGCTCGCCCGCGTCGCCGCGATGGGGGCGAGCGACATTCACTTGAGCCCGCAGCAGCCGCCGATTGTGCGCAGCAACACCACACTGGCAGTGCTGGAAGGCGAGTCGGGTTTCGACGCGGCTGCGCTGCTCGGCGGGCCGTTGCACCTGGAGCAGGTGCGGGCCGGCGGCTCGGTGGATCGCGCCTTCGACATTCCCGCCGTCGGCCGCGTGCGCGTCAACGTGTACGCCAGCGAAGAGGGCCTGTGCGCGGCGGTGCGCATTCTCATGCGCGAGGTGCCGGCGCTGTCCGATCTGAACCTGCCGCCGCAGCTGGCGCCGCTGGTCGACTTGCCGCACGGGCTCGTCGTCGCCTGCGGGCCGACGGGGTCGGGCAAGAGCACGACGCTGGCGTCGCTCGTGCAGCACGCGCTGCGGGCGCGGCCGCGGGTGCTGGTGACGCTCGAGGACCCGATCGAGTACGTCATCCGTCCGATGAATGCCGCCGGCCTGGTGCGCCAGCGCGAGGTCGGACGGCACGTGCGCGATTTCGCCACCGGCCTGCGCGACGCGCTGCGCGAGGACCCGGACATCCTGCTGATCGGCGAGATGCGCGACCCCGAGACGATCAGCCTCGCCCTGACGGCGGCCGAGACGGGTCACCTGGTGTTCGCCAGCCTGCACAGCCGCACGGCGCCCTCGGCGGTCGAACGCATCGTCGATACGTATCCGCCCGAACGCCAGCGGCAGATCCGCGTCCAGCTCGCCGACTCGCTGCGCGCCGTGATCGCACAGCGGCTCGTCCCCGGCGCCGATGGCCGCGGGCGCGTTCCAGCCGTCGAGCTGTTGCGCGTCACCCACGGCGTCGCCAACCTGATCCGCGACGGCCGCACGCCGCAGATCGTCAACGCCCTGCAAGCCGGCTCCGGTGAGGGCATGCTGGTGCTCGAACGCCACCTCGCCGATCTCGTGCGCGCCAACCGCATCCGGCGCGAGACCGCTCTGAACGTCGCCAACGACAGCGGCACGCTGAGCGAGTACCTGCGCGCGGCGGGATGATGGCGGCGCCGCCGTTGAGCAATCCGGTCGGCCTGCCCGGGCAGAGCTTCTCCGAGCTGGTGCGCTCGGGCTGCGAGGACTACGTGCTCAAAGGCATCGGCCTGCCCATCGCGGCCTACATCTTTCACGCCGTCAAGCTATGCTTGTTGGTCGGCGCGTGGATGTATTTCTGCAGCTTCACGCCCGGCCTCGGCAGCCCGTGGAACTTCGGTGCGTGGTGGAACGAGGGCATCGCGTTCCAGAAGGCGTTCATCTGGGCCTGTCTGATCGAGGTGCTCGGCTTCGGCTGCATGAGCGGGCCGCTGGGCTTTCACATCTGGCCGCCGTTTACCGCCTTCCTGCACTTCCTGCGGCCGGGGACGATCAAGCTGGCGCCGTTTCCGGACCTGCCGCTGTTCGGCGGCAAGACGCGGACGTTGCTCGACGTGGCGCTGTTCGCGGCCTTCGTCGCCGCCATGCTGCGCGCGCTGGTGGCGCCGCAGATCGGCGCCTCGCAACTGATTCCGATCGTCGTCCTGCTGCCGCTCTGCGGGCTCGGCGACAAGACGATCCTGCTCGCCGCGCGCGTCGAGCACCACTTCGCGATGATCGTCTGCTTTCTGTTGGCCACCAACTGGATTGCCGGCGCCAAAGCGGTGCAGCTCGCCATCTGGTTCTGGGCCGGCGTCTCGAAGCTCACCGTCGCCTTCGGCTACGTCATCCCGGTCATGACCGTGAACAACCCGCTGCTGCGCAGCCCGTCGCTGCGGCGGCGCATGTTCGTCTCCTACCCCGACGACCTCACCCCGTCGCGCCTGGGCAAAATGATGGCGCACGCCGGCACGTTCCTGGAGTTTGCCGCGCCGCTGACGTTGCTGTGGGTGACCGAGCCCGGTCCGCTGCTCGTTCTCGGCATGATCTTCGTCGTCATGCTGCACGGCTTCATCCTCAGCAACATGCCGGCCGGCGCCGTCTTCGAGTGGAACCTGGTCAGCCTGTACGCGGCCTTCTTCCTGTTCGTCGGCCATCCGCAGATCACCGTGCTCGACATCGATTCGATCCCTCTGGCGATCTACCTCGCCGTCGGCCTGATCGCGCTGCCGCTGATAGGCAACTTCTTCCCCGCCAAGATCTCGTTCCTCATCGCCATGCGCTACTACGCCGGCAACTGGGCGTGGAATGCCTGGCTGTTCCGCGGCGACAGCGACAAGAAGCTCGACCGCATCAAGCGCGCCTCGCCGCTGTTGCGCCAACAGATCGAGCGCTTCGCGCCGGCCGAGGCGGCGAGCATGGATTCGCGCGGCATGGCGTTTCGCTCGCTCCATCTGCAGGGACGCACCCTCGGCCTGCTATTGCCGCGGGCGATCAGCCATCGGCCGTTCGAGGAGTACCACTACGTCGATGGCGAGACCGTCGCCGGCTCGGTGCTGGGCTGGAACTTCGGCGAAGGGCATCTGTGCAACGAGCAGCTGCTGCAATGCGTTCAGGCACAGTGCCAGTTCGAGGACGGCGAAGTGCGCGCGATCATGGTCGAGTCGCAACCGCTCTTCGGCTCGACGCTGCACTGGCGCATCGTCGATGCGAAGCGCGGCCAGCTCGCCGAGGGGTATGTGCCGCTCACCGAGCTGGCGAAGCGCGCGCCGTGGGACTACGGGGATATCTGAGCACGGAAAGACCCCGCCCGATGCCGCAACAATTTCCGGGCCCTCTCCCGGATGGGAGAGGGTTGGGTGAGGGGGATTCAACATTCTCCCAACCTCATTCCGCGCGAGTGCAGCAAGTGAAAACGCCGGTACCCGACCGAGCAGAAATCCGTGGAAGAGAGCCAGTGAATCCCCCTCACCCTAGCCCTCTCCCATCCGGGAGAGGGGACCGGAGTCCTCGCGCCAGGCGACGCCTGGTCCAACGAACAGGACCCTTCCGGAGCCGTGATGGATGACGCCGTCGTCGTCGGCTCGGGGCCCAACGGGCTGGCTGCGGCGGTCGAGTTGGCGCGGGGCGGGGCGTCGGTGCGAGTCCTCGAAGCGCGCGATGAGATCGGCGGCGGTACGCGCAGCGCGGCGCTGACGCTGCCGGGATTCGTGCACGATGTCTGCTCCGGCTGTCACCCGATGGGCATCCTCTCGCCCTTCTTCCGCGGCCTACCGCTCGATGCGCATGGGTTGCGCTGGGTTCAGCCGCCGGCGTCGGTGGCGCATCCGCTCGACGGGCAACCGGCTGTGCTGCTGCGGCGCTCGCTCGCCGACACGGCGCGCGAGCTGAACGAGGACGCCGACGCCTACGCGCGGCTCTTCGCCCCGTTTCTGCGCCAGCCACACGAGCTGCTGGCGGACCTGCTCGGTCCGCTGCGCCTGCCGAAGCACCCGCTGCAGATGGCGCGCTTCGGATTGCCCGGGCTGCTGCCCGCCACCACGGCCTTGCGGGCGCGCTTTCGCGGCGTGCGCGCGCGCGCCGTGCTCGCCGGCTGCGCCGCGCATTCGATCCTGCCGCTCGAGCGGCCGCTGACGGCGGCGGTCGGCATGATCTTCGCGCTCACGGCGCACATCGAGGACTGGCCGGTCGCCGCCGGCGGATCGCAGGCCATTGCCGAGGCATTGGCCTCCTACCTGCGCCAGCTCGGCGGCCACATCGAAACCGGGCGGCGCGTGCGCAGTCTGGCCGACATTCCCCCCGCGCGCGTTGTGCTCTTCGACACCAGCCCGGCGCAGCTCGCCGATGTGTGTGCGCCGCTCCTGCCCGCCGGGTACCTGCGCCGGTTGCGCCGCTATCGCTACGGTCCGGGCGTATTCAAGCTCGACTGGGCGCTCGACGGCCCGATCCCGTGGCGCGATCCGCGCTGCCTCGAAGCCGCGACGGTTCACCTCGGCGGCACGCTCGAAGAGATCGCCGCCGCCGAGGCCGCCGTGTGGCGCGGCGAGCACCCGCCGCGCCCGTTCGTGCTCGTCGTGCAGCAGAGCCAGTTCGACGTCCGCGCCCCGGCCGGCCAGCACACGGGGTACGCCTACTGCCACGTCCCGGCCGGCTCGACCGTCGATTGCACCGCCGCCATCGAGCAGCAGGTCGAGCGCTTTGCACCGGGCTTCCGCGACCGCATCCTGGCGCGCCACATGATGCGGACGGCAGATTTCGAGCGCGACAATCCCAACTACCTCGGCGGCGCCATCACCGGCGGCGTCAGCGATCTGTTCCAGTTCTTCACCCGCCCGGTTGCGCGTCTCGACCCGTACTCCACGCCGCACCCGCGCCTGTTCATCTGCTCGGCCGCGACCCCGCCCGGCGGCGGCGTGCACGGCATGTGCGGCTACTTCGCCGCGCAAAGCGCCCGGCGGAGGTTGGCGCGGCTGCCCGGGACCGTGTCGAATCTGATGTGGACGCAACGTTCGTCGTAGCCGCGCGTCTGCGCGGCTTCCCCGCCTCATCCCCGCCCCGGCGCCGCAGAAGCGACGCCCTCCATGAGATCGAAAATCACGCGTTGTGCCACGAAAATCTCGGTTGTCCTTGACTGGTTTGAAACTTCCAGGATAGCGTGTCCGCCCACACGATTCAGCGAGGGGCGACCTTGCGACAATGTGCGCGGGCGACGTTGATGATCTCCAAAGCTGGTGCGGCGATTGGTCGGGCAGCCAGCTGCGGTGCGCTGATCGGCATCGTGGTTGCGTCGCCATCACTGACTCGCGGCATTGCACCACCACCCTGCGTTGGAGACTGCAACGGTTCTGGGCAGGTCGAGATCGAAGAGCTGGTGCGCGGCTCGGAGATCCTCTTCGAGAACCTCTCCGTCGCGCAGTGTGGCTCGCTGGACCGCAATGCCGACGCCTGGGTTACGGTCGATGAGCTCGTGAGCGCAGCTCTCAACGCTCTCAACTCTTGCCCATTGCTCGCCCTTGGGGAGCGTGAAAGCAGCGGACCGGGTGTGGCCCAGCTTCACATCGGTAGCGCGAGCGGAGTACCAGGCGGGAGCACGGTCTTCTCGGTCGCTCTCGCGAGCGACGGCGGCACTCCGCTGAGAGGTCTGCAACACGACGTCGCCTTCGATCCTGCTGTCAGGATTCCGCAGCGACTCGTCAGCAGTGA
This sequence comes from uncultured Binatia bacterium (SeqCode), assembly GCA_964455095.1. Taxonomy (GTDB): domain Bacteria; phylum Desulfobacterota; class Binatia; order HRBIN30; family CADEER01; genus CAYVUV01. The sequence continues at coordinate 11,688 of CAYVUV010000416.1, forward strand.
GCTGGTCGATTCGATCGGCTTCGGCAACACCGACATCCCGGTCGCGGATCCGAGCGGATTCCCTCCCTTCGGGACGTTGCGCATCGGCGCCGAGCTGATTGCGTATGATCGGGACGAGGGCGGTGCTCTGCGCGCGACCGGTCGTGGCGTGCATGGGACGCAGAGCGACCGGCACCCGGTCGGCGCGGTGATAATGCCTGCTTTCCCGGTTCCCGATTGTTCAGGTTCCCCGAAGCTCGCCACGAACGTCGTGTTTGGCTTTCTGCCATCGGGCTGCGATCCGGCTTCCAGCTGCACTGCGGTGCGCGCCTTGGTGATCGATCTTCCGGATCTCGCATTCGTCGCGACGAACGTGCCGCTCTACACCTGCAACGTCGCCATCGCACCGGGTGCCACGCCAGGTATGTTTCCGCTTTTCGGCAGCAGGGCGGCCGCTGCAGACGCAGTGGGAAATTCAATCGAAGTCACCGCGGTTGATGGCGAAATCAGCGTCGTGCCACCGAGTCCTACGCCCACCGAGACCGAAACACCTTCCCCGACACCCTCTCCTACGCCCGTTTCAACTGCAACGCTGAGTCCCACGAGCACGCCGCAACCAACTGCGCTGCCAACATCCACCAAGACTCCAACTCACCCGATCTCTACGTCGACGGTCATGCCCTCTGCCACCCCCACTCGCACGCCGGTCGTTTGTCCTCCGGGTACGCCGGGCAACCGCTTTCAACCCTTCCTGCGGACGATTGTCTTGAACGGAGACGCAGCTCCTGGCAGCGGCGGGTCGCATTTCACCGGTTTCGATTTCGGCAGTATCGAATTCCCTGGACCGAGTATCAGTCGTGGCGGGCATGTTCCGTTCGTCGCTTACACGGAAGATTTCGCCTCGGGAGTGTGGTCGGGAAAAGACCTCGCCCCGCCCACCAAGGTGATCCGATCCGGCGAGCAGGCGCCGGGCTTCGCCCCTGATGTTGTCTTCCAGCAGTTCACCACCAACGGTCTCCCGGTCAGCCGACAGGGCCGGATGGCCTTCCGCGCGCAACTGGGAGGTCCGGGGATCGGTTCTCAGAACGACACGGTCTTGTGGGCCGGAGCCTCGAATGACGACCTGCAAGCCGTGGCCCTGGAGGGGGCCGCCGCGCCGGGAACCGCTCTCGGCACCAACTACGTCGAGCTCAACTCTTTCGCGATGGGTGGTGACGGGCGCCTCGCATTCGTGGCGCGGCTTTCAGGTCCAGGTGTCGACTTCAGGAACGACACCGCTGTCTGGGTCGGCTCCTCTGCGGAGAACTTGCAGCTGATTGCCCGCACCGGCGACGAAGCCCCCGGGGTCAGCAACGGCGGGCGCTTCGACTCATTTGCGGCTTCGCCGCCGCTCATCAATGGGAACGGTCAGGTCGTCTTTTGCGGATCCGCGTACGGCGAATTGCCGGCGTCGGGGGAGTACGGACTCTGGATGGGTCGCTCGCGTGCGGATCTCGTGCAAGTCGCGGGCTCCGGCGATCCGGCTCCGGGCACTTCGGGCCTCACGTTCGGGGAGTTTGGCTCCTTCTTCTCCTCTAATTGTCAAGCATCGATGAACGACGCGGGGCAAGTGACCTTCCGCGCCTCCTTGAACGGCGAGCTTGGCACTCGCGAGGGAGGGGGAGTCTGGGCTCGGAGCGCATCGGGGCAGTTGACTCTCGTGGCGCGCAGCGGACAGAGCGCTCCCGGCCTGCCTGCGGGGAGCACGTTCGAAATCAACGGTATGGACTCCGCCCCCCCGGTCATCAACGCCAGCGGACAGATCGCTTTCCGGGCCGACGTAGTGAACAGCGAGGGCGGAACCAGCGGCATCTGGTTGGGGACGTCACCGGCGGACCTCGCGCTGGTGGCTCACTCGGGGCAGCAGATCGAATCGGACCCGGTCCTGCGCATCATCCCCTACTCCCCAGGGACTCCCCCGATGCTGAACAATCGCGGCCAGGTTGTCTTCCGCGCCGAGTTGCTGGCGGAGGACGGATCATTTACTGGCGACGGCATCCTCGGCTTCGATCGCCGCAACGGCCTTCGATTGGTCGCCAGAAGCCAGGCGCCGCTCGAGGTCGCACCGTGCGACCTGCGCGTGGCTTCCGGGCTCGGTCTGCTCGGGGGCTCCGGCGGGCAAGACGGCCGGCCGACTGGCCTCAATGACAGAGGCGAGATCGCCTTCTATGCCTTCCTCGAAGACGGCGAAGGCATCTTCGTCGCGCAAACCGGCTCCGATTGCGGAGGGGACTGCGACGGCAATGATGCCGTGACCGTCGATGAGCTCGTGCAGGGCGTGAACATCGCGCTCGGCCTTGCGCCCCTGGGCGATTGTGCCGCACTGGACAGCAGCGCAGACGGTGTCGTCACCATCGACGAGCTGGTGCAAGCGGTGAACGTCGCGTTGACGGAGTGTCCGGTGCCAACCCCGCAACCGACGCGCGCCGCGACGAACACGCGCCCGACCTCTACGAGTACCCTCCCGCAGCCCACCAGCACGCCCCCTCCGCCGACCCCGAGCGCGACGCCCAGAGCGACAGTGTTCGGTACACCGCCGCCGACGCCGCCGCTGGGAAGTGCCTCCATCGATATTCGCTCGGCAGTGGGCATGCCGGGTTCAACTGTCGACGTCGCCGTGACGCTGGCAAGCCGCGGCGTGACGGTCACCTCCGCGGGAAACGACATCGTATTTGATCCCACATTGGTGAACCTCGATTCCGCGTCGAGCTGCGCGATCGATCCGACGATCAGTGCCAGCGCGCCCGGATGTGAATCTGACTTCTACGATGGGCCGTGCAAGTTGCTACAGGGCGAAATACGGGACTGCGATCAATCTCCCGGTTGTCCGCCAGGCTCCGAAGGCAAGCGCCGCTTCCGCGCTACGGTTTTCGCGATCACCAACGTGAACCCTATTCCCGACGCGGTGTTGTATAGCTGCAGGTTCACAGTTGCCCCTGGAGCGAGCGGTGTGCTGGCCCTGCAAAACTTCAGGATACGGGCCGCTGATGTGGACGGGGCGGTTGTTCCAAGCCAAGGAGCGGACGGTCAGATCGTCGTGACCGACCCCACGCTCACGCCCATTCCGCTTCCGCCGACGCCGACTCTGACGATCAGCCACACCCCTACGATGACGTCAACGCCGACCGTGCCCACGCCGACGTCGACCCTAGGTGCCACCAACACCTTGATGCCCAGCGCCACGCCGGCTCCCAGCAACACACCGATGCCAACCAACACCCACTTGCGCTGCGCTGGCGACTGCAACGACGACGATGTCGTCGACGCCACCGAGGTGCTGACCTGTGCGGCGATCGCGCTCAGTCTTCAGCCCTTCGAAACCTGCCCGGCGTGCGATCGCCTCGACGGCGACGGGGAGGTTCTCCTGGGTGAGGTGTCGACGATCATCCAATACAGCGCCGGCAACTGCCCGGACACGACTCCGACCCCAGCGCCGACGCCCGCATCGTGCGTCGGCGACTGCAACGGCGATCAGCGCGTCGCCGTGGAGGAAGTCTTCATATGCAGCCAGATCGCTCTGGAGCAGGGTTCGGTGGCGAGTTGCCCCGCGTGCGATGTCAACGATTCCGGATCGATCGAAGTGGAGGAGATCGCACTGCAACTGCAGAGCGTGAATGGCTGCGGTGATTAGTCTCGGGAAGTCGCGATGAGACATACGGCAATCAGGGTTCTCGCAATCTACGCGTCGGTTGCGGCCGCTACCGCGGCGATCCCTGCCCGCGCCGCGCTTCTGCAGTTCGCGGAGACGAGGTTCGACGGGCAGTCCGGGGTAGAGGGAATCGACGGCGCGTTTGTTCTCGCGGTGAGTCCGGACGGTGCTCATCTGTACCTGGCGAGTCTCAACGCTAGTACGCTCACTTTGTTTCAGCGCGATCCGTTGAACGGAAGTCTGACGTTCGTTGAGCGGTACAGTGACGGGGTAAACGGCATCGACGGAGTGGCGGAGCCGACGTCGGTGCTCGTCAGTGCTGACGGCAGGAACGTCTACGTGGCAGGAGCCGGGGACGCAGCGGTGGCTGTGTTTGCTCGCGACAACGCCACCGGGCAACTCACGTCCATCGAGGTGCAACGAAACGGTGTGGATGGGGTGGACGGCATAGGATCTCCGCGTTCCCTTGCGCTCAGCCCCGACGGTGACTTTCTCTACGCGGCGAGTCAGATCTTCAATTCGATCGCCGTGTTTCAGCGGAACGCCGTGACGGGCGCCTTGCAGTTCGTGGAAGCCAAGTTCGAAGGCACCTCGGGCATTGTCGGATTGAACGGCGCGACCTCGGTAGCGGTCAGCCCGGATGGCAGCCATCTCTACGTGGCGAGCCAGTTCGGCGATTCGATTGCGGTATTCGCGCGCGATGTCGACGCCGGAACGCTCAGCTTTTCGCAGGCGATATTTGACGGAGTTGGGGGAGTTCTCGGGCTCGACGCCCCCGTTGCAGTCGACCTGAGCAAGGACGGCGCGTACGTCTACGTCGCGCTGGTCGAGCAGGGCGCGGTTGCGGTGTTCCGTCGCGATGAGGTGACAGGCGCCCTCGGTTTCGTCGAATCGGTTCCAGTTGGGAGAACTGGCTTTGTGCGGGTGTCCCAGGACGGCAGATATCTTTTCGTGACCACCAGCAGCGGCAGCGATCTGCCGGGCTCGCGAACCGGCGGACTCAGCGTGTTCGAACGCGACCCGACGAGCGGGACACTGACTCTGCTGGAAAAGTACCAGACCGACACGAATGGCGTTGCTGGCCTGGGTGGAGCACATGGGGTGACGGAAAGCCCTGGCGGTAACCATGTGTACGTCGCTGGCTCTTTGGACGATTCGCTGACGCTTGTTCGGACGATCGTTTGCGGCGATGGCTTCGTCGACGGCGATGAGACGTGCGACGACGCAAGCACGGGAGATGGGGACGGCTGTTCGACGTCCTGCACGATCGAAACGGGTTTTTCATGTTCCGGCGCCCCGTCTATCTGCGCCGCGTTCACCCCAACTGCTACGTCGACCGAAACTCCCACGTCGACTGCGACACCGACGAACACCCCGACAAACACGCCCACGTCGACTGCGACACTGACGAACACATCCACCGCCACACCGAGCCCCACGAACACGCAACAACCGACTACGACGTCGACTCCGCTGCCGACTGCGACCGACACCCTACCCCCTCCGAGTAGCACGGCAACCGTCGCGGCCACTGCGACCCTGACGCCCATCCACTGCGGCGGCGATTGCAACGGCGAGGGCGTGGTGACCGTCGACGAGTTGATTCTCGGGGTGAATATCGCGCTTGGCAGCGCGGAGCTCGACGACTGCTTCGCCTTCGATATCGATCGAGACAGAAGCGTCACTGTCGACGAACTGGTGGGTGCCGTGAGCAGCGCGCTGTGCGGCTGCAATCAGATCTGCCCCACTCCAACCCAAACTCGAACGCGGACTCCGTCGGCCACCTCAACCAGGACCCCTCAACCAACTGCGACGATCACGCGCACGTCGACGGCCGTTCGCACGTCGACGCCTATGGCAACCCCTACGCCGATCGTGCTGATCGGGACGTATGCCGGCGGTGGAAGCGAATCATACTCCGGCTGTTTGGGCGACGGCACGTTCTTCTTCGAGAGCGTCGTCGTCAACGTGACACGGCAAACCGGGGCGAGCTTCAGCGGCAAGGTCGACACCATCGACGACGAAGGCGAGCGCAGCTCCTTCAACATCAACGGCACCGTCAGCCTCGCCACCGGGCAGATCGAAGGCCAGTTCAGCGGTGGTGGAGCACAGGGTACGTTCTCCGGTGGCGCTCAGGGCGACTCGCTCTTTTTCAACTATTCCGGTGTCGTCAATG
>CAYVUV010000417.1:0-5004 GCA_964455095.1 uncultured Binatia bacterium (SeqCode)
CTTTTGGCACAAGGGGCAGGGCTTCTCAAGCAGCCGGTCCTTTGGTCCGACTCAGATGCCCCCCTTTGGCAAAGGGGGGTTAGGCGGGATTTGGAGCGCGGATCATTCAGAAAATCCCCCTCAATCCCCCTTTGCCAAAGGGGGAAGACGGAGGCTCAGCGCACCAGCTCGGGCTTCAGCTCGTACAGCACCTCGACGAAGTCCTGGCGCACGTAGTTCCCGCTGTCCTTCCACAGCACCGTGCGGACGATGCGGCGGGGCATCAACTCGTGATCCGGCGACGGACCGTAGCCGTCGGGAAAGCGCGGCGGCGCTACGACATCGGGGCGGGCGCTCCACACGGTCGCGTCGATCAGCGCCGTGCGCTGCGCTCCCTTCACCTCGACGCGCCGGCCGCCGTCGACCAGGTTCTTCCAGCTCGTGTTGATCGCATCCATGTCGTGGTCCTCGGTAGTCGTTACCCGTTGCGCGACAGCAAGCCGAGCAGCGAGAGATCGGGGTTGGCGCCCAGCCACGAGCTCGGCAGCTCGGCGAGGCCGAGAATGTCGGTGCAGTGCGGCAGGCCCTGGCGGAAGAGCTCGCGATCGAGATCGATGAAGTAGGTCAGGTCGGCGAACTCGTGTTCTTCCGGGTTGGCGATGGTGCAGCGATCGCCGCGGAAGCCGTTCGGCGTCTGCGCGTCGCGGTGCAGGATGGCGTTGGCCGCATGGCGGCCCGATTCGTTGGCCGCCTCCATGGTGGTGAGGCGGAAGTGGGTCTGCATGTACGTGCCGGCGAGCACCAGCCGGCCGCCGTGCAGCGCATAGCCGGGAGCGCTCGGCGGGCCGAGCGCCCCCGGCCGCTTGCGGAAGGTGCCGACGTTGTTGATCAGGATGCGCGTCTTGTTGCCCGACGGCAGGGCGCGGCCACCCACGACGCGCCCGAACTCGATGTTGTCGTCGAGGTGGTAGAACGCCGGCTCCGCCAACGCCGCGCGCTCGGCTTCGGGGATGGTATCCAGGATCTGCGCCCAGACCTCGGCGGCAATCTCGTCGCGCGTGCACTCCCACGCGCAGCGCCCGAGGCGGCGACTGGGCTTGTACCAGTTGCCGATGCCGACCGTGAGCAGGCCGCGATAGCCGTCCCACCAGCCGCGTTTGGTCATCCAGAACTGGGTCTGGAAGATCGAGGACAGGCCCCAGTCGGAGTCGGCGTAGACGGTGTGCCCCGGCAAGAGCTTCACCTCGCTGCGGAAGTAGTACTGGATGCCGCTCAGGTGCTGCAGGGCGCCGGCCGGCTTGGCATCGCCGACGGCACCGAGGTTCATCGTCCGCAGGGCGTCGAAGTCGCCGCCCGTCACGTGCTGCTCGCGCTGCGCGAGCTCGTACGCCGCCTCGATCGACAGCGCCATGACGTAGTAGTCGCGCTCCAATGCGTGCGGAACCCACTGGCCGCTGGCCGCGTCGTAGATGTCGACCAGCGGCGTCAGCGTCTGCGCGTCGGGGGCGTCGAAGCCGGTCAGCCGCCCGCGCCGGAAGACGACGCCCTGACTCTCGAGATGGCGCCGCCAGTGATCGAGCCAGGCCGGGCTGGTGGGGCCGTTGAGGGTCGAGTCGGTCTCGCGCCCGTCGGTGAACTGGTCGCGGGTGATTTGCACGGTGATGTTGCCGTAGGTGCGCGCGTCGCACTCGCGCGCCGTCATCGCCACCAGCGCCTGCGGCGTCTGCTCGAGATAGGTCTGGAACGACGGGCTGTAGTCGTCGCCGCCGACGAAGTCCCACCACGACACCTGCTCGAGCTCCGCCTCGCGGCGCTCGGCGCACGAGGTGAGGTACTTGAACATCTTCACCTGCAGCCGGGCGATGTCGGTGGCCTTGAACTTCGAGGCCGACAACGAGTCGTGAAGCACGTCGAACAGCGCCTGCGGCGACATGACCAGCTTGCGCGGCATGACGTACGAGTGCACCCGCGTCGCCTCCTCCGGATTGGCCAGGATCTGCGCCGCGGTGGGCTGATCGAGGTTGATGCCCTGCGAGGTGGTGGCGACCAGATTGTCGAGCATGGTGCGCGCCGACTCCGTGAAAGGCGGTCCGGGCACCGAAATGGGCGTGCGGCGCAGCGTGTCGCGCACGTTGCGGTAGAAGGTCGGGAAGAAGCGAAAGCCGTGCTCGCCCGGCACCCAGTCCTCGATGGTGTGGAAGTCGACGTAGCAGCGCGCGGGGGCGTCGAGCGTCCAGTCGTCGCGCCGGCCGAGCCCGGCCGCCACCGGCGTCAACGTCGCCGCGGTCACGCCGGCATTGCGCAGGTAGTCGACCACGGCGCTTGCGCGGTGGAAGTCGATGCGGCTGGCGGGGCCCATCGGCGCGTAGGGTTCGTGCGTGAAGCCGCGCACCTCGATGTTGTCGATCATCGGGTTGGCGATGAGCACCGCCGCGATGGCGTCGAGGCGCTGCCGCGCGGTGGCGTTGAGCGTGCTGTCGTCCTGGTCGAAGACGATGTGCGCCTCCAGCGCCCGCTCGGCCGCGGCCAGCATGGGCTCGGTGCTCGGCATGGCGCCGGCCGTGAGGGGCTTCGGCGGCCGACTGAGTCGGCCCCACTGCGTGCGCGCCATGCCGCCGACGGCGCACACGTCGTCGTAGAGCGACGGCTCCTCGGGCTCGAACACCTCGACGTCGAAGCCGCGCTCGATCAGCTCGTGTGCGGCGGTGAGGCCGGCGATGCCGGCCCCGAAGATGGCGACCTCGCGTTTGTCGTTTGCCATACCTGCTCCTCAATTCGGAAGGTGTGACCGCTCGTCGGCGGCGTGCGGCGGGACGGCGGCGCGGAACTCGCGCAGCAGCGCCGGAAACGACGGGGCCCGCACCGCGCCGTGGACATAGGCCATCAGGCCGTCGTGAAACGCCAGCAGATCCTCGGGCGCCCCGCGCAGCGCCAACCGATCGTCGAGCACGGCCTGCAACAGCGTCGACGCAGCGTCGATGACCGCCAGGATCGCCGCGCGCGAGGTGACGACTTCGATGTGCGGCCGCTCGACGGCCGTCACGGTGCGCACCTCCGCCGGCGCGAAGACGAGCGGGATGGTCTCGTCGCCGACGCGCAGCCGCACCGCGCGCGGCGCCAGCTGGCGGCACATCGCGGCGTACGCCTGCGGCACCTCGTGGCGCAGCTGCGCGAACGACCCGGCGAGGAACGCCGCGAAGCTCCGCTCAGCTGCCGAGGAACTCGCAGACGGCGCGACCTTCCATCTCAATGCGCTCACCGCCGATGGTGCCATGCAGGCTCGACCTTCCCGTGACTTCGTTGATGATCGTAACGCTGAGATCCGTCTCGCTGGGGATCACGACTTGCGAGAGGTCGTGCGCGTCGAAGCGGTACCACACCTCGTCGCCGTCGCCGCGGGCGTGCATCTCCACCCAGCGCGGCACGTCGGTGGCCGCGTCGGGGCAGAGCAGCGCCATGATGCGCGGCACCTTGAAGACCTGGCGCGGCTGCAGATGGCCGAGGTCCATGCGCAGCTCGAGGTCGTGATCGCGAAAGACGCGGTAGCTGCCGGTGTCCTTCCAGAGAAAGAACCCCTGCGCCAGCGCGCGGGTGCGCAGGCGATTGGCCAGGCGCACGAAGGCGAGGCTCCAGGGCACGGCGGCGTCGGTCGGCAGCGCGAAGCCCCACACCCACGAGAACGCGTGCCCCCACAGGAAGTGGCCGAAGTTGTGGTCGTGGTACGCCAGCGCGCTATCGAGCTCGTAGGTGCGGCCGTGGCTGACGACACGGCCGCTGGCGTGCAGGCGCGGCACGATGACCCAGTGCAGCGGCGGCCCATCGGGCAGCGGGATGTTCGGCGCCAGCGACGGCATGACCACCGGCGTGAGCGTGAGGTCGACACGGATCGGGCGGTCCTGGAGCTCGGCGGTGATCGTGTAGACGCCGTCGGCGAAGCGCAGCGCGCTGGGGCCGAAGGTGAGATCGACGCGGCCGCCGCCGACGCGCACGTCGCCCGGCTCGTAGGTGTCGACGTCGCCGTCCCAGGCCGCCTCGCGCAAGAGCAGCGTCAGACGGGCCAGCTCGGTGCCGCGGCGCGCGCCGGGGCGAATGTCGTCCGACAGGCTGAAGTTGACCAGCAGGTCGATTGCGTCGCCGAGGATACAGAAGTGATGCCACTCCTTGTGGCCGCCGCGCCCGCCGACGGAAAACGGCGAGCGGCGGAAGTAGTCGGTGCGCCCGACCGCGCGCGCGATCGCCGCGACGCTTTCCGTTCCCGCGCGCATGGCTACTCCAGCAGCTCCCGCAGCGACCGTTCGGCTACCGGCGCGCCGGCGGTCGATGCCGTGCCAGGCCGCTGCGCACTCGACGGCGCGCTGAGCGCCGGCAGGTGGCGGAGCAGATGATGCGACAGCGCGATGGCGCCGAGCACGAGGTAGAGAAAGGGCGGATCGTCATCCGGGCTGGGTTCCCCCTTAAGCAACGGGGGATCGAGGGGGATTTGTCCCGACGTTCCGCGCTCAAAATCCCCCCTCACCCCCCTTTGCCAAAGGGGGGAAGCCGGAGCGGATCCAGAGACGGTGCCGTAGCGCCGCAGCAGCGCGCGCCCGCGCTGCAGCAAGGCGATCAGGCCGAGCGCCGCCTGCAGGAACATGTTGCGCTCGTCGAACTCGGCGCCAACCTTATGAAGGACCGGCGTCGGCATTGTCGCTCCCGTTCGGGAAGAGGCGCGCCAGGAGCGCATGCAGATCAGTGCGCGCGGTGGCGCCGATGATGGCGTCGAGCAGCGAAGAGGGCAGCAGGGTATCGGGGTGATCCTCGAACATGCCCAGCGCCGAGCTCTCCCAGAACACCCGCCCGCGGCGCACCAGCTCGGAGCCAGCCAGCTTCTCCTTCCAGCGCCGGCCGGCCGGCGTGGTGGCGAAGCGCCGCCCCTCGGCGACCAGCGCGCGCAGGGCGGCCTGGGCGGCGACGGGGTGCTTGAGCAGCACCAGCTGGCCCTCCTGCAGCGCGCGTTCGAGGTCGTCGGCGGGCGCCTCGAGCACG
>CAYVUV010000418.1:0-10063 GCA_964455095.1 uncultured Binatia bacterium (SeqCode)
CACCGCAACCGGCTGGCGCTCGACGATCACCACGCGCGCCGCCTGCTGCTGTTCCGCCGGCACCATGTCCATGTTGTTGGTGAAGTGCCGGTTGCCCACGTCGTCGCGCCACTCGTAGATCTCGCCCCGTGCCACCGCCGCACAGAACAGCAGCACCACTGCCGACCAACCACTCTGGGTCATGCCTGATTCTACGCAGGGTATGCAGCCGTAGCAACTCGCCTTCGCGCGTTGCACCCTCCACCGTTGAGGTGGCAGAGTGGTGGCTTCGATTCGGCACAAGGGAGGCTCCCATGTCGTGGTTGTTCCTGCTCATCAGCGTGGTCGGCGCCGGGCTGACCTACAACGTCTATCGGCCCGCCTATTCACCGCCGCGCCGCGCCGCGGTGAGCTTCTTCGCCGGCTGGTTGACCCTCGAGTTGGCCTTGCATCAAATTGCCTTTCAGGCGGTGGTGACGGCGCTGTTCATCAGCGCCGGGGTCCTGCACCGCTGGCCCGGCGTGCTCGGCCTGCTCATCACCCTCGCCTCCTGGGCGGCCCTGGGCCTGCGCTACTGGCGCGGCAGTGACTCGGCCCCCGTCGTTGAACGGGCGCTCGCTGACGGGTTGGGGCCCGAATACCGCTCGACGATCCTCCCCGCTATGTGCGAGCGCTTCCCGGCCGGCGTCGCGTGGCGCGAGGTCGTGCAGCCGTTCCCCATCCGCGATCCCGATGTCGAGCGCATTCGCGACATTCGCTATGCGCGCGTCAACGGCCTCAACCTCAAGCTCGACGTCTATCGCAACCGCTCCGGCGCCGTCGGTTGCCCGACGCTGCTGCAAATCCACGGTGGCGCCTGGATTCTCGGCAGCAAGAACGAGCAGGGCCTGCCCCTCATGCACCACCTCGCCGCACGCGGTTGGGTGTGCGTCAGCGCCGACTACCGCTTGAGCCCGCACGCCACCTTTCCCGACTTCCTCGTCGACTTGAAGCGCGCCATCCAGTGGATCCGCGAGCACGGTCGCGAGTACGGCGCCAACCCCGATTTCCTCGCCGTCACCGGCGGGTCGGCTGGCGGCCATCTCGCGGCCCTCGTCGGCCTGACCGCCAACGATCCTGCCTACCAGCCCGGGTTCGAGCAGGTCGACACCTCGGTGCAGGCCTGCGTCCCCTTCTACGGCGTCTACGATTTTACCGACCGCCACGGCTTCTGGCCCCACCAGGGCCTCACCGAGCTGCTCGAACAGAAGATCATGAAGGGATCGATCGCGGAGATCCCCGACCGCTACGAGGAGGCCTCGCCACTCGGTCGCATCCGCCCCGATGCGCCGCCGTTCTTCATCATCCACGGCGCATTGGACACGCTGGTACCCGTCGGCGAGGCGCGCAAGTTCGCCGAAACGCTGCGTCGCACCAGCCGCAACCCGGTCGTCTACGCCGAGATCCCGGGCGCCCAGCACGCCTTCGAGCTCTTTCCCTCCCTGCGCAGCATACACGTCACGCACGGGGTCGAGCGCTTTCTCGCCTCGATCTACTGCCGCGAGCTGGCGCAGCGCGCCGATGCCGAGAACGGCTCGGCCGACCGTGCCGCGAGCTAGGCTGCGATCAGCGCGGCGCGCCCGCCACAGGCCGGGCGCGCCGCGCGCTCACTCCCCCAGCATCGTCTCGCCCAGCTTCCAGAAGAACCACAACGCCCAGGTCACGGCGCCGATCAGCAGCAGGCCGCCGGTATTAAACGGCTGCTGCTGGGGCAGCGGCTTTACCAACGGCCGTGCCACCACCTTCACGTCGCTGTCGACGGTCAGGACACGCCAATTGGTGAATCCTGCCTGTGTGAGCTTTTCGTCCAAGGCCTGCCGAACGGCCGCGGCGGTGTCGCCATCCAGGTCTTTGAGCTGTATCGTCGCGTGAAACTTCGGCATCCGATCCTCGGCTTTCTCCTTGCCGGAAATCCCGGTCATCTGGGCGTTTTCGCCTGGCCCCCGCGTCTGGCACGCCACCCCGGCGCGCGATACGATCGCTGGCGTTCCGCCGTTTCGAGTTCAATCTAGGAAGGCGTTCCTGGATTTGAAAGCGAAAGTATCGAATACCGGCCCGGCCGAGTCGGCCGCAGCCGGGCACCGAGCTTGCTCGACGCGAACCAGTGGAGGGCACCGAAAATGTTGGTCCGCGATCACATGGCGCGCAAGGTGGTGACGACCGATCCCCAGCGCTCGGTCGCCGATGCGCGCGCCCTGCTCAAGCGTCATCGCATTCGCCAGGTGCCCGTCGTGCGGGGCGGGCGCCTGGTCGGCATCGTCACGGACCGCGACCTGCGGTCGGCGGCCGTGACCAAACCGGTGGCCGAAGTGATGACCGCGAGGCCCTTCACGCTGGCACCCGACGCCTCGGTCGATGAAGCCGCACGGCTCCTGCGTACGTACAAGATCGGGGCGCTGCCGGTGGTGGACGGAAACGAGTTGGTCGGCCTCATCACGGCCGCCGATATTCTCGATGCCTTCGTGCAACTCACCGGTGTCGCCGAGCCGACGTACCGCATCGCGCTGGGAGTCAAGCGCAGCAAGACGGACATCGCCCGTGTGCGCGCCATCGTCGAGCGCCTCAACGGCGAGTTGAAGTGGCTGCACTACGACGGCGAACAGCGGCCGCCGCAAATTCATCTGCGCCTGAAAGTGCGGCGCGTCGACGACGTCGTCACCGGGTTCGAGGCGGCCGGTTTCGACGTGCTCAGCGTCGTGGCCCCGGCGCGCAAGCGGTGAGCACGACGACACCGGGCCGCGGACCGCAGCGATGAGCTTGCCGCCGTTTATCGAGGCGCTGCTCGACCCGCGCTGCCACCCGCACCAGCCGGCGGCGGTGACGCTGGTGCAGACACATATCTCGTTTGTCCTGCTCGCCGGGTCGGAAGTCTACAAGATCAAGAAGCCGGCGCGCTTCTCGTTCCTCGATTTCTCCACGCTCGAGCAACGGCACCACTTCTGTCGCGAGGAAGTGCGCTTGAATCGCCGCCTGGCGCCGGGTGTGTACCTGGGCGTGCTGTCGATCTGTCCCGACGCGGGCCGCTATCGCCTCGGCGCCGAGGACGATCCCGCCGCGGTCGAATACGCCGTGCACATGCGCCATCTGCCGCAGGACCGCATCCTGACCGCGCTGCTCGAACGCGGCGCCGTCACGCCCCCGATGATTGATGCAGTGGCCGAGCTGCTGGTCGATTTCCACCGCCGCGCCGCGTGCGGGCCGCAGGTGCAGGCGGCGGGCGATCCGGCCGCCATCGCCGCCGTGCTGGCCGACAACTACGCGGCCGTGCGGCCGTTTCGCGATCGGATCATCAGCGCCGCCGACGACGACGCGATCCAGGCGTTCTGCCGGGCGGCCCTCGAACGGCTGGCGCCACTGCTGCGCCGCCGCCAGGCCGAGCAGCGCATTCGGGATTGTCACGGCGACCTCCACGCCGAGCACGTCTGCTTCACCGACCCACCGGTCATCTTCGACTGCATCGAGTTTACCGAGCGCTTCCGCTACTGCGACGTCGCGGCGGAGATCGCCTTCCTCGCCATGGACCTTGTCTATCGGGGCGCTCCCGACCTGGCGGCGCAGCTGGTGGGGCGCTATGCGGCGCTGGCCGGCGACCCCGAGTTGCCGCGCCTCATCCCGTTCTACGCCTGCTACCGCGCCTACGTGCGCGGCATGGTCGACGCGCTGACGAGCGACGAGCCCGAGGTCGCCGCAGCGGTCCGCGCCGCGGCGGACGCGGGCGCGCGGCGGCACTTCGCGCTCGCCTACCGCTATACGTGGGCCGACTCGCCTTGCCTGGTCGTGGTCGCCGGACTGAGCGGCAGCGGCAAGAGCGGGATTGCCACCGCGCTCGCGGCGCGCACCGGATTTGTCCACCTCAACTCCGACGTCGTGCGCAAACAGCTCGCCGGCTTGCCGCCCGACGCACGGCCCGGTGAGGCGATCTACAGCGCCGCGCACAGTGAGCGCACCTATACGGCACTGATCGAGGGCGCCCGAGAGGCTCTCGCCGGCGGACGGGGCGTCATCCTCGACGCGACGTTCCAGCTCCGCAAGGGGCGCGACGCGGCGCGCGCACTCGCGGCCCAATGCGGCATCCCGGTCTTGATCGTGGAGTGCACATGCGGGCCGGACGAGGTGCGCCGGCGCCTCGCGGCACGGCAGGCCAGCGGGACCAACCCGTCAGACGCTGACTGGCAGGTGTACCTCCAGCAACGCGACCGTTACCAGGCTTTCGCTCCGGATGAGCAGGAGACGCGCCTCGCCCTCGACACTAGCGGACCGGTCGACGACGCGGTGGCCCGCGTTGAGCTCGCATTGCGCGCCCGCGCCTCGGCCACTTGACCTGATCGGTCGGCTTCTGGGGGGCCGGGGCGATTGGCAAAAGCGCGAACTGCGCGCGATCCGGTTACATTCGGTGGGAAACTGCTCGATCCCGGCCGCCAGAGCGGATCAGCCGGTATGTTTCGTGGGGTATGCGAAGAGAGTAGGAAACAGAGTAGATGACGCTCGATCGGACACAGTCACTGCGGCGCGATCGAGCAATCCGATTGGCGATTCAGGCCCGGCCTTCCGGGGCAACATTCAAGTTCACCAACGCGAAGAAGAGCTCGTCCAGCGAGTCGTAGCGAAGCCCTTTGGGGGTCTCCGGCGTGAGATCGACTGGGTCCATACTCCATCCCGAAAACTCGTCGCCGTATACGGGAAACACTTCGAGTCCTACCTTGAGGAGCTTGGTACTTACCGGCTGCAGCTTAGTCTGAATCATGTGTCCGTCCCCTTTCGCTGACCAAGTGAGTGAGCAGAATGCATGCCACCGTCCGGGCGCGGACCCGAAAGGCCCACCTGGCTTGGGCCCCGCGCCCGCCGAGTGTCACCAATTGGGTCACCTGGGGAACCTCGGCTGGTTTGTGACATTCGGCCGCCGCCAGCGAGGCCGGGGCGCCGGGTTGGCCTTGTCGGGCGGCGAACCGGCGTTGAATTCAGGCCGGAGACGGGCTAACGGCAGCTGCGCGGCACAAGAAAGGAACGCAATGGACCTCGAAATCCAGGCTCAACACACGGAAGTCCACCCGCGGTGGCGGGAGATGATCGACAAGCACATCGCCAAACTCACGGGGCTGGGTAACAACTTCCTGCGCATGCACATCACCATGGTGCACAGCACGCATCACCAACGCGGTGACGAAGAAGTGCGGATCCTGGCCACCTTGCCCGGTCGCACCCTGCGGGTTCAGAAGAGCAAGGCGGATATGGGCGACGCCATTCACGCTGCCTTTGCCGCCCTCCAGAGGGAGCTCGAGCACCAGGCCGAGTGAAGTCGCGCGGGTGCGGGGGAGGTCGCCCGGCGGGCGTTAGCCCGCCGGGTCCAGATCAATGCAGGGCGTCCGAGAGGCCCTGATCGGCGCAGATCGTACGCATCTGCTTCAAGGCGCGGGCCTCGAGTTGGCGGATACGTTCACGGCTGACGCCGAAGCGCTGGCCGATCTCCTCGAGCGTGTAGACCTGGCTGCCGTTGAGGCCGAATCGCAACCGCAGGATCTGCGCCTCGCGATCGGGCAACTCCTCGACTGCCGAGGACAGACGCTCGCTCATGTCGGCTTCCAGCAGCGCCCCTTCCGGGTCGGCCGAGGCGTCGGCGGGAATGGTGTCGCCCAGCGTGCGGTCGTCACCTTCTCCGAGCGGCGCGGTCAGCGACAGGCACTGGAACGATTGCGCCATGGCGGCCATGCGCTCGGGTGACAGTCCGTGCTCTTCCGCGACGGCTTCCGGGTCGTTCTCGCCTTCAGCCACCCAAGCCGTGCGGCCGAGCTTGCGGCGCAGCTGATTCCAGTGCACCGGGGTCCGAATCATCGCCCCTTGGCAATCGGCGGCGCGCGAGATCTGCTGCCAGATCCACCACACCGCGTAGGTGCTGAACTTGATGCCGCGGGTCGGCTCGTACTTTTCGACCGCGCGCATCAGTCCGAGCACGCCTTCCTGCACCAGGTCGAGGTACGACAAGGTCGGGTGGCGATACCGGCGCGCCAGGGTCATGACGAGGCGAATGTTCGCCGTCATCATCTGGTCGCGCAGCGTGCGGTAAGCTGCCAGCTCACGCTCCAGGTCGACGACGAACTTGCTCATCGTCTTCCAACCGCGGCTCCGGCGCGACATGGCGCGGAGCTCCTGGCGGGCGCGCGTGAGAACCGTGAGCGCCTCGCGCTCGCGGAAGTCCTCCTCCGGGTACACCACACCGCGGCCCAGATCGTCGAGTGCCCGGGCGACCAGCCGCGCGCGGCCACGCAGCAACTTGCGCACGCGCTCGCGGCGCGTGGCGATCTCGCGTCCGAGGCTCTCCTCGGCCTCACGGGTCAACAGGTCGACCTGTGCGACATCGGAAAAGAACACGCTGACCAGGTCGCGCGGCCCTTCCGCGGCGCGAGCGCGGTCGGCGGCTGCCTCGGCCTCGTCCACATCGTCTTCCAGGCTCTCGGGAGCGATCATCTCCACACCGCTGTCGAGGGGAAATTCGTCAATAGCTTCTGCTGCGCTTCTCATGGTTTTGTGCGACTTCCAGCTCCGGGGGAGCTCGTTCTAAAGGATCAACCGTTTGACGGCATTGAAAAGGGAGAAATTCAAACGGGGGGCCAACGCGGCGCCGTAGATCGGATGCCGGGCGCGTTGATAGCCGCATAACATCACGATAAGGTCCGGCTCGCAATAGGGGGGGCCGTGCGGATTCACATGGGTGGAGAATTCGGCGGATCACCGTCAGGGGGCCCGGCAGGCTGAGCGCGGGCGACGCGGCGACGCCCAGCGCTGACTTCTGCAGTGATTTGTGGCAACGTCCGCTCATAGAATCGACCTGCGCAATCGTCTCCAGCCGAGGTAGGTAGTTGCCCCTCCCGGCACTGCCGGGGGGAGACAGGGAGGCGCCAAATGCCCGACAGCGTGGCCTGTGAGCACTGCGGCAAGCCCGTGCAACGCCGCACGGCGGAAGTGGAAATGGTCGAGGATTGGGCACACTACTTCTGCTCCGAAGCGTGCAAGATCAACTGGGGTGAACAAGCACCGCTCGAGAGCGACGACGACACGTAGGCGGCGATCTCTCGAACTTTCGGCCGTCGCGGCCCGAAGGCGCGGGGCATCGAACTCAGAGGGCGGCGATGCGCAGCGGACGCCGCAGAAGGAACCAGACGATGGCCATCAAGAAGATTCTATTCCCGACCGATTTCTCCGAGCGCGCGCAGCAGGCCCTCAAGTACACCGTTGAGCTGGCTCGCCCCGTCAAAGCCGAGGTGATCGTCCTGTTCGTGGTCGAGCCGGTGTACTACGCGACGCCGGCGGATCTGTACGGCGCCGCGGTCAACCTGAGCGTGCTTCTCGAGGAGCAGCAGCGCATCGGGCGCGCGCAGCTGGCGCGCGTCACGGATCGACTGAAGAAACAGGGACTGCGCGCCCGCTTCCTGCTCGAGACCGGTACACCGCACCAGGTCATCGTCGACACCGCCGCTCGGATCAAAGCCAACCTCATCGTCATGGCAACGCACGGCCGCACCGGCCTCGCGCATCTGCTGCTGGGCAGCGTGACCGAGAAGGTCGTGCGCGCCGCCGCCTGTCCCGTGTTGACCGTGCGCGGCAGGGAACGCGCGGCGCGCGGCGGCAAGCCACGCGTGAAGACGCGTTAGGACGCGCAAAACCGCAACGCCTCGCCGCCAAAGCGACGGCGGTATCAGGGGGCTCCACATCTATATAGTGTGGAAATTTTTCTTGACACTCCCCAATCCCTGGTGTTAGCGTCCGCGCAGTTTCATGGCATCCGGGAAGGGAATGCAGTGACGGACCTCATTCGGTACGTCCTTCTGCGGTCCCAGTCCCGACCGCGCTTCGCGCCGCCATGGCACGCCGATTCTCTCCGTCGCGCACAACGTCAGTCCTGCGTGCGCTATCGGGTGCTATAATGCAGCTCGATGACGCGGCCCAGCCGAATTCCGCGACCACTGATGCGTCGATACCCAACATGGGTGGCACACCATCACGCTAGTGGGGAGGAGAGGCCCCACCAAGCAGAAGGAGCGGGGCAATGCAGACAGACAAGGCGATCTTCGAGAAGCTGATTCGCGAAGATCGGGCCTCACGCGAGGCTCACGACTGGCACGGCACCTTCCTCGAGTACCTCGATCGGATCCGCGACGATCCGACGATCCCCAAGCTGGCACACGCGCGCCTGTACGATCTCATCATGGCGCCGGGCGCGCACGAGATCCTCGAAAGCGCTGACACGCAGGTCAAGCGGCTCTTCAAGGACGAACCGGTTCGCGTCTACAATTTTTTCTCCGACGAATTCTTCGGCATCGAGAAGACCGTGGCGCAGATCGTGCGCTACTTTCACTCGGCATCGCTCAAGGGCGAAGAGAGTCGCCAGGTGCTCTACCTCATGGGCCCGGTGGGCTCGGGCAAGAGCTCGCTGGTCGAGCGGCTGCAGCGCGGGCTCGAGGACGTGCCGCCGGTGTTCGCCATCGAGGGCTGCCCGATGAACGAGGAGCCGCTGCACCTTCTGCCGCGCCACCTGCGGCGCGAGTTCGAGAAGATGCTCGGCACGCACATCGAGGGCGATCTCTGTCCGGTCTGCCGCTTTCGCCTCAAGGACGAATTCGGCGGCCGCTACGAAGAAGTGCCCATCGTGTTGCGCTCCTTCTCGAAGCGCAACCGCGTCGGGATCGGCGTCGTGCCGCCGGTCGACCCGAACAACCAGGACACCTCGGTGCTGATCGGCAGCGAGGACATCTCAAAGCTCGACATCTACTCGGAAGGCGATCCGCGCGTGCTCGACCTCAACGGCGCGCTCAACGTCGGCAACCGCGGTCTGGTCGAGTTCATCGAGGTCTTCAAGAACGAGACCGAGTACCTGCACGCGATGATCACCGCGACGCAGGAAAAGGTGATCCCCGCCCCCGGACGACACGGAATGGTCTACGTCGACACGGTCATCGTCGCCCATTCGAACGAGGCGGAGTGGCAGAAATTCAAGGCCGACCACACCAATGAGGCGATCCTCGATCGCATCGTGGTCGTCAAGGTCCCGTACAACCTGCGCCTCTCGGAAGAGGTGAAGATCTACCAGAAGATCATCCGCCACTCGGATTTCCGTGCCCACGTCGCACCGCACACGCTCGAAGTCGCCTCGATGTTCGCCATCCTCTCGCGCCTCGAGCCGACCGCCAAGTGCGATCTGATGACCAAGCTCAAGCTCTATAACGGCGAGGAAGTGGTGGAGAAGGGGCGCACCAAGAAGATCGACGTGCGCGAGCTGCGCGATGACACCAAGCGCGAGGGCATGAACGGCATCTCCACGCGCTTCATCATGAAGGCGCTCGACAACGCGCTGTCCGACAACGTCGGCGGCAACTGCATCAACCCGATCAACGTCCGCGAGGCGCTGATCAACATGGTGAAGGAAGCCGACCTCTCCGACGACACCCGCAAGCAGCACCTGGAGTTCCTGCAGGACACCCTGCACAAGGAGTACCTGGAGCTGCTCGAGAAAGAGATCACCAAAGCCTTCGTCTACTCCTACCAGGAGCAGGCCGAGTCGCTCTTCCAGAACTACCTCGACCACGCCGAGGCCTACGTCAACAAGACCCGCGTGCGTGATCGCAACACGAAGGAGGAGCTGCAGCCCGACGAGGGGTTCCTCAAGTCGATCGAGGAACAGATCGCCATCATCGGCACCGCCGCCGAGGGCTTCCGCCAGGAAGTCATCGCCTATTTGTGGGCGGCCAGCCGGCGCGGCGCCAAGGTTTCGTACCAGAGCTACGAACCGCTCAAGGAGGCGATCGAGAAGCGGCTGATGACGTCCGTGCGCGACCTCAGCCGCATCGTCACCAAGGCGCGCACGCGCGACGAAGAGCAGACCGACAAGTACAACGTCATGGTCCAGAACCTGATCGAGAACGGATACTGCCCGAGCTGCGTCGACGGCGTGCTCATGTACGCGGCCAACAACCTCTGGCAGGACTGAGCCGGCGGCGGGGGGGCGGGGGGGGGGTGCCCCGCCGCCCAGGCGGTGGCGGCGCCGTGGGACAAA
>CAYVUV010000419.1:0-24271 GCA_964455095.1 uncultured Binatia bacterium (SeqCode)
AGTCGATCGCGCTCGAATTTGCCACCCGCGGCTTGCGCGCCAACTGCCTCGCGCCGGGCGGGATTCGGTCGCCGTTCATCGCCAACTTCATCCCGCGCGACGATTTCGAGCCGCAGCTGGTCGCCTACTATTCGCCGCCGATCGCGCACCGGCTCTCCGCGCCGGAGGATTTTGCCAAGCAGATCGCTTTTCTCGCTTCGGACGACGCCAACACGATCAATGGCGCCGTGCTGGTCAGCGACGGCGGCACGCTGGCGTAGGGAGCGCTCGATGTTGATCTGTGATGTTCTCGCCCACCATGCCGCCCGCCGCGGCGACCACCCGTTCATCCTGCACGAAGGCCGGCGCGTCGCCTACGGCGAGTTCGATCGCCTGAGCAATCGCGCGGCCCACGCGCTGCGCAGCCTCGGGGTCGCCAAGGGTGATCGGGTGACGCTGTCGCTCGGCAACTCGGTCGAGTACCTGGTGGCCGCTTTCGGCGTGCTGAAGGCCGGGGCCGTGTTGCATCCGGTCAATCCGGCCCTCGGTGCCGGCGAGCTGGGATACATTCTCACCCACGCCGAGCCGAAAGTGATCGTGGTCGACGCCGCGAGCGCGCCGGCGATGTTGGCGCCGGAGCTGGCGCGGCCGCCGGGATGTGTCGTGGCGGCGTTTGGTGGGGCCACCGGGGCAGAGCCGTTGGACGCGTTGCTGGCGCGCAGTGCGGAGAGCGCCGTCGGCGTCACCTTGGGCGCCGACGATCCGTCGACCCTGCTCTACACGTCGGGCACGACGGGCAAACCCAAGGGCGTGCTGTTCCACCACGGCAGCACCGGCGCGGCGGGCAAGCATTTTCTGGAGATTCTCGGCATCACGCAGGACGACACGATCCTCGCCGTCACGCCGCTGTTCCACGGCAACGCCTGGGGCGCGGCGGTGACCGCGCTGCAGGCGGGCGGCACGGTGGCCTATCCGAAGGCTTTTCGCGGCTCCGAATTCTGGCCGCTCGTCCATGCCAGTCACGCGACGGTGCTCTACACGCTCGGCACCATCCTCGCCATTTTGCTCACGCAGGAGCCGTCGGACCTCGAGCGCGACAATCCGTTGCGCGTCATCCTCGGCCTCGGCAGTGCGCCGATCCGCGACCAGGTCATCAAGCGCTTCGGCGTGACCGACGTGGCCGAGTGCTTCGGTTCGACCGATGCCGGCGTGGTGACGATGACGCCGCGCGGCGCGGCGCCGCGCCCGGGCTCGGCCGGCCCTCCGGTGCCGGGGGTCAAGATCGAGATCGTCGACGACGATGGTCACCGCTTGGCGCCGCGACAGGTCGGCGAGATCGCCATCCACTCGCCGCACCGCATGGCCGGGTACTTCCGCGACCCGGAGCAGACGGCGCTCGCCCTGCGCGACGGCTGGTTCTTCACCGGCGACCTCGGCTACCTCGATGAGGACGGGTGGCTCTTCTTCGTCGACCGCAAGCGCGACGTCATCCGCCGTGGCGGCGAGAACATGTCCTCGGTGCTGATCGAGAAGGTCCTCTGTCAGCACCCGCAGGTCGTCGAGGCAGCGGTCATCGGCATTCCCGACCCGGTCCTCGGCCAAGAAGTGAAGGCGTTCATCGTCGCCCGCGGTCCGGTCACCGCCGAGGAGTTGCGCGCCTTTGCCACCGAGCGGCTGGCGAAGTTCCAGGTGCCACGCCTGTGGGAGTTCCGCGACGCGTTGCCCAAGACGCCGACGCAGCGGGTGGAGAAGTACAAGCTGCGCCGCGAAGGCGGTGGTTCGGACAAGCCCCTGTTGGGTTAGCGCGGCAATCCGAGGATGCGCTGGGCGATGACGTTGCGCTGGATCTCCGACGTGCCGCCCATGATCGTCTCCGAGCGCGAGTAGAGATAGGCCGGGCCGATGGAATCGGCGCCGGCGGCGCGCGGCTCGTCGGCCAGTGCGGCGTGGGGGCCGAAAAACATCATGGCCGACTCCTGCAGGCGCTGGTCGGTCTCGCTGCCCAGCACCTTCTCGATCGAGCTTTCGAGACCGGGATGTCCGGTGCGCAGGATGCGCGTCAGGCTGCGATACCCGACCAGCTTGAGCAGCTCGACGTCGATGTACGACTGCGCCAGGCGCTGCCGTACCAGCGGATCGGACAGCCCCTTGCTGGCGGCGTGCGTGCGCGCCAGCTCGACGATGCGCTCGAAGCTGCGGCGGATCTTGCGCTGGAAGGTGAAGGTCCACACCGGCCCGCGCTCGTGCGCGAGGATGCCCATGGCGATCTGCCAGCCCGCGCCGGGCTCGCCGACCATGCGGTTGGCGGGGACGCGCACGTCTTCGAAGAACACCTCGCAGAACTCCGCATCGCCGGTCATCTGCTTGAGCGGGCGCACGCTGATGCCCGGCGTCTTCATGTCGACCAGCAACAGGCTGATGCCTTTGTGCTTGGGTTGATCCGCCTCGGAGCGGCAGAGCAGGAAACACCAGTCGGCGATCTCGGCGTGGCTGGTCCACACCTTCTGGCCGTTGACGACGAACTCGTCGCCGTGGCGGTCGGCGCGGCAGCGCAAGCCGCCGAGGTCGGAGCCGGCGCCGGGTTCGGAAAAGCCCTGGCACCAGATGTCCTCGCCCGACAGCAGCCGCTTGAGGAAGCGCTGCCGTTGCTCGTCGGTGCCGTGCGAGCGGATGGCCGTGCCGATCATGTCGACCGAGGCACTGGCCGGCGGGTAGGGCGCCCCGGCGCGGTCGAGCTCCTCCTCGAACAGCCAGCGCTCGATCACGGTCGCGCCGCGGCCGCCGTGCTCGCGCGGCCACGAGATCGCCACCCAGCCGCCGTCGTAGAGCATGTGCTGCCACTCGCGCGCGATCTCGCGCCACATCGGATCGTCCGCCCGTGTCCACGAATGATCCCGTCGCCACGCCGCCGGCAGGTTCTTTGTCAGCCACTCCCGCGCCTCCGCGGCAAAGGCGATCTCTCGCTCTGAGAATGTGAAATCCATTTAGACTCCTCGGATGCTGTGCTGCTGGGCGGGCAACGCGCGCGCGCCGCGTGTCCATTCTCATAGCAAACAAACGTTTGGTCGTTCCAGTTGCGGGGCGGAGATTTCGCTTGTATCAAAACGGGCAGGGGGAGCCGCTGATGCTGGCTGGGCAGCGAGATCTGGGAACGACGCAACGCCGCCTGACCGCGTGGCTGCAGGGCAAGATGCCGGCGGCCGAGGGCCTGGCACTGTCGGAGCTGAAGAAGCCGTCGGCCGGGCTGTCGAACGAGACCTTCCTGTTCGAAGCCACCTGGCGCGAGGCCGGCGCGGCGCGGCGCGAGAAGATGGTCGCGCGCTTGCAGCCGACCGAGTTCCAGGTCTTTCCCGAGTACGATCTCGCGACGCAGTTTCGCATCATGGACGCTCTGGCGCCCACCGATGTGCCCGTCCCGCGTGTGCGGTGGCTCGAAGCCGACACCAGCATTCTCGGCTGCGCCTTCTATCTCATGGAGCATGTCGACGGGGCGATTCCGTCTGAAGTCCCGCCCTACCATTCGTTCGGCCTGTGTTACGACGCGACCCCGGCGCGGCGCGCCAGGATATGGTGGAGCGGGATCGAGACCCTGGCTCGCATCCACGCCGTCGACTGGCGCGCGCGCGGGCTGTCGTTCCTCGGCGTGCCAGGTGGCGGCACCGATCCGCTCGACCGGCAGATCGCCTACTACGAGCACTACCTCGAGTGGGCGCGCGACGGTGGCGAGCAGCCGATTCTGACTGCCGCGCTCGACTGGCTGAAGCGCAACCGCTTCGCGCCGGCGCGCGTCACGCTGTGCTGGGGCGACAGCCGGTTGCCGAACATGATGTTTCGCGACGACGCGGTGGTCGCCGTGCTCGATTGGGAGATGGCCTTCCTCGGCGATCCCGAGGCCGACCTCGCTTGGTGGCTGTTTCTCGATTGGACGAGCTGCGACGGCTACGGCTTCCCTCGCCTCGAGGGGTTCCCGACCAGGGAAGAGACCATCGCCCGCTACGAGGCGCTCACCGGCACCCGCGTGGAGCACGCCTTCTACTACGAAGTGTGGGCCGCGTTCCGTTTCGGCGTCGTCCTGGCGCGGGTGGCGACGCGGTTGAAGGAGATCGGCGCGCCGCTACCGAACGAGAGCTTCGAGTCCAACAACGTCTGCACCCACGCCCTGGCGCGCCTGCTCGATCTGCCGCCGCCGGGCGCGCCGATCGCCGCGGCGCCGCGCGGCGAGGGCGCCGTGCGCGTCCAGTTCCACCTCACCGGCCCCGGCGGTCAGGACTGGTACCTGGTCTCGGAAGGCGGGCACCACACCCGGCACGACGGCACCGTCGCCCAGCCCAACACCACGCTCACCGCCAGCGCCGCCGACTGGCACGCCATCCAGCGCGGCGACATCCCGCGCACCGAGGCCTTCTTCAGCGGTCGCCTCAAGATCGATGGCGACGTGAACCTGCTATTGCAGCTGGAAGACGCCATTTCGAAACTCAGCCAGCAGCCGTAGGCGAGCCCCGATCGGGCTCGCGTTGAGGCTAGCCATTGCGGCGAAAGTTGGTCTAGAGTCACCTCGTTCCCACAACGCCAGCCCATCGGTCGCGCCGGCGCGGCGCGCAGCAAAAGGAGGGTTTCATGTCCGCAGCAGCGATTCAGTCCGCATACCCGGGAGTCGATCCCGCCGTCGGGCAGTTCCTCGGGCGTCGAGTCCACCGCATGCTGATCGACGGCCAGTGGGTCGAAGCCGCCTCGGGCAAGACCTTCACGACTTTCGATCCGGCGACGGAGGAGCCTCTGGCCGAAGTGGCGGCCGGCGACAAGGAGGACGTCGACCGCGCCGTGAAGGCGGCGCGCAAGGCCTTCGAAAGCGGTCCGTGGCGGCGCATGACCGCCTCGGAGCGCGGTCGCGCCATCTGGAAGCTGGCCGACCTGATCGAACGCCACGGCGAGGAGTTCGCGCAGCTCGAGACGCTCGACAACGGCAAGCCGATCAGCGTCGCGCGCGTCGCCGACGTGCCGCTGGTGGTCGACCACTTCCGCTACTACGCCGGCTGGGCGACGAAGATCGAGGGTGAGACCATCCCGGTTTCGATCCCCGGTCAGCACATCCTCAACTACACCCTGCGCGAGCCCGTCGGCGTGGTCGGGCAGATCATCCCGTGGAACTTCCCGCTGCTCATGGCGGCGTGGAAGCTCGGCGCCGCCCTGGCCTGCGGCAACACCGTGGTGCTGAAGCCGGCGGAACAGACGCCGCTGTCGGCCCTGCGCCTGGGCGAGCTGCTCGAAGAGGCCGGCATTCCGCCCGGCGTAGTCAACATCGTCACCGGTCTCGGCGAGACCGCGGGGGCGGCCATCGCGGCGCATCCGGATATCGACAAGGTCGCCTTCACCGGTTCCACTGAGGTCGGCCACGAGATCATGCGCGCCGCGGCCGGCAACCTGAAGCGCGTCTCGCTCGAGCTCGGCGGCAAGTCGCCGAACATCATCTTCGCCGATGCCGACCTGGAGCAGGCCGCGATCGGCGCCGCGTCAGCGATCTATTTCAACCACGGCCAGTGCTGCTGCGCCGGCTCGCGGCTCTACATCGAGCAGTCGGTCTACGACAAGGTCATGCCGCGTCTGATCGAGTACTCCGAGAAGATCAAGCTCGGACCGGGCATGGACCCGACGACCGAGATGGGTCCACTGGTCTCGGGCGAACAATTCCAACGCGTCAACAGCTACCTCGATGCCGGTCGCAGCGAAGGGGCCAAGGTCTCGGCCGGGGGCGGGCGCCCGAAGAGCTTCAGCCGCGGCTACTTTGTTTCGCCGACGGTGTTCACCGGAGTGAAGCCGAATATGAAGATCCTGCGCGAGGAGATCTTCGGGCCGGTGGTGTGCGGCGTGCCGTTCAAGGACCCGGACGAAGTGGCGGCGCACGGCAACGACACCAACTACGGCCTCGCGGCCGCGGTGTGGACGAAGGACATCTCCAAGGCGCACCGCCTGGCCGAGCGCCTGCGCGCTGGGACGGTGTGGATCAATTGCTACAACATGTTCGATGCGGCCTCGCCGTTCGGTGGCTACAAGCAGAGCGGCTTCGGCCGCGAGATGGGTAAGGCGGCGCTCGAGCTCTACACGTCGATCAAAAGCGTGTGGGTCAATCTCGGCGCCCACGGCGGGAGCTGAGTGCGCGAGCGTGAAGTCCGCACTGCGATTGGCCATCTGTATCGCCGCCCTGTTCGCGGCGGGCGTGCCCGGGGTGTCGGCCCAGGACGCCTGCCTCGAAGGGGCGGCCGCGCTCGGTGACGAGCGCGCATTGGCGGCGCTGCGCAGCGCCACCGAGGCGAGCTGTCCGTGCGACAGCTTCGTCAGCGGCCCGCCGCGTGGCCGCCGCGAGTACCAGCACTGCGCGCGGTTGTTGATCAAGCAGGCCTTGCTGGACGGCGCGTTGCGCCGCGAGTGTCAGAGCAAGGCGAAGAACGTGAGCTCGCGCTCGACGTGCGGGACCAGCCGCATCGCCTGCGGTCGCGTCGAGTCTGACGGCACGCTGTCGATCGACTGCCGCATCGCCCCCGCCGCCCGCTGCGTAGACCGTGGCGACATCGACGCCACGGCCTGCGCCGCGCAGACGCACTGTGCCGACGTCGTTGATTGGACGGCAGGGACCTGCACCGACGTGCGCCAGCGCGGGCCGTACGAGGTTGGAGCCCGCGCCGTGCGCATGGTGAAGGACTCGGTCGCCACGCCCGGGCAGGAGCGGGTGCTCAACACGGCGGTGTGGTACCCGGCGGTAGCGGGTAGCGGGCCCATCGACACCGGGTATGCTGCCGTGCGCGACGCGCCGCTCGACCTCTCCGGGGGGCCGTATCCAGTCGTCATGTTCTCGCACGGTTCCTGTGGCTACGAGAACCAGTCGCTGTTCTTCACGGCCCTGCTGGCCTCGTATGGTTTCGTCGTCGTCTCACCGCCCCACCCGGGCA
Source organism: uncultured Binatia bacterium (SeqCode) (assembly GCA_964455095.1). Classification (GTDB taxonomy): domain Bacteria; phylum Desulfobacterota; class Binatia; order HRBIN30; family CADEER01; genus CAYVUV01. The sequence continues at coordinate 6,924 of CAYVUV010000419.1, forward strand.
ACACGGTGCGCGAGTTCCCCGCCTGCGGCACGCCGGCTGCGCAGGTGGCTTCCGCGCAGGAACGGCCAGCGGACATCATCTTCGCGCTGGATTTCATGCTGGACGAAAACGCCTCCAGTGGCTCGCCGTTCTTCGGCGCCCTCGATCCGGCGCGGATCGGCATGTCGGGACACTCCTTCGGCGGCCTGACGACCTATCTCGTCGTCAGCCGCGACAGTCGTTTCCGCGTCGCGGTGCCAATGGCGCCCGCCGTCAGCGCGACGGTCCCGCTGCTGCAGATCCCGTCGATGACCATGATGGGCGAGGTCGACAGCGTGGTGAACAACCCCGCCATCCGCACCGCCTATGCCGGAGCCGCGACGCCGAAATACTTGGTCGAGATCCGCGATGCCGGCCACTACGCCTTCTCCGACCTGTGCTTTCCCGGCCGCGACTGCAACCCGCCGGTGACGCGCTCGCAATCGGAAGCGCACGACCCCGTCCTGCGCTGGGTGGTGCCGTTTCTCCTGCAGTCCCTCGCCGGCGAGACGGGCTACGAGTCGTTCCTCACTCCCAGCGCCGCGTCGGGATACACCGTCCAGGCGGATCTCGGTGCCCAGCCGTAGCTTGCGGTCGCGCGACGTTCGGAGCATACGCAGGCCATGCGCTTGGAATTGATCGAGTGGACCGACCCGCGGGCGCCCAGCGAGCCGGTGCTGCGCCAGCGGCTCGAGGCGGAGGGATTTGCCGTGTGGGGTTGGCAAGACGGCCCCGATGCGACCTACGCGCCGCACACGCACGACCATCACGAGAGCCTGTGGGTCGTCGGCGGGCGCATCGTGTTCGGCGTCGCCGGGCGCGAGTACGCGCTCGGCCCCGGCGATCGACTGATGCTGCCGAAGGGCACGGTGCACACGGCGCAGGTTGGGCCGGAAGGCGCCGCGTACCTGGTCGGTCAGTTGAAGGGTTAGGGAAGTTCGCCGAAGGGATGCGGCTGCGATGGCCAGCCGAACCGCTGAACCCGCCCCGCGCATCGCCATCGTCTTGTCAGGCGGTGGCGCGCGCGGCGCCTACGAGGCGGGCGTCCTGTCCTACTTGTTCGGCGAGTTGCCCAAGCGCCTCGGCCGCCCGGTGACCTTCGACATCGTCACCGGGACCAGCGTCGGCGCCATCCACGCCTGCTGGGTCGCGGCCACCCAACACGATGCGGGCGCCGGCGAACGATTGCTCGAAATCTGGCGCTCGCTTTCGCTCGACACCGTATTCGCCGTCGGGCCCACCGATCTCGTGCGCGTGCCGTGGCAGTTGCTCGGGCTCGGGGCAGTCTCACGGCTCCTGCCCGCTGCGTCAGACAAACAGCCGGAGCGGTTGCCGGGGCTGTTCGATACGCGCTGGTTGGAATCGCTGGTGCTCGACCGCGTGCCGTGGGGGCAGATTCGGCGCAATCTCGATCAAGGGCGTCTGCAGGCCCTGGCCATCGCGGCGACCGAGATCGCCACCGGACGTTCGGTGGTGTTCGTCGACAACGCCAGCGGCGAAGTGGCGCGGTGGGCGCGCGACCGATTCGTCATCGTGCGCCCGACCCGCATCGGCCTGGTGCACGCGCTGGCGTCGGCGGCCATTCCCATGCTGTTCGCCGCCATTCGCATCGGCCGTACCTACTACTGCGACGGCGGCCTGCGGCTGAATACGCCGCTCGCTCCGGCGCTGCGGCTGGGCGCTGACCGCGTTCTGGTGCTCGGCCTGCGCCATCCCTCGACGCCGGAAGAAGAGGACAAAATGGCGCGGCGGCGCGAAACCAACTACCTGAGCACGACCTACCTGGCCGGCAAGGCGCTCAACGCGCTGCTCATCGACCGCGTCGAGGCCGACGTCGACCGCATGCGGCTGTTCAACGCCATCCTCGAGAGCGGCGTCAAGACGTATGGGCGCGACTTCCTCGCCCGCATCAACGAGCCGATCATCGAACGGCGCGGCCGGCCGTATCGCATCATTCGCGATGTATTCCTTGAACCGTCCGAGGACCTCGGCGTGCTGGCCTCGGAGTGCTTGCGCGCTGCGGCACCGCGCCGCGGCGTGCGCAGCTGGCTGAGCCGCAACGTGGCGCGCTTCGCCGCCCGCGGCGCGCTCGGCGAGGCCGATCTGCTGTCGTACATTTTCTTCGACGGCGTTTACGCCGAGCGGCTGATCGAGCTCGGACGCCACGACGCGGCCGCGCACGCCGACGAATTGGAGGAGTTCTTCTCGGTATGAGCGGCGATCGGTGGGAGCGGGACACATGACGGCGCGAACCAATCGCCAGCCGCCGGGACCTTCGGATCCGGATGCGGGCATCTGGGCCGGCAAGTCGGTGGCGCGGCGCTTCGTTTCGCCGGACGGTTTGATCGTCCTGGTCGGCCGCACGGCGCACGACAACGACGTGCTGACGCTCAAGCTCGGGGCGCCGCGCGACCTCTGGCTGCACGTGGCGGCGGAGTCGGGCTCGCACGTCGTGGTGCGCAACCCGGAGGGTCTCGACCCGCTGCCGCGCGACACGGTGCGCTTCGCCGCCGCGCTCGCGGCGCGCTATTCCCGCGCCCGCCACGGCGGCACGGTGGCGGTGCACGTCGCGCACTGCGCCGACGTCAGCAAGCCGCGCGGGTTCCCGCCCGGCAAAGTGCTGCTGAGCCGCCACAAGACGGTGCATGCCGCGCCGCTCGGCGACGCCGAGAGCGCCGCCAAGGACTGATTACTCCTTCTGGTTGGCGAGCACCTGGGCGGCATTGCGCGCCAGGCCGTTCGGGCCTGCGCGCTCGAAGGCCGTGTCGCCGTAACGGGCGGCGAAGGCCGCGGGGTCGGGTGTGGCGAGGGCAGTGAGGTCGGGGGCGACGAGCTCAGGACGCGGCGCGAGGCGGGCATCGGCGGTCTGCGGGGCGAACTTCAGGTTCCACGGGCAGACGTCCTGACAGACGTCGCAGCCGAACAGCCACTCGCCCACCATGCGCCCTTGCGCGGCGTCAAACGGCTTGCGCTGCTCGATGGTGAGGTAGGAGATGCAGCGCCGCGCGTCGAGGACGCGCTCGGCCGCGAACGCATCGGTGGGGCAGGCGTCCAGGCACAGGCGGCAGTCGCCGCAGCGGTCGGTGTCGAAGGGCAGGTCGACGTCGAGCGCGAGGTCGGTGAAGACGGTGCCGATGAACGTGAACGACCCCAGCGTCGGGTTGATGAGCATGGTGTTCTTGGCCATCCAGCCGAGCCCGGCGCGCTGCGCCAGCTCGCGTTCGGGCACCGGTCCGGCGTCGACGAACGAGCGGGTCAGCTCCGGCGCGGCGCCGAGACCGACGAGACGGTCGGCGAGCTGCGCCAGCAAGTCGCCGACGACGCGATGGTAGTCCTCGCCCCAGGCGTAGCGCGCGACGCGCGCGGGGCCGGCGGGGCTGGCGTCGCGGTAGTAGTTCTTCAGCGCCACCACGGCGCGCCGGCAGCCGGGCGCGATGCGCTCGGGCTCGCGCCGCCGCCGCGCCTGGCGGTGCAGGTAGGTCATCGTGCCGGCGTAGCCGCGCCGCAGCCATTCATCGAGCGCGGCGCGTTCGATCGGGCGCAGGTCGCAGATGCCGACGGCGTCGAACCCGAGCGCCAGGCCCGCTGCTTTGACTTGCGCCGCTTGGCTTTGTTCCATAGGTGTTCGTATGTTCGAATCAGTCGCTCAGGAAGGGGACACCTGAATGCCGCACACCCGCGTCGGAGATGTCGATCTATACTACGAGCTGATCGATTACACCGAGCCGTGGAAGCCGAGTCACGCACCAGTGGTGTTCCTGCACGGCCTCGGCGGCGACCGGCGCGTGTGGCTGTACCAGGTCCCGGAGTTCTGCGGGCGCTTCTCGACCATCACCGTCGATCTGCGCGGTCACGGCCGCTCGAGCGGGCCCGCGGCCGATTGGTCGATCCCCGACATGGCGCAAGACGTCGTGCGGCTGCTGCGCAAGTTGGGCGTCGAGCGCGCCCACCTGGTCGGGGTGTCGCTCGGCGGCATGGTGGCGCAGCAGTTCGCGCTCGACTACCCCTATGCCACCGCCTCGCTGGTGCTCGGCGACACGGTCTGCGGCATGCCCGAGGGTTTCGAGGACATGGCGCGCGCGGCGATGCAGTTCATCGAGGAGAACCCCATGGCAGCGGTGGCGAAGGAGCGCATTACCAACGCCTTCTCCGACGCCATCGATCCGGTCTTGCGCGACTACTTCATCGACCAGATCGCGCGCAACGACAAGGCGGCGTACGTGCGCACCGCGCGCGCGGTGTTCGGCTTCTCGGTGCGGCCGCGTGTCGCCGAGATCAATGCGCCGACGCTGGTCGTCGTCGGCGAGGAGGATCGCGTCACGCCGCCGCACCTGTCGCAGGAGCTGGCGGAGCGCATCCCCGGCGCGCGGTTGGTGCGCATCCCGGGCGCCGGCCACATCAGCAACATCGAACGGCCGGTGGAGTTCAACCGCGCCGTGTTGGACTTTCTCCTCGGTCTCTGACCGGCCGACCCCGGGCCGATGGGCGACCTTTCGGATCTCTTCGGCGGCCAGGGCGCCGCCCTGGGCTTCGGCGGCGTGGCAGGCGCCATTGTCGGCTACACGGCGAAGAAGGTCACCAAGCTTCTGGCCCTGCTGTTGGGCCTGGTCTTCATCCTCATTCAGGTGCTGGTGTACCAGGGCTTCATCACGGTCGATTGGGGGGCGGTGCAAAAGACCGCCGAGGGCGTATGGGTCGATCCGGCCGGGACGACACTGGCCGATCGGGCGTGGGCGATCCTGACCGGCAATCTCCCGTTCGGCGGCGGCTTCATCGCCGGCTTCGCCCTGGGCTTCAAGCTGGGCTGATTCCGCACCCCCTCTTGAACCCGCGAACGGTGGAGCCCTATCCTCCCACCCCATGACCAAAGACATCGGGGTGGAAGGGGCGAGCTGGAATCTGGCCGATTTGTACGAGTCGGCGCAGGATCCGGCGCTGCGCGGCGATCTGGCCGCGGCGCTGGAGCGCGCCGAGGCGTTCGGGCGCCGTTATCGCGGCACGGTCGATGTGCCGGGTGGTCCGGCAGCCGACTGGGTGGCCGCTGCCGTGGTCGAGCTCGAATCGATCAGCGAGCAGGTCGACAAGCCGGCGATCTACGCCAGCCTCCTGCACGCGGCCGATGCGCGGCCGCCCGAGCACGGCGCACTGGTAGCCATGACGCAGGAGAAGGGCAGCGAGGTGCGCAACCTCCTGCTGTTCTTCGAGCTCGAATGGATGGCCGTCGACGAGGCGGCGGCGCAGCGCATCATCGACGCGCCCGCCTGTGCGCGCTACCGCCACTACCTCTCCCGCACCCGGCGCTACAAGCCGCACATGCTCAGCGAGCCGGAAGAGCGGTTGCTCGAAGAGACCGCCAACACCGGGCGGCGCGCTTTCAACCGCCTGTTCGACGACATGCTGTCGGCGATGACGTTCGAGATCGAGATCGACGGCGCGACGCAGCACCTCAACGAGAGCGGTATCCTGGCGCTGCTGCACGACCCCCGCCGCCCGGTGCGGCAGCGCGCGGCGGCGGTGCTGAGCGCCAAGCTGCGCCAGGAGTCGCTGCCGCTGACGTTCATCTTCAACACCACGGCGCAGGAGCACGCGCTGAGCGATCGGCTGCGGCACTTCCCCGATCCGATGGCCGCGCGCCACCTCGCCAACGAGATCGATGCGCCGACCGTCGATGCGCTGATCGCCGCCTGCGAGGCCAATGTCGACATCGTGTCGCGCTACTATCGCCTCAAGCAGCGCCTGCTCGGGCTCGACACGCTGCACGACTACGACCGCTACGCGCCGGTCGGCGGGACGGCGGAGACGCTGTCGTGGGCGGCTGGTCGCCAGACGGTGCTCGATGCGTACGGCGATTTCTCGCCGCGCATGCGCCAGATCGCCGAGGAGTTCTTTGCCCGCAACTGGATCGACGCCGAGATGCGCGACGGCAAACGCGGCGGCGCCTTCAGCGCCAGCACCGTACCGTCGGTGCACCCCTACGTGCTGCTGAGCTACACCGGGCTGCCGCGCGATGTCATGACCCTGGCCCACGAGCTCGGCCACGGCGTGCACCAGTACCTGGCGCGCCCCCTCGGCTATCTGCAGAGCGACACCGCCCTGACCGTGGCCGAGACCGCGAGCGTTTTTGGCGAGCTGCTCGTCTTCGAACGGCTGCGGCGTCAGGAGCGCCGCCCGGAAGCGGCGTTGGCGTTGCTGTGCGAGTTCATCGAAGACGCCTTCGGCACCGTCTTTCGCCAGATCGCCCTGACCCGGTTCGAGCAACAACTGCATGCCGCGCGGCGCGCCGAGGGCGAGCTGTCGAGCGAGCGCATGGGCGCCATCTGGCTCGAGGTCAACCGGGCCATGTACGGCGACTCGGTGGCGTTGGGCGAGGACTACCGCTGGTGGTGGGCGTACATCCCGCACTTCATCCACACGCCTTTCTATTGCTATGCCTACAGCTTCGGCGAGCTGCTCGTGCTGGCGCTCTACGAGCTCTACCGCGAGCAGGGCCCGGCGTTCGTGCCGCGCTACCTGGAGCTGCTGGCGGCCGGGGGCAGCGAGTCCCCGGGCGACCTCCTGGCGCGGCTCGACATCGACATCCGACAACCGGCCTTCTGGGGGCGCGGCCTCAGCGTGCTGCGCGGTCTGGTGACCGAAGCGGAGGAGCTGGCGGCCCAGCGCTCGTAGGCGGTCGCGGCGGCGCCCTGGCGTCGTTGAATCCACGCGGGAAAACCGATACGAGACAAAGGGTTAACTACCGGCTGAAAGGGGACGTTCGACCATGGCCACGATGATCACCGCCGAGTGCATCAACTGCGGCGCCTGCGAGCCCGAATGCCCGAATACCGCCATCTACCAGGGCGGCGTGGCGTGGGAACACAACGGGCAGACGCACCCGGCATTGTCGGAGGACGTCTTCTACATCGTGCCGGAGAAGTGCACCGAGTGCGTCGGCTTCCACGACCACGAAGCCTGCGCGGCCGTGTGCCCGGTCGACGTCTGCATTCCCAACCCCGAGATCCCCGAATCCGAAGCCGTGCTCTTCGCGCGGGCGAAGGAGCTGCACCCGGGGCGCGAATTCCCGGCCGCCTTTCCCTCGCGCTTCCGCGAGGGCAGTGGCGATGCGGCCGAAGTGCCGGCGGAGAGCCCGGCCAACGGCGCCGCTCCGGTGGAGGCGAGCGCGGTCTCGCCGCCAGTGAAGCCGGTGGCTGCTCCGCCCAAGGCCGCTCCGGCGGGCCGCACCGAAAAAGCGCTTTCCGGTCCGAAAGTCACCGCGACACCGCGTCCGCCGCGGGTCGAGAAGACCTTCCCCGGTGAGCTGTCGCTGAGCTTCGACGATGCCGTGGCGCGCCTTTCGGTCGGCCGCGGCCAGACGCCGTCGGCCGTGAAGTGGCTGGTCGCGTTCGCGCAGCCGATCCTCGGCGCGTTGCCCTTCAACCAGAAACGCTCGCTCGAGGAGGCGGTCGGCGATCGCCGGTTCTTCACCGCCGCCGGTGCCACCGGCGCCAACGCGCTGCAGAACTTCATCGTCTACCCGCTCGTCCTTGCCGCCCTCGCCGCGCTGCTGCTCGACCGCGAGGTGTTCAGCGCCAACCTGCGCTGGTACATCTTCCTCGGCGTCACGCTGGCCAGTCTGGAGTCCATCTGGCGCATGCGCGAGGGATTTCGCGGCATGCCGCAAGAGTCGATCATCTACCGCGGCGCCGCGTACGGGTTGCCTCTGGTTCCGGTCATCGCGCCGATGGTCCATCTGCTGAAGGGGCCGCAGCATTCGCAGAGCAGCGTCGGGCAGGACGGTTTCCGCACCACGCAGTTCGACGCCAAGCTGGAGCGCGAGCGGCGCTATGGCGAGGTGTACCGCTTGCACGAGGACGTCAACGGCTTCCTGCTCGAATTCGAGTTTCCGCGCACCGTGCCGGCCTCGGCCATCAAGGAAGAGCTCGGCATCGGCGACGAGATGCCGGATTACGACTACGAGCTGAGTCTGCAGAACGGTTCGTTCGTGGTGAAGGGACGGGTCGCGGACCCCAATCTGCGCAAGGCCGCGGCGGTGTCGTCGGCGTTCCCGCCCGACTTCACCACGCACATCAAGCTCCCCGGCCGCGTGGCCGGCTTCCGCCATCGGTTCGACGACAAGCTGCTGCGCGTGGCAATGCCGAAGCGGGTTTGATGTCGACGACCCTCCTCGGGCTGGCGCACGGCCTGCCGCCGACCCGTTCGATCGGCGGCGCGCAGCGGCCGATCGCGGACGAGCCGGGAGGAGCGTCCGACCTTGCCCTGGCCCCGGCGCAGGCGGCGCTGGCGCGTAGCGGCATGGCCGCGGCGGACATCGACTTCGTCGTCTTCGCCACGCAAACCGGCGACGTCACCTTCCCCGGCTCGGCCTGTTTCTTCCAGGACAAGCTCGGCTGCGGCACCACCGGCGCGCTCGACGTGCGCGGGCAATGCGCCGGCTTTCTCATGGGACTCATGGTGGCCGACACCTTCATTCGGGCGGGGGCGTATCGGCGCGTGCTGCTGGCGGCTGCCGAGGTGTATTCCTCCGGGCTCGACTACTCGGAGCGCGGCATGGCCATGGCCCAACGATTCGGCGACGGAGCCGCAGTAGCCATTCTCGGCCCTGGTGAGGGGGGAGTCGAGGCGATCGTGTGTCACAGCGACGGCCGGTATTACGATCGGTTCTGGTGCGAGCACCCGGCCAGCCGACAGCACCCGGTGCGCATGACGATCGAAGACTTCCACGCCGGAAAGCATTTTCCGACGATGGACGCGGCGGTCGTCGAGGCCTTTGGTCGCGAGCACATGCCGGCTGTCGTGCACGAAGTGTTGGGGAAGGCCGGCGTCGGTGCGGATGCGGTCGACTGCTTCATCCTCAGCCACGTGCTGCCGCAGGTGGCGGCCGCGGCCGGCGAGGCGCTCGGCGTGCCCGCCGCAAAGGTGCTGGTGGCGAGCGCGCGCGACGGCCATCTCGGTGCGGCCGCGCTGCCGGCGGCGCTGAGCGAAGCGATCGAGGCCGGCCGCATTGGCAAGGGGGCGCGCGTGTGTCTGGCCGCGTGCGGAGCGGGCTTCGCCTGGGGCGCCGCGGTGCTGGCGTTGTGAGGGGTTGAGGAATGGAACGTATGCGGCACTCGCGCCTCGCCGGCGTCGGACGCCACGTCCCCCCGAAGGTAGTTACCAACGACGACCTGTCGGCGTGGATGGACACCACGGACGATTGGGTGCAGCAGCGCACCGGCATCCGCGAGCGCCACTACAGCGAGGGCAAAGTCGGCGCCGCCGATATGGGTGCCATCGCGGCCACCGAGGCGTTGGAACGCGCCGGCGTGAAGGCGGCAGACGTCGATTGCGTGATCTTTGCGACGTTGAGCCCGGATGTGGAAATGCCTGCCAGCGCCTGCGTATTGCAGGCGCGTCTCGGCATCAGCGGGATGCCGGCCTTCGACGTGCGCAACCAGTGCTCGGGATTCCTCTACGGCCTGTCGGTGGCCGATGCGTTCATCAAGACGCGGCGCTTCGAGCGCGTGTTGCTGGTCGGCGGCGAGGTCCACTCGACCGGCATCGACTTGAGCACGCGCGGGCGCGAAGTCGCCGTCATCTTCGGCGACGCGGCGGCGGCCGTGGTGCTGGTCCCCGAGGACGATCCCAAGCAGGGCATCCTGTCGACGCACCTGCATGCCGAAGGCAAGTATGCCGACAAGCTGTGGCTCGAGTACCCCGCGGCGCGCGAGCGGCCGCGGCTGACCGAGAAGATGATCCTCGACGAAGAGGCGCGCATCTTCCCCAAGATGCAGGGGCGCTACGTCTTCAAGCACGCAGTTACGCGCTTCTCCGAGGTCGTCCACGAAGCGCTGGCTGCCAACGGTTACACACCCGCCGATCTGTCGTTGCTGATCCCGCACCAGGCCAACCTGCGCATCAGCCAGATGGTGGCCCTGGGGCTCGAGCTGCCCGAGGAGAAGGTGTTCAACAACATCCAGCGCTACGGCAACACCACCGCCGCGTCGATTCCCCTGGCGCTCTACGAAGCGCTGGAGGCCGGTCGCCTGCAGCGCGGCGATCTGCTCTGCCTGGCGGCCTTCGGCGCCGGCTTCACCTGGGCCTCGGCGCTCATTCGCTGGTGAGCTCGGGATCCAGGGACGAGCGCGCGTGCCCGCTGCGCTGACCGTCGAGCCCATGACCGCGGCGGATCTGCCGCAGATCATGGAGATCGAGCGCCTCGTCTTTCCGCAGCCGTGGACGCCGGGTCTATTCCTCCACGAGCTGAAGATCCCATTCTCGCGCTCGCGGGTAGTGCGCGCCGCCAACGGCGACCGCGCGCTGCTCGGCTACGTCTGCTGGTGGGTGGTCGGCGACGAGGTGCACATCCTCAATCTCGCGGTGCATCCCGAACGCCAGCGCGGCGGCATCGGGCGCCGGCTGGTGCATCTGGTGTTGGACGACGCCGTGCAGCAGCGCGCCGCCAGCGTCAGTCTCGAAGTGCGTCGCGACAATAGCGCGGCGCTCGATCTGTATCGCTCGCTGGGCTTCAGCCAGAGCGGACTGCGGCGCAACTATTACGGGCGCGGCGAAGACGCGATCATCATGATCCGGCACCTGGCGCCCCCCGCCGCCACCTGACACCTTCCCGCCTGCCCCATCTCACGGCCACCCCGGATCGGGGCGTGGCAAGTGCCGTGCGGGAATGCCGTTGACGCTGCTTCCACGAGAGTGGTATCCGTGCGGCACCGCGGGAGACTCGTCCCACGTCGAGACAGCCGGCGTCTATTGCCGCCTGCCGCATCCCCGGGCGCCTGAGCAAGGAGGAGCAATGAAGAAGACGCTGATCCGGCACGGGAGCGTGTTCGTGGCCTTGTGCGTGGTCGCCTTCGCGTCGGCACCGGTCGATGGGGCTGTCTTCCAGCAGTTCTTCGTGTCGAGCAACAACAAGCTGTACTACGTCCTCTCCTCGACCCCGAGCTCGGGCATCGGCATCCAGGTGACGAGCCTCATGATGAGCACCGGCACGGCCATCCCCATCAACGAGACGCTCAACAATCCGCCTGACGCCGTGCTGACCTCGGTCTCGACGCAGCTCACGGGCTCGATCCTCCAAGTCCCGCCGCTGAGCAACATCAAACGCACCGCCGTGCTGACGGGGTTCGCCGCCAACCAGATCGTCAACGGCGACAACTCGCCCACCAACGGCGAGTTCGACGTCACGGCCAACAACGGCGACGGCTTGCTGATCCTGCCGGGCGGGACGCGCACGGTGTCATTCAACGGCTCCGGGACCGAAGCGGTGCAGGACATCACGTCGTCCAGTGGTTCCGGAACGACCCTCGTTCCCGCCGCCGCCACGACCACTGTCTCGCGGCGACTCGGACTGACGATCCAGAACGCGGCGACGATCGTCTTTCCCAATCCGGCGACCTCGGTCGTGACCTCTGTCGGAGCGACATGTGCCGGGGGGACATGCGCAGCCGGGATCGCGTGCAATCCGGCGATGGACGCCGGTGCGGATACCGCGGCGTGCGGTGGCTGTAGCGGCTCGTGCACCAACTACGGGGGCGAGGTCGCCACCCAGAACGTCACGCTCGACGACACCGTCAACACGCGGGTCGGCAATGACGCCAGCGGCGCCGATCAGGAGAGCGTCGTCGATGGCTTCCTGCTGCAGAACACCGTCGACCTCATCGTGTTCATGGTCGACGGCACCGGCCGCTCGGCCTTCGGTCTGAGCGCATCGGGCTTCGCCGTCGAGGCGGTCGAGCTGGAATCACGCAACGTGCTCGCGTCGACCGGCGACAGCGACAACGGCAGCTTTCGGATGACGCAAGAGATGCGGCCGAGCCCGACACCAGGCACTCCGGCGCCGGCGGCGTCGGACTCGATGCTGATCGCATTGGCGCTGGCGTTGGTCGTCTGGGGCAGCTACCGCCTGCGCCCACCAGTCTGACCGACGTGCGGTCGCAACGTCCGCGCGGGTCAGCCGTCGGTGTCGGGCGTGTTGCCTTGATTCAGCGCGTCGGCGGCGGCAGCGAAGTGCTCGACGACTTCGAGCAGAACGGTGCAGTTCTGTTCGATGCGGTTCAGAAAGAGGCGATGCTCTTCGCTCAGTGCCGTCCCAACCTGATCGCGCAGCAAGTCGATGTAACCGAGAATGTTGCCGACCGGATTGCGCATGTCGTGTTCCAGCTCCTCCACCAATCGTTGCAGCGGAGGAATGGCGTTCGGGGCTGCCGAGCGGCGCGGCCGTGATGCCGTCATGGAAGACACGCTAGCGTGAGCAAACCCGAGTTGCCACAGAGGAGATAACAACGCAAGTCGGGTGCGTCTGACCGCGCTGCGACACGACCGTGCGAGGTGGCTGCCTTGACTCTCCGCCAAAGCGCGGGCTATACGACGAGGACTTCTTTGCTCATGGGACACAATCCAAAGCAGTTCCTCGCGGACAAGAGGACCAGGTGGGGCTGGCGTACGGAGGATGAAAAAACGGCTTGAGGGGCTGCTTCAGCACGCACTAGAACACGCATCAAAGGGGGGAGCGCTGAAGTTCAAGAGCCTCCCCCCTTTGTTTTTCGAGGTCCCGCGCGACACGCAGTTCGGTGATCTGGCCTCCACGGTAGCCCTCGGGCTGGCGCGCGAGGAGCGGCGCGCCCCGCGTGCGATTGCCGAGATCATCGTGGCCCACCTGGAGGATCCCGACGGGATCCTCGCCGGCGTCGAGATCGCCGGACCCGGCTACCTCAACTTTCGCTTCTCACCGCGCTTCTGGCGCGAATGCCTGGTCGAGACCGAGCGACCCGACTACGGGTTGCCGAACCTCGGCCAAGGTCGACGCGTGCTGGTCGAATTCGTCAGCACCAATCCCACCGGTCCGCTTCACGTCGGCCACGGCCGTGGGGCGGTGACCGGCGATGTGATCGCCCGCCTGCTCGGCGCCGCCGGATATGCGGTCGTGCGAGAATACTACGTCAACGACGCCGGGCAGCAGATCGTGACCCTCGGTCGTTCGGTCTTCGCGCGGCTGCTGCAGGCGTATGGCCTCGATGCGCCGATTCCGGAAGACGGGTATCCCGGCGACTATCTGCGCGAGCTGGTCGAGCTGCATCGCGACGAGCTGGCCGGCGAGGTGGCGCGGGCAGCCGGACGTGCGCTGCCGCCGGCGGATGCGGTCCCAGGCTTTCTGCGGGAGTTGAGCGAGCAGGCCGTCGAGCCCTGCGGCGCGCGCGCGGCGGTGTGGTTGCTGGAAGAAATCAAGGCGGACATGCACTGCCTCGGCGTCACCGTGGACAGCTTCGTCAGCGAAGTGGCCTTGCGCGCGGCCGGCACGATCGAGGCGGGGCTGGACGCGCTCGCGCAGCGCCAGCTGCTGTACGACGCGGATGGGGCGCGGTGGTTCCGCTCGACCGAGTTTGGCGACGAGAAGGACCGTGTCGTGCAGCGCTCGAACGGCGACCTCACGTATTTCGCCGGCGACATCGGCTATCACCAGCAGAAGCTGGCGCGCGGATTCGACGAGCTGATCAACGTCTGGGGTGCCGACCACCACGGCTACATCAAGCGCGTCGAGGCCGCCATCGCGGCTCTCGGCAGTGATCCGAAGCGGTTGCGGGTGGTGCTGGTCCAACTGGTCCGCCTCACCCGCGGCGGCGAGCCGGTGCGTATGGGCAAGCGCACGGGCGAGTTCGTCACCATGCGCGAGGTCGTGGAGGAGGTGGGAGCGGACGCGACGCGATTCTTCTTCCTGATGCGCAAGGCCGACAGCCATCTCGACTTCGATCTCGACCTGGCGAAGAAGCAATCGGCGGAGAATCCGGTCTTCTACGTTCAGTACGCCCATGCGCGCATCTGCAGTCTGCTGCGCCAGGCCGAGACGGCCGGGGTGCGCCTCCCGGCGACCGCTGCCGAGGCGGCGCTGGAGCGGCTGAACAGCGCCGAGGAGCAGGAAGTGGTGACGCTCCTCGCGCGCTTTCCGGACATCGTCGAGGATGCCGCGCTCGAGCTCGAGCCGCACAAGATTGTTTTCCACCTGATCGAGCTGGCCGGGGCGTTTCACCGGTTCTACAATCGGCATCGGGTGGTGGGAGTCGAGCCGGACCTCGGCGCGGCGCGGCTGTATCTCGCCGTCGCCGCGCGGCGCGTGCTGCGCACCGGTTTGGAACTGTTGGGCGTGCGCGCGCCGGAGTCGATGTAGGTCTTATGGCGAGTCGGCGTAGCTCAGGCCTGTCCATCGGCCAACTCATCACCCTGATTTTCGGCTTCCTTCTCGCCTCGGTGGTCATCTTCGTCTTTGGGCTCTGGGTCGGGCGGGATCTCGCGGAACAACGCCTGGCCAATGAACGGCAGGTCATCCGCCTGCCGGTGGTCACGCCGACGCGGCCTCCGGAGGTGGCGGAGAAACAGGCGACCGGCACGCCCATGGCCGTCGCGGCTGCCGCCGCGACACCGACGGTGGCGCACGCATTGCCGACGGCGACGCGCACGCAGCTCGCCGCGCAGCCAACTCCCACGCGCCCGGGGCGGATGGTGCCGTGGGTGGCGACGCCCACGCGTCCGGCCGCGGCCACGACCGGCAGTGGATGGACCGTGCAAGTCAATGCCACCACCGATGCGGTGCAGGCCGTCGTGTTGGCACGCAAGCTGCGCGCCAAGGGGTACGACGCCTACACCGTGCAAGGGCCGATCGGGGGCGTGAACTGGTATCGCGTGCGGGTGGGCCGCTATGCCGACAAGGAAAGCGCCAAGGCCGCGGAGGCCCGCCTGCGCCGCGAAGAGCAACTCGAAGCGGCCTACGTGACCTCGCAGTAGGCTGACGGCCATGTCCGCATCGTACAACCTCGAGTTCGACGCCTTCTGCGCGCTGGCCAAGCAGGGGAACCTGGTGCCGGTGTACCGGGAGATCCTTGCCGATCTGGAGACGCCGGTGTCGGCATTCCTCAAGCTCGACGACGGCGGCGACGCGTTTCTGTTGGAGAGTGTCGAGGGCGGCGAGAAGTGGGGGCGGTACAGCTTCCTCGGGGTGGCGCCGCGGCAGGTCATCGAGAGCAAGGGGACGGCGCTGCGCAGCGGTCCGCCGGGGGGGCCGTTCGAAATCCGCGAGATCCGCGATCCGCTGGTTGCGGCGCGCGACCTGCTCGGGCGTTACCGGCCGGTTGCCGTGCCCGGTCTGCCGCGCTTCTCCGGTGGGTTGGTTGGCTTCCTCGGTTACGACGTGGTGCGATCGTTCGAGCGCTTGCCGGTCTTGGCTGAAGACGATCTCGGCCATCCGGACTGCTACCTCATGCTGGTCGATACGCTGGTCGTGTTCGACAACGTGGCGCAGACCATGAAGGTCGTTTCGCACGCATTCGTCGACGGGTCGGGTGACTTGCGCACGGCGTACGAGTCGGCCTGCCGCTGCATCGATGCCCTCATCGAGCGCCTGCAGCGACCGGTGACGGCGCCGGCGTCGGTGAGCGTGACGGCGCCGCCGGTGATCCGTTCGAACTTCGAGCCCGCCGCTTACGAAGCCATTGTCCGCCGCGCCAAGGAGTACATCTTCGCCGGCGACGTCATCCAGGTCGTGCTCGCGCAGCGTTTCGAGTGTCCGCTGCGCGCCCACCCGTTCAACATCTATCGCTGCCTGCGCACGGTGAATCCGTCGCCGTACATGTTCTTCCTGCGTGTCGGCGGGCGCACGGTGCTCGGCGCCTCGCCCGAGGTCATGGTGCGCCTCGAAGGGCGGGAGGTGACCGTGCGGCCGATCGCGGGCACGCGCCCGCGCGGCACCGGCGAGCGCGAGGACCGCGAGCTCGAGCGCGAGCTGGTGGCGGATCCGAAGGAGATCGCCGAGCACATCATGTTGGTCGACCTGGGGCGCAACGACGTCGGACGGGTGGCCCGCGTCGGCACCGTCGCGGTGACCGAACGCCTGGTGGTGGAGCGCTACTCGCACGTCATGCATCTGGTCTCCAACGTGCGCGGTGAGCTCGCCGAGGGGCTCGACTGCTACGACGCCTTTCGCGCCACGTTTCCTGCCGGGACGCTCAGCGGGGCGCCCAAGATCCGCGCCATGGAGATCATCGAAGAGCTCGAGCCCGTGCGCCGCGGTGTCTACGGCGGTGCGGTCGGGTACTTCGGCTTCTCCGGCAACATGGACACGTGCATTGCCATCCGCACCATGGTGATCGATCGCGGCACGATCTACGCCGAAGCCGGCGCGGGCATTGTCGCTGACTCGGAGCCGGAGCGGGAGCACGCCGAATGCCTCAATAAATCTCGCGCCCTCTTTCAGGCCGTCAAGCTGGCTGAAATGATGTGAGTATGTTGCTCGTCGTCGATAACTACGATTCGTTCACGTACAACCTGGTCCAGTACCTGGGCGAGCTGGGCGAGGACGTGCGAGTGTTTCGCAACGACGCCATCACGGTCGCGGAGGTCGAGGCGCTGCACCCGCAACGGGTCGTCATTTCGCCCGGACCGTGCACGCCGAACGAAGCGGGCATCTCGGTGGCGCTGATCCGCCAGCTGGCCGGTCGCGTGCCGATTCTCGGCGTCTGTTTGGGGCATCAGAGCATTGGCGCGGCGTTCGGTGGCCACATCGTGCGCGCGGAGCGGATCATGCACGGCAAGACGTCGCCCATTCTGCACGATGGCCGAACCGTCTTTGCCGATGTGCCGTCGCCGTTCGATGCGACGCGCTATCACTCGCTGCTGATCGAGCGCGCCACCGTGCCCGACTGCCTGGAGATCAGCGCCTGGACCGCCGAGGGCGAGATCATGGGCGTGCGGCACCGCGAATTTCTCCTCGAAGGCATCCAGTTTCATCCGGAGTCGATTCTCACCCTGGAAGGCAAGCACCTGTTGCGCAATTTTCTCGCGCTGGCCGCCTCCTGAGGCCGGCGCATCTCGCCCACAACGCCCATGGACCTGCGCACGGCCCTCGGCCATCTGGTGGCCCGCCACGACCTCAGCGAGGCCGATATGGAATCGGTCATGCTCGAGGTCATGGGCGGCGCGGCGACGCCGGCGCAGCTGGGCGCCTTCATGGTCGCATTGCGCATGAAGGGCGAGCGGGTGGAAGAGATTGCCGGCGCGGCCCGTGCGATGCGCCGCTATGCGACGCGGGTCGCCACGCAGCTCGAGGTCGTCGATACCTGCGGGACCGGTGGCGACATGCGCGGCACGTTCAACATCTCCACCGCGGCGGCCCTGATCGCCGCCGGGGCCGGTGTGGTGATCGCCAAGCACGGTAACCGCGCCATGTCGGGGGCCGTGGGCGGCGCCGATGTGCTCGAGGCGCTCGGCGTGCGTATCGATCTCGAGCCGGAAGCCGTCGCCGCCTGTTTGGAGGAGGTCGGCATCGGCTTCCTCTTCGCGCAGCGCTTCCA
>CAYVUV010000420.1:0-6406 GCA_964455095.1 uncultured Binatia bacterium (SeqCode)
CGCGCCTCGATCTGTTGCTCGACTCGCGCCGCCTCCGATTCGCGCGGGCGCAGACGCGCCAGGCCCGCATCGATCGAGAGCGAAGGGATCAACAGCACCATGGCGATCGTGAGCGCGACGGCGACCGCGACGATCGGCCGCGCGTGGGTCACCGCAACCTGCGCGATGCGCTCCAGCCGCGGCGTCTCGAGCGATCCGGCCCGCGCCGCGCCCATGCGGGAGAGATAGAAACTCAACGCCGGGTACAGCGTATAGAACTGCGCGATCGTGATCAGCATCCCCACGCCGGTCAGGTTGCCGAACTGGCGCACCGCGCCGAGACACGAGAAGCCGATCACCCAGAACGATGCCGCGGTGGTCGCCGATACCGCCAGGTTGGCACGCCAGAGCCCGGCCAGAGTCGCCCGCACCGCCTCGGGCAGACCCTCCGGCCCCTCACAGCCGGGGCGCTGCCGCTCTTGTAACAGCCGCGTGTAGAAGGCGATGCCCGAGTCGATCGACAGGCCGTAGAGAATCGCCGCGAAGCAGATCGATACCGCGTTGAGCTCGTCGTAGAGCAGCAGCGAGATCGCGAACGTGACCAGCGTAGTGAAGGCCAGCGGGTAGGCGACGAACGGCAGAATGCGCAGGTTGCGAAAGCCGAAGTAGAAGACGGCCAGCACCCCGGCGAGCGCCAGGACGGTATAGCGGGCGATGTCCCACTTCATCGTCGCGGCGTCCTCGAGCGCGAAAGCGTAGCTGCCGGTGACCGACACCCGCACGTTCTCCGCACCGCTGGCGCGCCGCGCCTCGACCTCGGCGCCGCGCACGCCGCGCAGCAATTGCTCGCTGAAGGCGATGTCGAACGCCGATCCGGTCGGACGCACGAAGATCAGCAACGCGCGCCCGTCGGCGGAGGCAAAGTAGCCGCCCTGCGCGCCGGGGCCGGACTGCGCGTACGCCTCGGCCAGCCGGGCGCCCACCATGCGGCGCAATCCGAGCGGGTCGCTGGCGATCGCCTGCGCCGTGCTGAGGTCGAACGGCGCGCTCAGCGCCGCCCGCA
Source organism: uncultured Binatia bacterium (SeqCode) (assembly GCA_964455095.1). GTDB lineage: Bacteria > Desulfobacterota > Binatia > HRBIN30 > CADEER01 > CAYVUV01. The sequence continues at coordinate 1,043 of CAYVUV010000420.1, forward strand.
GGCCGGCGACCTGGCGATCGATGCCCTCGGGAGTCAGACGCGTCGCGAGCTCGGCGTAGTCGGCCTCGGACAGGTAGTTGAACAGATAGCGGCCGAGGATGCCGTCCAGCACCGCCGCCGTGTCGATGCGCGCGTGCACCGCGTGCACGCCGGGCAGCGCCGCCAGACGGCTGGCGAAGGCGTCGGCAAAGGGCGGCAGGTCGGGCGCCGACTCGCCTTCGACCAGAATGATGAGCTCATCGAGCTGGCCGAAGTCGGACACGAAGGCGCGGAAGTCGTCGAACGCCGGCGTCCCCTGCGGCAACATGCTGAGCACGTCGATGTCGAGGCGCAGCCGCGTCAGCGCCAGCGCCGCGACCAGGCACAGCAACAACGAGCCGACGACGATGAGGCGGTAGCGCCGCGCGATAAACGCCACCCAGGCGCGAAACGGCGCAGTCAGGGCTGACTCCGCGCGTTGGCCGGCGGCGTGAACAGATCGTCCGCCAGCGCCGGGTTCACCTCGTAGCGCTGCACCGTGATGTCGACCGACAGCCCGCGCGCCGGGGCGCGCATGGCAATGCTGTGCGGCAACAGCGTGCCGTCCGTGTGCCGAAAATCACCGTAGCGAATCGCCAGGCGTGGGGCGTCCGAGGTGAAGCTCGTCTCCTCGACGATGACACCGAGGGCCGCATCGAGCCGCAACAGACGCAGCACCTGGCCATCGACGGCGTCGCGACAGGTCACCTCGACGATACCCGGCTCCGCCCACTGCGGCTGGCAGTCGCCGGGAAGCGCCCAGCGGCCGCGCAGGAAGGTCTCCCCGATGTCCTGGCGCGAGAACAGCTGCGGAGCGGTGGAGGCGGACGGATCATCGCCCGCCCCCATCGGCAGCGTGATCCACACCCGTTCGCCGTCGGCGAGAAAGTCGAAGACGGTGAGACCGAACGGCATCAGCAGGCGCATGCGAAAGCGATCCGGCTTGCGCACCAGCAGCACGCCATCGGCGCGCCGGTGCCCGTCGCTCGACGCGGTGTCGGACGCAAAGCGCGCGCGCAGCGAGTGCACCGCCTCCTCGCGCGCGCGGACCAGGTCGAGCACCGCCTCGGGAGAAGTGCTGGGCAAGGTGACCATCTGCGGCCGGCCTGCGGTGCAGGACGCGCAAGTCAGCGCGGCGACGAACGCTAGGACCCGACGTCTCGCAACAAGGTTCCTTCTCCCGGATGGGAGCAGGTCAGGATGAGGGGGACACGATTGATCGGCGCAGCCGTCCCCAGCTTTGGCATGCCGCTCAAGGCAGAAGTTCATGGGTGGCCTTCGGCGCCATTTCATCCCCCTCACCTTGATCCTCTCCCATCCGGGAGAGGAAACCCTTCAAGAGACGTCGCTGCAACTCCGCGTAGCTCTACGGGGTAAACGCCGACGCCGGCACCTCGACGTTGCGCCGCGCGTTGCTGAGCGTCACCGTCAGGCTGTCGCCGAGCGCGTCGTCGAGCGTGATGGTCTCGGCCGCCAACTCGGCGCCGGCGAAGCGGATGCTGAGGCTGCGAAACATGCGCCGCCACTGCTCGGCGCGCGGCACCAGTTGCATTTGAATCGCGGCGCCGTCGGCCTGGGCCGTGACGTCGAAGTTGCCCTCCAGCGCGCGGGTCGAACCGGCGAAGACGGCGCCGAGTTGCCCGAACATCGTCGCCATCGGGGTCATGGCCAGCGCCTTGCGGTCGGCTTCGGAGAGGCCGGGGATGTGCACGTTCGCCCCGTCGATGATCACGGTCGCGCGCTGCGGCGCCTCGATGTCGAGGCGGATCCGATCGGGGCGCGCGAAGAGGAAGCGACCGCGCGACTCCAGCGGTTCGTCGAGCAGGCTGACGTGTTTCACCTGGACGAAATCGGCGCTCAAGCTGCGCGTCTCGCGCTGCGCCGCCTCGATCGCGCGCAGGCAGGTCTCGGTCGACGTGCACGGCGCCGCCGCGTCGCTCGCCGCGGCGAGCAGCGACGCGAGGAGCGCCACCGCCAACGCGCCGGTGATTCGCACAGCCACAGCGCCGCCGGGATTCACACTACGGCTGCGCGGCGCGCGCGGCCCCCTGGTTGGCGTAGATGAAATCCGTCAACGCGTCGATCGAAGCAAACGCCACCTGGCCGACTTCCTCGTCCGAAACCGTGACGCCAAAATGCTCTTCGACCAACACGACCAGCTCGAGCGCGTCGATCGAGTCCAGCCCCAGCCCCTCGACGAAGATCGGCGCGCTGTCCTGAATGTCCTCCGGCCGCTTGTCCTCGAGCTTCAACCCTTCGATCATCACCACCTTCAGGCGGTGCTTCAGTTCATCGCGATTCAATGGATATGCTCCTTAGTTGGAGTGTTTGTCCTAACGGAGACACCCGGCGGGGGCAAGCTGCCCGGAAACGCCCACGGCTGGGTACTCCGGTTGTTTGAGTTCGGCGCCGCATTTGTCGCCGGTTTCCTCTCCCGGATGGGAGAGGATTAAGGTGAGGGGGATTCAATTGCGCCGAAGGCCACGGCTGACATTCTAGCCGTGAACGGCTCGCCAAAGCCGAGGGGGGCTTCGCCGATCAGTTGTATCCCCCTCATCCTGTCCTTCTCCCATCCGGGAGAAGGAACGCTCGCGCGATACGTCGGAGTGTTTACGCCAGGCAGTACTCAGAACGACTGGCGCGTTCCGAACAGGAACTGCACGTTGTCGACCTCGCTGGCCTTGTCGACGCGCGTGGCGACCTCGAGATAGGCGGTGGCCGGGAAGAAGCCCATGAAGTCATAGACGGCGCCGACGCCGACGCCGAGGCCGACGGCGAAGTGGCTGACGTCGTAGATGCGCCCGGTCGAGTCGTTGACCCGCCCGGTGTCGACGAAGGCGCGTAGCTGGCCGCGCCGCAGCACGAGCAGGTCGAGCAGGTTGAGGTCAACCTCTGGATAGACGTCGCGGCGCACCTCGCCGCGCGCGATCAGGATGTTCTCGGCCAGCGATTCCTCGGCCCCGATGCCGCGGATCGAGCGCGACCCGCCGAGGCTGTAGAGCCCCTGGTTGGGCACCCGGCTGCCGTCCAGCGGCTCGCTGAAACCGTTCAGAATCTGCACCGCGGCCAGGGTGAGCGGGCTGCCGAGCGGCTGCGTCGCGACGCCGATGAAGCCCCAGTCGATGTAGTCGTAGTCGCCGCCGAGCGCCTTGTCGTACCAGTCGGTGAACAGCCGCAGGCTGCGCTGGCGGGTCGGGCGATCGTGATAGAACACGTTGGTGTAGTCGTAGCGCAGGCCGAGCGAGGCGAGCTGCCCGTCGGTGTGCGTCGCCCCCGACCCCTTCTCCTTGAAGCTCTTGTCGAGCGCCTGAAAGCCGTAGAATCCGTACACGTTGTGGCGGAAGCCGGTGGCGTCGATCGGCGTCCCCCAATGCAGGCGCCCGCCACTGGTGAAGCCGACGCTGCGGTTGGTGTAGAAGCCGGCAAAGGCGAGGTCCTTGCGGTAGTCATAGCGGCCGCGCGCGACGACGAGGCCGGAAAGGCCGAACTCGGTCGAGCTGATCTCCACTTCCGCCGTGTCGAGCACGATCTGCGGCGTCGGCGGCCAGGCGTTGTCGTCGCGCCGGCGCTCGATCAGCTGGTGATCGGGATCGATCACGGCCTGATGCATGCGCGCGTCGGTCACCGCCGACATGCGCGCCACGTCGCCGCTGCTGTTCCACTGCAGATCGACATGCCGGCCGCCGATGCTGCGCAGGCGCACCGTCACCGGCTCGCGGAACGGCCGCGAGGACTCGCGCTGCACGGTGACGGCGCTGCGATAGCGGCCGTCCTCGGGGCGGTTCAGATCGAGGGCCGCGACGCGGTAGTTGATGTCCGGGTACGGCTGCACCCACTCGCCGAGCAAGCCGGCGACGTCGCGCTCGGGCGCCGCCGTCGCGGCGCAGATGACCCAGGGCTGCTCCGCGGTCGCACAGTGGTCGAGCATGGCGTCGAAGCGCTCGGGCCCGAGCAGGGCGCGCAGCTTGTCGAGCACCACGTGGCCGGGCGGCTGCGAGGAATTGAACGTCGTAATCTCGGCGTGCAGCGGGTCGACCTCGGGCACCTGGTCGAAGAAGGCGCTGACGAACGGCACCTTGGGCTCGCTCTCGAAGCGGTCGACGATGGCGAAGATGTTGAACAGCTCGATCCAATCGCGCACGCCGCGCACGCCCGACCGCGCCCGGCCGAGAAACTGCTCGGCAAACAGGCGCGACACGCCGCCGCTCACCCACGGATAGTCCGCGCTCGGCTCGCGCTCGGAGAGCGTCGGGCGCAGCATTTCGGCGTAGAGCGCTTGCGCCAGCTCCATCTCGTGAAACGGCCGCAGCAGATAGTGCAGCTTGATCGCCCGGTCGGAGATCAGCACCGCCCCTTCGCCCGGCGCGGTGAGCCGCAGGCGCAGCGGTGCCTCGACCACCACGATCTCCGGCGGCGGCGCGGGCACACCCGGCGGCCGCGCCTCGATCGCCTCGCGCAGCGAGGCGAGCAGGATCTCGTGAAACGACGCCTCGGGGCTGAGCCGCATGGCACGGCGTGGCGGCCGGCCGTACACCACCAGGCGCGTCTCCGCGGTGACGACCTCGCTGCGCTCGAACCCCGGCGCCGCCACCAGCGACAGGTAGTGCACGCCGGGGACTGCCGTCTGCACCGTCTCGCCGGGGCCGAAATGCCGGCCGTTGAGGATCGTCTCGTACCCCTCGGGCAGCGACAGCTCGACGTCGAAGTCGGCCAGCGGCGGCGGCGCGCCCAGCTCCCATGTCCCGCCCTCGCCGAGCGCGGCGAGGTACGGGTACCAGCCGCCGTCCAACGTGACCTGGCCCTCGAACTCGCCGAAGCTGCCGAAGCGGTGCGGCACGGCGGTGCGAAAGCCCATCTCGATGCGGCGCGTCTGGCCCGGCCGCAGGCGCGCGATCGGCATGCCGAAGCCGGCGCCGGGGGGCAGGCCGAGGCGCGACACGCGGGCGATCGGCACATCCTCACCGTCGTCGCGGGCGTCGTCGATGGCCATCGAGCCGGCATCGAACTGCTGCTCCGGGTAGACGAACGGCCGGTTGAAGTCGTTCACCGCGGCATCGTTCTCGACGATCGCAAAGCGGTTGGGAAAGGCGAAGAACACGGCGTCGTCGATCACCTGGTCGGTGGTGTTGGTGAGCTCGACCTCGACCGTCCCCTCGATCCGCGGCGGACCGAGCAGCAGCGCCGCGCGCACGACGTAGTGCGGCCGAAACACCGGCACCTCATCCGCGCGCGCACCGGCGACACGCAGCCCCGCCGCAGAAAGAACGACGAAGAGAAGCACGCTGAGGTCAATGCTCCCCTTCGCGGCTTCGCGTCTTCGCGTGAGGCTCATTCCTTCTGGTCCAC
>CAYVUV010000421.1:0-8035 GCA_964455095.1 uncultured Binatia bacterium (SeqCode)
GCGGAACGCCGATGCGTAGCGCTCAAGTCCCCGTTCCTGCAGCCAGGCTGCTACGTTCATGCCGCGACCCTCGGGCCCACAGAAGCATCAACCGGTGGCTACAATATATCTTTGCCTCTGGTCGGATGAAAGCGTCCCACCTTGGTGGCTGTAAAGGCCGTCTCGATGAGGCGGTGCCCGCGGTCGGATCCCGCTCCGGCTTCACAAATCGATGACGATGTCGCGGATGGGTTGTGCGCAGCAGACGAGCAGGTTGCCGTCGGCCGGCTGGTCGAGTGGCTCTGGGCCGTAGACGACCGCCCCCGACACCAACCCACTTTCACAACTGTGACACACGCCGGCGCGGCACGACCAACGGACCGGGACATCGCACGCCTCGGCCAGCTCCAAGAGGCTCTGGTAATCCGACGCCTTCCAGTGCGCGGTGATGCCACTGCGCGCGAACGACACCAGCGGACCGGTGTCGGCGTCGTCCGCGGGTGGATGCGGGGCGCGCGTCGCCGCGCCGACGACACCAGGCGTCGACGATTCGCTGCCGTTGAAGATCTCGAGCTGAATCCGCTCCCGCGCCACGCCGAACGCCACCAGCGCCTCTTTCATCTCTGCCATGAACCGACTCGGCCCGCAGAGGTAGACATCCGCGTTTTGTGCGACGCCGACCGCATCGAGGACCGACGGCGACAGGCGACCAGTGGCCTCGACCTCCACTACTTCGTCGCGCGAGCCCGGCCTGCTGTAACAGACGTAGCGGCGCCCGCGCGGCAGCGCGCGCATGAGGCGGCGAACTTCGGTGGCGAAGGGATGATGCTGCCGATCGCGAGCCCCGTGAAGCCACAAGACCTGTCGTGTCGAGCGGGCCGCCGCCAGCGCGTGCAGCATGGCCAGAACAGGGGTCGCGCCGATTCCCGCGCTGAGCAGCACCAGCGGCCGATCGCCGGCCTGCAGAACGAAGCTTCCTCGCGGCGCGCTGACCTCGAGCGCATCGCCGACTCGGACATGCTCGCGCACGTACGCGCCAGCCGCGCCGTTCGGCTCCGTCTTCACGCTGATGCGCCAGCGCTCCGTCGAGACGCGGCCGGAGAGCGAGTAGCTGCGGAAAAGCGGCGGGCCGCCGGCGGTCGCGTGAAGACGCAGGACGACGTACTGACCCGGCAGAGGCGGCGGCAGCGGCCGCCCGTCCGCGCTCTCCAGCGTGAGCGAGATGACGTCCGCGGACTCCTGATCGATCTTCGTCACGGCGAGCGGCCGGAACCCCGGTGCAGCTGGATGCCCGGCCGCTGCGGGTGCGAGCCCCGCGTTGCCGCTCGCCCCGGCGGTGGTTCGGCTTTGTAGCAACGCTTCGAACGACGACCGCCACCCGGGCGAAAGCGCGTCGATCCGCAACGCGCGCTCCAGTCGATCGCGCGCATGATCGGACGAATAGAGGAGCGCGTTGATCTCGGCGACGGTCATCCGCTCCGCCGCCTCTCCCACCTTGACAATGTCGTCGCCGGCCCCCACCTCGCCTTCCTGCAAGACACGCAAGTAGAAGCCCGGACGCCCGCTCGAGGTCAGCAGAGCCGGCATCCGGGCCTCGTCCATCCGAATGCCGACGCGATAGCAGGTCACGCGCGGTTGCGTGACCTCGAACAGCGCGCTGCCGATCCGATACCGATCGCCGATACACACCGCATCGTCGGCCAGGCCTTCGATGGTGAAATTCTCACCAAAGTGCCCATGGACGAGGTCGGCCCTCTTCAGCTGCTGCTGCCAATAGCGATGGGATTCGATCTGGTAGACGAAGACGGCGCGCTGCTCACCGCCGTGACCGGCCAGGTCGCCCTGTCCGTCTCCATCGAGATTCAAGCGGCCGACTCGACAGCGCCCGGCGACCGGATGCTTCCAGATTGCCGTGTGCACGGTGCGCCCCTTCCACTCGATGTCGCGTGGCAATCCGACGTTCACCGATGGTAGTCGCGCCATTCGCTCACCTGCACGGGGCTGTCGAAGGACCGCTTCACGTCGCCGAAGACAACGTCTCTCCAACGACATGGTCGCACGAGAAGGCTGGATCCTCAACGCGTTCGCTGCGGAAGTCGTGATGGACGCCCGTTCCGCTCGGCGCTGCGCCGGTTGACCCGCTGCGGCGCCGGGGAATACACGACTGTATGCAGGTTCCGACGCGGCTGCTCACCAGATGCAGACAGCCGCGGCATGCCTCAACGTCGGCTCGGCCCGTGGACAGTCCGGACAAACCGCAGCGGTTCGTCTTCGTGGACGCGCTGCGCGGAATCGCGGCAATGTGGGTCGTCCTCTACCACACGTTCGAGGCGAAGCAGGTGGCGAACCTCGAGCTGTGGCTGCCGAAGTGGACCGCGCAATTGATCCACAAGGGCCATCTCGGCGTGGCCATTTTCTTCGTACTCAGCGGTTTCGTAATCGCCCACTCCGTCGACCGCCGGCGCGTCAACGCCCCCTATGTCGGATGGTTCATGCTCCGGCGGGCGGTCCGGCTGGATCCGCCATATTGGACCTCCATCCTGGCAACCATCGTCGCAAGCAGGCACGTCGCGAGGCCGAGCTACTCCACTCTGCTCGCTCACATGTTCTACCTTCAGGATCTCCTGCAGCTCACACCGATCAGTCCCATCTACTGGACCCTTTGCCTGGAGATTCAGCTCTACCTGGTGTTCGTGCTGCTGCTGGCGATGGCTCGCCACTTCCGGTTCGGTAGCACTGATCGTCGATCACTGCGTATCCTCTTCGCTGCCGCCGCGGTGGTGGCTGCGCTGTTCCCTACCGGGCTCGTTCGTGAAGAGACCCTGCCGGCTGGCCTGTTTCTCCGAAGCTGGTACGCCTTTTTCGGCGGCGCGTTCGCGTACTGGGCCCTCGATGGTACGATCCGCCGGTCGGCGTTCTACCTATGGGCCGGGGCACTCGCTGCCGCTGCGATCTATGTTCACAATGCCGGCGCCGTCGTGTCGATGGCAATTGCTGCGTTGCTGCTGGAGGTCGGTCGGGCCGGCAAGCTCCGCGACTGGCTGAACTACCGGCCGCTGCAATTCCTGGGAAAGATCTCCTACAGCCTCTATCTGATGCACGGTCCCATTGGCGGTTGGATCTTGGCGTACGCGTTCTACCACCTGACGCCGCATACTGCGCCGTGGGAGTTGTTTTGGCTCCTGGTCGCACTGGCCGCGAACTGCATTGGCGCATGGCTCTTCTGGCGCCTGATCGAAGCCCCGTGCATCAGGCTCGCTCGGCTTTGCAGACCGTCCGATCAACCAGTCGGACCTTCGCCCCTCTCTGGTGTCGCATTGTAGGTGCCAGTGGGCCCACCGCTCGCTGGCGTTTCGGCGCGCGGTGTCGATAGCGCCGTCGCAGCGAGCTCGATGGATCGCAGTCGTGCGGCGACGGTTGGTGCCGGGTGAACGGTGATCAGCTCGTCGGCGGCGGCGTGCTGGGCAAAGCGGGCGAGGTAGTCATGGACCTCTGCCGCCGAGCCCACAGCGGCATAGCGCGCCATCTGGGTCACCTGGATTCCTGCCGGCGACTGCAGAATCTCGTCGATGTCGTCGTCGCTGAGCTGGCGGCCGCGGCCGAGCAACGCCAGCACGCGCAGCCGTTTCACCTCCGTGAACTGCGCCGCCGCGTCGCTCGCCGTGTCGGCCGCGATGACGTTGACGCCGGCGATGAAGTAGGGGCGCTCGAGTTGTGCCGAGGGGCGGAACTCGCGCCGATAGATCTCGACCGCCTGCTCGAGGGCGGCGGGCGCAAAGTGGGAGGCGAACGCGTACGGCAGACCGAGCGCGGCGGCGAGCTGCGCCCCGAACAGCGACGAGCCCAGGATGTACAGCGGCACGCTCGTCCCCTTCCCCGGTATGGCGTCGACACCGGGAATGCGCGATTGGCCGGCGAGATATCCCTGCAGCTCCAGGACATCCTGCGGAAACGTGTCGGCCGCGCTCGGGCTGCGTCGCAACGCCCGCAGCGTGTTCTGATCCGAGCCGGGGGCGCGCCCAAGGCCGAGGTCGATACGCCCGGGATGCAGGGACTCGAGCGTGCCGAACTGCTCCGCGATCACGAGCGGGGCGTGATTCGGCAGCATGATCCCGCCGGCGCCGACGCGGATGCGCTCGGTGTTGGCGGCGATGTGCGCGATCAGGACGCTGGTCGCCGACGACGCGATCGCCGGGATGTTGTGGTGCTCGGCGTACCAGACGCGCGTGTAGCCGAGGCGTTCCGCCCGTTGCGCGACCGCGACGCAGCCCTGAAAACTGTCGCGCGCGGTTTCGCCGCGGCGAACGAAGGCGAGATCGAGAATCGAAAGCTGGAGAGCCATTGGCAAAGTCGTACGCGGGAGTGAGCTGTCGCGATTGTAGAGCCCCGCGCGTCGGATTGACACCGACCCGCAATCGACTTGCGGCGCCACTATGGGCGTGGCGTTCGGTGCACCAGCCGCCGATCCCAGAAATAGTTGTAGCGCTCGTTGCTCGTGAACCGCGGCTTCCACTGCGCGCCGTTCCCCCCGCGATCCTTGAATTCGAGGTAGCGCTCGTGGTCGATCGCCGCGGGGCAGCCGAAGCAGATGTGCCGCTGCTCCTCCGGGGTGCCTGCGCGGCGAGCGAAGAAGCGGCGGGCAAGCCGATAGCGCTCGCCGTTCCACGCTTGCCGAAACGTGCCGGCCCCGGGGCCGCCGTTGACGGCAACGCGGCCCACGTCGTCTTCGCGGTAAAAGCTCCCCCGGCAAGGAGCCATGCTGCCGTCCGCATACACGACGGCGGTGTGGTAGAGCGTATAGCAGGGAATCGGTTGGACGTGTTCGTGTGGGATCGTGCGCTCGTGGGGATCCCAGTCGGGACCGAACACGCGGCCGCGCGAAGCGTGGAACTCGATGCCGATCTCGCGGGCCAGCTGGCTTGCCGCCTCGCGCTCGTGCGCGTTGTGCCCGAACACGTGGAAGCCCCAGATGATCCGCGGCGTCGTCGATCCCAGCCGTCGCTTCGCGTCAACCATCAGGCGACAGTTGCGCAGCACGCGCTCCATGTCGCCGCGGACGCGATACTGCTCGTAGATCGACTGGCTGGCACCGTCGATCGACACGCCCATGATCTTCAAACCCGACCGCACCAGGCGCTCGGCCTGCGCCTCACCGAAGGGAACACTGAAGTTGGTGCAGATGAGGGTCGAGAGGCCGCGGGCACTCGCCTCCGCGATCATCGTGGGGAGCTGCTTGTTGAGCAACGGCTCGCCCCAATTGTGGAACTCGATCTGCCAGAGGTGCGGGGCGAGCTCGTCGAGCAACTGGCGGAAGAACTCGAGCGACAGCGCGACGCGCGGCCGGCTCACCTCGCCGGCTCCCGTGAAGCAATGCGGACAGGCCAGATTGCAGGCGGCCGACGCTTCGACGCAGAGCCGTATGGGATAGCTGCGCAAGGTCGTGCGAAAGCGCTTCCACTCCCACCACACCCGCCACAGGTTGACGAGCCGTCGGATGCTCGGCCGTGTCCCTTCGAGCTCGGCCGGGGCCGTGAGACGGACCAGTGACTGCGTGCGCCGCCAGAGCTCGCGCGTCACGATGGCAAAATCGTTCGCCAGTCCGTACCAGTACTGCATCGGCCGGATCGAACGCGGCTATGATCCACAGCTGCCGTGCAGCGCGTCGGCGACCTGCCGGAACCCGTGGGTGAACGCGTGCTGGATCCGCTCCATATCGCCGTCCGTCAGCATCTCGCAGGGCAGCGCCACGCGGATCGGCAAAACACCGTGCTTGATTGTCTCTCGGGCGAAGATGATGCGTTGCTCGTGGAGCCCGAGAAGTCCCGCGGGGACGAAATCGAGATCCATCCGGGCGGCGAAACCCACCGCGCGTCCGGGGAGGCCAGCGGCCGCCGAGGCCTCGTCGAAGATCGCGCGCAGCTCCTCCCCTCGTCGCTGCACCGTCCCTGCCACGTCGTTGTCGCGGTAGTGCCGCAAGCAGGCGCGCGAGACGGCGAGGGCGACGGACTCATGTTGGAAGGTGAGCGCGTAGAAGATTTTGTTGACGAGCTCCATCACGTCCTTCTTTCCCATGAGCGCGCTCAACGGGAGGCCGTTCGCGAGCGATTTTCCGACACACGTGAGGTCTGGCGTGACGCCGTACACCGTCTGTGCGCCGCCGCGATGCAGGCGGAAGGCCGTGATGATTTCGTCGAAGATCAGGATCGCACCGTGCCGGTCGGCGATGCGGCGAACGGCCTGCAGGTAACCCGGCGCCGGCAGTTGTCGGTACGCCGGCTCCATCATGATGGCGGCCAGATCGTCCGCGTGCTCGTCGGCGAGCGCTTCCAGCGCCGCGACGTCGTTGAACGGGAACTGCTTCGTAAAGCCGGCGAAACTCGGCACCATGCCCGGCAGCGGTCCACAGTCGGCGGCGAACCAATCGTGATAACCGTGGAAGCCGTGGCACAGGATGAAGTTCCGCCCGGTCGCGGCGCGCGCCACGCGCGCGGCGGCGGTGCACGCGTCGGCGCCGTTCTTGCCGAAGACGACCCGCTCCGCACCCGGGAAGAGCGAGGTGAGCAGCTCGGCCACCTCGACCTCGTAGCGGGACAGGAGCATCGAGACGACCGGCGCTCCCGCGTGCTCCAGCAGCGCATCGCGAACGACCGGGTGATTGTGGCCGAGTAACGTCGGCCCCAACCCCATCTCGAGGTCGACGAACTCACGCCCATTGAAGTCCCACACGCGCGCGCCGTGGCCGCGCTCGAAGTACCACGGCATCACGTCGCGCAGCGGCTCGTTGTTCCACAGGAACTGCGGCCACGGCTGGGCGAGGACACGATCGGCCCGCCGGCGCAGCGACTCATCGCTATCCTGTTTTCCGAGCCAGCGAGCGAGCGTCGAGCGCAACATCTTCCTCGGCGTTACTCGCTCCGAATTCCCAAAGTCAAGGAATTCCCACGATCACGGGCCCAGGCGCCTGCTCAAGCGGTAGCTCATGGGAACAGGTTGGCGCGCCGGCGGCGCGCTGGGCGCGGAGGCTCGGATAGCTGCCTGCGATCTCCTCGCGCGGCAGCCCGGCGAGCGCAAGGACGGCGTCGCCGGCCGCGAGCAGCTGCCTGCGCATGCGCGTGAAATCGATGGCGCTCTCACCGAACGACGGCGCCCACAGCGACCACGGGCCAGAGATCATCGCCAGGGTCGGGATCAGGTGACTGTGAAACGCCGTGCCGATGCCGCCGAACGAACAGATTTCCGGCACCTGGCCCGTGACCGGAAGCGCCGCGCCTCTGAGCACGGCGGTGAACTCGAGGTTGCGCTGTTGCGTGGCCGCCACCGCGGCCTGGCGCAGCGCGTCGCTGTCGCCCGCGGCCCACAGAAACGGATCGCCGCTGCCCGTGAACTCCAGGTGCTGCCCTACCCCGTCGGCGTCCGCCACGGGAAGGATCTCGCGCGTCCCCAGATGCTCGATCGCGAAGGCGAACGCCACCGTGCCGTCGTCGTACTCCCGATCCAGCTGCGCCGCATACGCTTCGGTTCCCTCGCGCGAGATGTGCAGATGCGCCGCGCCGAACGCGAACTCGAACGTCCGCGGTCGACAACTGATCGGCAGTTCACCGAGATACTGCGCCAGCGCCAGCAGACCGGCGTTGCCGTCGTCCTGCACCCAGGTATTGCCGTCGGTGTTGACGGAGAAGACGATTCGTTCGGGACTCTGACCGGGAAGCGTCGCGATCAGGTTTCTCGTCGTGGCCTGATCAGTTTCAGCCCGAACGACGACGGAGGCGGACACGGTGCCGGCGGCCAGGCCCTTCAGCCCCACTCCTTCGTCACCGCCGACGAACACGGCTGGCACGGTGTAATGCGTTCCGTTGTGCGGATCCCAATAGCCCCGCACCTGCTCCGTCGGAACATCGAAGGCGAAGATGATCCCGGCGGCCCCGGCACTGCCGGCGGCGAGCATCTCCTCGTGCAAGGCGGCGAGGTAGGGCCGCTCGTACAATCCGGTTCGCGCCGCCAGGTCGGGCGTGACGTAGATGCCGAGCAGCTGGAAGCCGATGTATGGAATCGTGCG
>CAYVUV010000422.1:0-50017 GCA_964455095.1 uncultured Binatia bacterium (SeqCode)
TCTACAAGCCGATCATCGCAGCGGTGAAGGGATTCTGCGTCGCCGGCGGGCTGGAGATTCTCAACTGCACCGACATCCGCGTCGCCGCCGACGATGCGCAGTTCGGCCTCGCCGAGGTGAAGTGGAGCCTGTTCCCCATGGGCGGCTCGACCGTCCGCCTGACGCAGCAGATCCCCTTCCCGATGGCCATGGAGCTGATGCTGACCGGCGAGCGCATCTCGGCCGTCGAGGCGCACCGCATCTGTCTGGTGAACAAGATCGTGCCCGCCGCGCAGGTCATGACCGAAGCACGCCGCTATGCCGCGATCATCAACGAGAACGGCCCGCTCGCCGTGCAGGCCGTGAAGCGCTCGGCGCTGACCAGCATCGGCCTGACGACGGAGCAGGCGCTCGAGAAGGAGATGGAGATCGGCATTCCGGTCTCCATGTCGGAAGACGCCCGCGAAGGGCCGAAGGCCTTCAAGGAGAAGCGCAAGCCCGTGTTCAAGGGCCGCTGATCCCGACTCCATGCTGGCCAACCTCGCCGTCATCCAGGAACTGATCGCCGAGACGATCCCCGACCGAACCGCGCTGCTCTGGCGCGACAAGTCGTTCAGCTACGCCCAGTTCAACGCGCGCTGCCGGCGCTTCGCACACGCGCTGCGCGGCTTCGGCCTCGGCTGCCACACGGAACGCGCGGAGCTGGCGCCGTGGGAGTCCGGCCAGGACCACATCGCGCTCTACCTCTACAACGGCAACGAGTTCCTCGAGGCGATGGCCGGCGCCTACCAGGCGCGCGCGACGGCGGTGAACATCAACTACCGCTACGTCGCCGACGAGCTGGTGTATGTGCTGAACAACGCCAACGCGCCCGCGATCGTCTACCACGCCGCACTCGCCCCGACGCTGGCGGCGATCCGCCACCAGCTGCCGCGGCTCGAGCATCTCATCCAGGTCGCCGACGAGTCGGGCAACCCGCTGCTCGACGGCGCGCTCGACTATGAGGACTTGCTTGCGGCGCAGAGCGCGGCTCGACTCGACCTGCCCTACACCGCCGACGACCTCTACGTCCTCTACACCGGCGGCACCACCGGGATGCCGAAGGGCGTCCTATGGCGCCATGAGGACGTCTTCTACAACGGGCTGGGCGGTCACATTCCCGGCTTCCCGCGCCTGGAGACGGAGCAACAATTGCGCGAGCACGTGCAGATCGGGTTGGGCGGCCGGTTTCTGGTGCTGCCGCCGTTCATGCACGGAGCCGGACACTGGTCGGCCTACAACACGCTGCATCGCGGCGGCACCGTCGTGTTGCCGGATGAAACGCGCCGGCTCGACCCACACGCCATCTGGTCGGCGGTGGAGCACCATCAGGTGAACTCGATGACCATCATCGGCGACGCCTTTGCCCAACCGATGCTGGCCGCGCTGCGCGCACGGCCATACAACGTGTCGTCGGTTCAAATGATGGGCAGCACGGCCGCCGTGCTGTCGCCGTCGGTACGCGACGAGCTGACGTCGCTGCTGCCGGCCGGCATGCTGTTCCTCGAAAGCTACGGCGGGTCGGAGCTCGGGATCCAGGCGATGAGCTACAACACCGACTCCGGCGTGAGCGGCCTGCCAGCCTACGAGCTGCGCGACAACACCATCGTGCTCAAAGCCGATCGCAGCGGGCCGCTCGCCGCGGCCGACGCGCCCGGCCAAGCCAGTGAGATCGGGTGGATCGCCAGCAGCGGCCATCTGCCGCTCGGCTACCTCGGCGACCCGGAGAAAACGCGCCAGACGTTTCCGCTCATCAACGGCGTGCGCTACGCCGTCGGCGGCGATCGCGCGCGCTACAACGAACGCGGCCAGCTGGTGATCCTGGGGCGCGAATCGATGTGCATCAACACCGGTGGCGAGAAGGTGTACGTCGAAGAGGTCGAACGCGTGGTCAAGAGCCATCCCGCCATCTACGACGCCCTGGTCGTCGGCGTGGCCAACCCGCGCTGGGGCCAACAGGTCACCGCCGTCGCCGCGCTCAAGCCCGGCAGCAATACGCCGAGCCTGGCCGAGTTGCGCGCGCACTGCGCCGGACAGCTGGCCGACTACAAGATCCCGCGCGCCGTGACCTTCGTGCCCGAGGTCGTGCGCAGCCCCAACGGCAAGCCCGACTACGGATGGGCCAAGCGCCGGGCTGCCGACCGGCCGGAATGACGCCGCAGTGCGAAACGAGGCCCTGATCTTCGCCGGCCGCTCCGCGCCTCATTGATTGACAAACAAACGTTTGTTCTTGTACAGACCAAGCTATGCGAACCCGTGTCGGACGCCAGCGCGGGAATCGCTCGACGCGCGACGTCATCCTCGATGCCGCCGAGCGGCGATTTGCCGATCGCGGCTTCGACGGCGTGTCGGTGCGCGAGATCGCGGCCGACGCCGGGCTGAAGAACCAGGCCAGCCTCTACCACCACTTCCGCAACAAGAAGGCCCTCTACGAAGCGGTGCTCGCGCGCGGCCTGGACCCGATCGTCGGCATGGTGGCGGCCAGCGCGGAACTGGAGATCGGCCCCAGCGAGCTCGGCAGCGATCCGTTCCTCGACCGCGTCGTCGACTATCTCTCCGACCATCCGCAGCTGCCGCGCCTGATTCAGCGCGCCGGGCTGGACGACAGCAAGTACCTGCGCACGACGGTGCAACGCATGGTGCGCCCCCTCTACACGCAAGGCTTGCGCGTGCTGTCCGGTGCCGGCGAGCACTGGGATCCGAGCGAGATGCCGCATCTGGCGGCCGGCCTCTACCATTTGATCTTCGGCTACTTCGCCGATTCGACGCTGCTCGAAGTGGTGTTGCCCGAGGACCCGCGCAGCCCGGCGTCGCTGGCTCGCCAGCGGCGCTTTCTCAAAACCGCCGTCGGTCGCTTGCTGGGCAGCGCCGCCGCGCCGGCGCCACCACCCAAGAAACGACGGGGACAGGCGAAAGCGTGAAGCCTGCATCCCCGGAGGTCACACCATGAAGCTATCGGACGTCGACATCTTCAACCCAGACAACTTCGTGCGCGGACAGCATCACGAGATGTTCAAGGTCCTGCGCCACGAAGCCCCGGTATTCTGGCAGAACGAGCCCAAGGGCCGCGGCTTCTGGGCTGTCACCAAGTATGCCGACGTCGCCGCCGTGTCGAAGCAGCACGGCAAGTTCTCCTCGGCCAAAGGCGCCGTCTTCATCATGGATCCGCCACAGGGCGACCTCGAACAGATGCAGATGATGATGCTCAACATGGACCCGCCGCGGCACACCAAGTTGCGGCGCGTGATCAGCGAAGGTTTCACGCCGCGCCGCATCGCGCTGATCGAGCCGCACATCCGCGAGATGGCCGACACCATCATCGACCGCATTGCCGGGCAAGGCGAGTGCGATTTCGTCGCCGACGTCGCCGCCGAGCTGCCGCTATTGGTCATCGCCGAGCTGGTCGGCATCCCGCTCGGCGACCGGCAGATGGTCTTCAACTGGAGCAACCAGCTCGTCGGCTTCGACGACCCCGAGTACTCGGTCGACATGATGGAAACCGGACGCGCCGCCGCGGCCGAGATGTACATGTACGCCAACCAGCTGGCGCTCGAGCGCAAGGAGAACCCGCGCGACGACCTCACCAGCATCCTCATGCACTCGGAGGTGGACGGCGAGAAGCTCTCCGAACTCGAGTTCGATCTCTTCTTCCTGCTGCTCGCCGTCGCCGGCAACGAGACGACGCGCAACGCCATCTCGGGCGGCCTGCTGGCGCTGATCGAGCATCCCGAAGAGCGCGCCCGCCTCGCCGCCAACCCGGCGCTGATGCCAACCGCCATCGAGGAGATCCTGCGCTGGGTGTCGCCGGTCATGCACTTCCGCCGCACGGCGATGTGCGACACCGAGATCGGCGGCGTGAAGATCCGCGAGGGCGATAAGGTCGTGATCTACTACCTGTCGGCCAACCGCGACGAAGACGTCTTCCCCGACCCGTACCGCTTCGATGTGGGACGCACGCCGAACGAGCACCTGGCCTTCGGCCTCGGGCAACACTTCTGCCTCGGCAACAATCTCGCCAAGCTCGAGCTCCGGATGATTTTCGAGGCGTTGCTGCAACGCTTGCCCGACATCGATCTGGCCGGGCCGGTCGAGCGCCTGCGCTCGAACTTCATCAACGGCATCAAGCGCATGCCGGTGCGCTTCACGCCGCGGCGCGAGCGCATCTCGGCCTGAGCGGCCGTCAGCGGGCGGCGGCCTTCTCCGCCTCGGCGAGCGCCCGCTGCTTGGCCCAGCGGTAGTCGGGTTTGCCGCTCGCCGAGCGGGTGATGGTGTCGACGAACACAAACACCTTGGGCAGCTTGTAGCGCGCCAGGTGCTTGGCCGCCGACGCGCGCAGCTCTTCCTCGTCGACCGTCACGCCGGCGCGCAGCGCGACCAGCGCCGTGACCTGCTCGCCCCAGCGCTCGCTCGGTGTCCCGGTCACCACGACGTCGTACACCGCCGGATGGTGCTTGAGCGCCTGCTCGACCTCTTCGGCAAACACCTTCTCGCCGCCGGTGTTGATGCACACCGAGTCGCGACCGAAGACGACGATCGAACCGTCCGCATCGATCCGTGCCCGATCGCCCGGCACCGCGTAACGCACGCCACCGACGACGGGATACGTGCGCTGTGTCTTCTCCGCATCGTTGACGTAGCCGAGCGGCAGGTGACCCGTGCGGGCCAGCCAGCCAACCTCCGCGTCGCCGGGTTGCAGCGGCCGAGTCAGCGCCGCGTCGAGCACCAGGGTGTGATCGTCCATGCGAAAGCTCGCCGGCACGTCAGTGCCGGCCGTAGTCAACGTTGAGCCCTGCGCGCCGGTCTCGGAGGAGCCGAAGCCGTCGACGATCATCACGTGCGGCAGCAGCTCGAGGAAGGCGCGCTTGAGCGGCGGCGAGAGGATGGCGCCGCCCGAACCGATGATCTGCAAGCGCGACAGGTCGTACGTCTTCTCGCGCAGCTGATCGAGCAGCGGGCGCGCGAAGGCGTCGCCGACGATGGCCAACGTCGCGACGCGCTCGCGCTCGATGGTCTGCCAGATATCGTCCGCGTCGAGCGTGCGCGGCTTGCTCGGCACCACCACCGTACCGCCCTGATGGAGAATGATGAACGACGACCACTGCGACGCACCGTGCATGAACGGCGGCGCCGGCAGAATGCGCAGCATCTCGCCGTACGGAACGCGCTGCAGAATGTCGTCCACGCTGGTCACGGTGATCCCGCCGGGCAAGCGGCCGCCCATGGCGGCGAAATAGATGTCGCGCTGACGCCAGAGCACTCCCTTCGGCATGCCGGTCGTGCCGCCGGTGTAGACGATGTACAGGTCGTCGTCGCTCAGTTGCACGGCCGGGCGCGCATCCGACGACTCGGCCAGCGCCTGCTCGTAGTCGCGCGCGCCGGGCAGCAGCGCGTGGCCGCTGCCGTCGTCGACCTGCAGCAGGACGGCCATCGGCGGCAGCGCGGGCAGAAGCTTGGCGAGCGTCGGGGCGAAGCTGGCGTGGTAGACGATGCCGCGCGTCTTGGCGTCGCGGAAGAGATAGAGGAGCTCGTCCTCCACGTAGCGGTAGTTGACGTTGAACGGCGCCACGCGGGCTTTGTACGCGCCGAGCATGCCCTCGAGATACTCGTGGCCGTTGTAGAGGTAGAGAGCGAGGTGATCCTGGCCCGACTCCCACGGCGCCAGCTGATCGCGCTCGGTGTGGCAGCCGAGTCCGGCGCCCATCAACAGGTTGGCGAGGCGGCGCGTGCGCAGCTGCAGATCGCGCCACGTCAAGCGACGCGTCCCGGTGACGATCGCTTCGCGGTCCGGGATGGCGTCCGCGATCCGCTCGTTCAACTCGCCGAGCGCAAAGGCCATCGCCCTACCCCGCCCACGCAGCCACGACATCGTCTACCGACGTGACCGTGGCCAGCAGGCGCAGCGTGTTGGCGAGGACGCCTTCGACGTAGTCATCCGGCGTACCGGTCACCGCCTGGCGCGGCAGCACGACCTGGTAGCCGCAATTCACCGCCTCCATGGTCAGCCCGGTGATGCCGACGTTGACGGACACGCCGGTCGCGACGACGGTCGTGATGCCGAGGTTGCGCAGCAACTGGTCGAGCTCCGTGTTGTGAAATGGGGTGACGCCATGCAGGCGATTGACGACGAAGTCACCGTCCACCGGGGCCAGGTCGCGCACGACCGCATGACGTGCCGAACCGGGCACCAGCGGCTCGCCCTTGCGGCCCACCGCCAGCAGCAGGCAGTTGGCCTTTGACCCCGCCGCGTCGGGACGCCGGCTGGCGGTCAGATAGAAAACCGGCGCCTTCACGCGGCGCGCGGCTGCGAGCACGCGCGCGATCTGGGCGACCGTGCCATGGCGCGCGACCGCCTCGGACAGCGCGCCCAGGTTCCCGCCGCCGCCGATGATGCCCTCCTGGCACTCCATCACCAAGACGGCGGTGTGAGCAGGATCGAGCAGCGATGTGAGATCGACCGGCACGGCGACGGAATCGGATGCGCTTACGCCTGTCCGGTGAGTGGGTACATACGCGCCGCGTTCTCGCTGAGAATGCGTTTCTTGCTCTCGGCGCTGATGTCGTTGCGCTCGGCGACCATCTTCACCGTGTCGGGAAACTTGCAGTCCCAGTGATAGTAGTCGGAGGCGTACACCAGGTTGCGGTCTCCACACAGCTTGATCACGTAGGGCAGAATCGCCTCGTCCGGCTCGCAGCTGATGAAGCAGTTGCCGTCGAGGAAGTACTGGCTGGGCTTGCGGTCGATGCCGGGCGCCTGCTCGGGCATCAGCTCATAGTGTTCGTCGAGGCGGTCGAGCCAGTACGGGAGCCAACCGCATCCCGACTCCATGAAGCCGACGTGCAGTTTGGGAAAGCGATGCAAGATACCGCCGACGGTAAAGCAGTTGAGCGCCAGCATGTTACCCATCGGGTGCGTCATCGCGTGCACCTCGAGGCGCGTGTGAAAGCGATCGACCCCGATCGGATACTGGTCGGGCGCCTGTCCGCCGCCGTGCACGCACACCGCCGCGCCGAGTCGCTCGGCTTCCGCCCAGACGACGTCGAAGCTCGGGTCGCTGAGGTTCTTGTCGCGAATGTGCTGCGGCGTCACCATGCCCACCAGTCCGAGCTCGGTCACGGCGCGGCGCAGCTCGGCCGCGGCGGCGGGCGGATCGATCATCGGCAGCTTGGCGATGGCCTTGATGCGCTGCGGCGCCTCCTTGTTGAACTCCGCCTTGGCATCGTTGATCGTGCGGCACACCGCGACCGAGAAGTCGCGGTCGAGCATCGCCCACTCCTCGCCGGCGCCGCCGGGGAAGTTCACGGTCACGTCGATGCCCTCGAGGTCCATGTCCTTGATGCGCTCGGTCGGGTCGGTCATGCCCGGGCGCATGTCGAACTTGTCTCCCGGGCGCGATGTGCCGCCGCCCGGTAGGGCCAGCTTGCCGTAGTGTTTGCCGATCCGATCGCGGTACTCCGCCATGCGCACCTTGAACGCCTCGGGAATGCGGTCGCGCCAATTGGCGGCCTCGCCGCCGTGTCCGTCTGCATCGATGACGTGGTACCCGAACCTGCCCATGGTGCCTCCTTGCCCGTTCAAGCGCCGAGCGCGAATACGCCGCGCGCCAGATTGCCTTTGCGGAGATCCGCGATCGCGGTGTCGAAATCGTCCAGTGCGTAGTGCCGCGTGATGAGCTCGTCGATCTTCAGGCGGCCGTTCAGATAGAGATCCGCCAGCATGGGGAAATCGCGATGGGGTCGCGCGGCGCCGTAGCGGCAGCCGAGGATCGCTTTGTTCTGATACAGCGCGTGGACGACGAACTGGTAGGCGGTGCCGACCTTGGGCACGCCGACGATGGTCAGTGTCCCGCCCGGCCCGAGCGCGTCCATCGCTTGCTGAATCACGGTGACATTGCCGACGGCTTCGAAAGTATAGTCCGCGCCGCCGCCGGTGAGGTCCTTCACCGCCGCCACCGGATCGACCTGTGACCCGTCGACGACATGCGTCGCGCCGAAGCGCTTGGCCCACTCGAGCTTCTGCGGCATGACGTCGACGGCGATGATCTTCGACGCCCCGGCGAGCACGCCACCCTGCACGCAATTGAGCCCGATGCCGCCGACGCCGAACACGGCCATCGTCGCACCGGTCTCGACCTTGGCGCGGTTGATCACCGCGCCGAAGCCGGTCATCACGCCGCAGCCGATCAACGCCGCACGGTCGAACGGCACGCGCGGGTCGATCGGGATGGCGCCCTGCTCGCGCACGATGGTCGCGTCGCAGAACACCGAGGCGTTGGCGAACTGAAACGCCGGCTTGCCACCGACGGTGAACGGGCGCGCGTCCTTCGGGCTCGGCGCGTTGCGGCACTCGGTCGGCCGTCCGACGTCGCATTTGCTGCACCGCCCGCAGTGCGAGAGCGTCGAAACGATGACCGCATCGCCCTCGCGCACCGAGGTCACGCCGATGCCGACGGCATCGACGATGCCCGCCCCCTCGTGGCCGAGCACGACGGGTGTCGGGTATGGGATCGTGCCGTCGATCACGCTCAGATCCGAGTGGCACAGACCGGCGGCCTTCAGCGCGACGCGCACCTCGCCGGGGCCGGGATCGCGGATCCCGACCTCTTCGATCACGACCGGGCGATCGGTCGAGTAGAAAACCGCGGCTCTCATAAAAGCGGCTTCGGGGCAACGGTCAGAGACGACATCGCTCAGCTCTTCGGATTGCCGACGCGCAGAATGCGGCCCGGCCGTGCGCCGGTGAGCTCGCCGTTCTCGACGATGGTCTCGCCGTTGACCATCACGCGCGCCACCCCCTCGGCGCGCACCTGCCAGCGCGCTTCGCCGCCCGGCATGTCGTTGACCAGCGCCTTCTTGCCGAGGCGGATGCGGGTGGGGTCGAACATCGTGATGTCGGCATGGTAGCCGCGGGCGAGGAGACCGCGCGCCTTCATGCCGGTGATGATCGCGGGCAGGTGCGTGATGCGACGGATGCCCTCCTCGAGCGAGAAGACTTTGCGGTCGAGGAGCCAGTTGCGAATGTAGTACGTCGACCACTCGGCGCCGTCGTCGCGATCGGCGTGCGCGCCACCGTCGCCCGTGCCGATGATCATGTGCGGGTTGCGCTGCGCTTCGGCGTTGACCTCGGCCCAGGCGTCGCTCTCCGTGTTCCACAGAAACTGCGTCTCCAACCGATCGGCCAGGGCGAGATCGCAGATGATATCGGCCGCGTGCACGCCGCGCTCCTTGGCCAGCTGGGCAATGTTCTTGCCCTCGGCGCCGGGGTCGGACTTCGAACGGTCGACGAAGACCGTGTGCAGCGGCGGCGGCGGCAGGGTCGAGCCCTTGCTGCCGTCGGTGTTCGGCTTGTCGAGGGCCGCCCGCAGCTCGGCGCGGTGCTTCGGATCGCGCATGCGGGCGATCCGTTCCTCCAGCGGCAGCTCGGACAGGTCGCGCCAGTGGAAGACGCCGTCATAGAGGCTGGTGCCGCGGGCCCAGTTGAATGGGCGCATGAACGGCTGCGTGCGCAGCACCGAGAAGATCGCGGCGCCCTGCTGGCGGGCGTGCTCGAGAAAGCGGGTCGAGTCTTCCCACTGCTCCGGATTGCCGGCGCGCTTGCTGATGCCCTGCACGATGACCGGCAGACCCGAGCGCTTGGCCAGCTCGATGAGCCTTGTGCGGTCCTGCTCGTCGAGACCGCGCACGGCGGTTTCGGGCAGGAACGAGATGCTGCCGGCACCGCCCTCGCCCGCCGTTGCGATCAGCGTCGACACCTCTTCATACGCCGCGTGGCGCGAGGGCACGGGCTTGTTGAACTGATCGACGTGCGTCGGCGCCATCGACGAGGAGAACCCGGCCGCGCCGGCGTACATCGCCTCGCGCACCAGCTGTTGCATCTTGCTCAGCTCGTCGGCAGTCGCCGCGCGCTCGGACGCCGCCTCGCCCATGACGAAGCGGCGCAGTGCGGAGTGGCCCACGTAGCAGGCGGCGTTGATACCGAGCCGCTTGTCGAGCACATCGAGGAAGGAGGGAAAGCTGTCCCAGTCCCACGGCAGGCCGTGCTCGAGCGTGCTCGGCGTCATGCCCTCGACCTTGGCGAACAAGGCCGTCATGTAGCCGTGGTCGGTCGACTTGCAGGGCGCGATCGAGTAGCCGCAGTTGCCGGCGACGACCGCCGTCACGCCGTGAAAGCAGGACGACGTCCCGAACGGCTCGAAGGTCAGCTGTGGGTCGTAGTGCGTATGGGCATCGACGATGCCCGGCATGACGACCAGACCGTCGGCGTCGATCACCTGCTTGGCGCCCGACAGGTTGCCGATATCCGTAATCATGCCGTCGCGGACACCGACGTCGGCCGTGCGCATGGGCAGGCCCGAGCCGTCGACGACGCGCCCGCCCTTGATGATCGTATCGAACGCCATGTGTAGCCTCCTTCGCAGAAGCGGTCAGCGCAAGTCTGCCCGCAGATAGCTCGCTTTCGTCACGCCGTCCACCCGATGTACTTGAGCTCGCTGTAGGTGTTGAGCGCGTAGCGCCCGCCGTCGCGGCCGACGCCGCTCAACTTGTAACCGCCGAACGGCGCGTCGCCGTTCATCGGGCTGCCGTTGATCTGCACGGTGCCCGTGCGCAGCGCGCTGGCGACCCGCAGGCCGCGCGCCGCATCGCCGGTCCAGATGTAGCCGTACAGGCCGTAATCCGAATCGTTGGCGATGGCAATCGCCTCGGCCTCGTCGCGAAACGGAATCGCCGTGATCACCGGTCCGAAGATTTCCTCGCGCGCGATCAGCATGTCGTTGCGCGCCTGCGTGAACAGGGTCGGCTCGATGTAGTAGCCCCTGGCGAGATGCGCCGGGCGTCTGCCGCCGCAGGCGAGGGTCGCGCCCTCCTCGATGCCCTTGGCGATGAAGCGCTCGACGCGCTCGCGCTGCGCGGCCGAGACCAGCGGTCCCATCACCACGCCGGGCTCGCGCGGATCGCCGATCTTGAGCGTCGGGGCGCGCTGCGCCAGCTCCGCGGTGAACTCGTCGTAGATCGACTGTTCGATCAGCAGACGGGTTCCGGCGATGCAGATCTGTCCGCTGTGGAAAGCCCAGACGCTCATCGCGCCGCGCAGCGTCTTGGCCCGGTCGCAGTCGGCGAACACGATGCTCGGGGACTTGCCGCCGAGCTCGAGCAGCGTGCGCTTCATGCGCGCGGCACCGGACTGCTGAATGGCGCATCCGACCGGCGAGCTGCCGGTGAAGGAGATCATGTCGACGGCGGGCGATTCCGTCAGCGCCGCTCCGATCTCGGGACCCGGGCCGCAGACGAAATTCAGCACGCCCGGCGGCAAGACCGAATCGGCGATGCGGCACAGCTCCGCGACGCCCATCGGATCGACGGGGGCTGGCTTGACCACGACGGTGTTGCCGCAGGCGAGGGCCGGGCCGATCTTGCCGGCACAGTTGGTCATCGGAAAGTTGAACGGCGTGATGCACGCCACCACACCGATCGGCTCGCGCACGACGACGCCGGCACTGATGCCGCTGGCGCCCGGACCAGACAGCGGAGCCGGAGGGAGGGCATCTTGCGTCGGAGCGCTGGCGAGCGCGGCATACTTGGTCAGGCGCGTGACGACGGCGCCCACCTGCTGCGATTCGGCCACCGGGCGGACCGCGCCCGTCTCATTGATGGTCAGGTCGACCAGGCCCGCCATCTCGCGCTGAAACGCGTCGGCGACGCGCTGCAACAGGGCACCGCGCTCGGCGCCGCTCATCTTCGGCCACGGCCCGCTCTCGAATGCGGTGCGTGCGGCGCGCGCCGCGGCCTCGACCTGGTCGACCGAACAGGCGGGCGCGTAGCCCGCCGGTTCTTCCGTCGCCGGGTTGACGATCGGATACGTCCCGCCCGCGGCGGGAAGCCACTGGCCGCCGATCAGGACCTTATCGAAGACCGGAGCGCTCATGCAGGCGGCACTGATCCACCATCACCAGCCGCTGGGTGTCGGGCGCGTTCCGGTCACGCGGCCTGTGCTCGCAGCGCGGCTTCGCGCTGCCGCTTGGTGCTGTGGACCGGGTCCTTGTCGAACTTGGGCAGCACGTGTTTTCCAAACGCCTCGATCGAGCGCAGCACATGCTTCTGGTCCATGGTCATCGTCAGCGGCGAGTAGATGAGCTGGTCGACGCCGATGTCCTCGTACATCTGGATGACGTCGCTGATCTCCTCCGGTGAGCCGACCTGGCGGCCGCCGGCCTTGAGGCCCGCCTTGAGCTGCTCGGACGTCGTCGGGGGCAGCGCCGGGATCGGACCGTCCTTCGGCATGCCGGCGGGACGCGGAATCGAATCGAGCCAGCCGAAGAACAGCTGGGCGAAGTACTCCGTCCGCGCATTGCAAAACAGTGCGCGCGCCTCATCGCCGTCGGGGAGGCAGAACATGTTCGTCGTCACGGCGATGTTGTCGTTGATGTAGTCGCCGATCGGGTTCTTGCAGCGCTTGATCGCGTCTTTGTAGTTTTTCACGTGCTGGGCGATCTCGGAGGGCGTGCCGAACGTGAAGCACAGTGACCCGAGGCCCATCTCGCCCGCCTCGATGAACGTCTGCGGGCTGGAGCACGCCACCCACATCGGCGGATGCGGCTTGGAGTAGGGCTTGGGCAGCACGTCGCGCTTGGGCATGCGGAAGTACTTGCCTTCGAACTGGTACGGCTCGTCGCGCCACATGCGCGGGATCTGCTCGAGCGACTCGCGCCACATCGGCTTGGTTTCCGCCGCCGACGGAATCGCGAACCCGCCCCACTCCGCCGACGATGAACCGCGCCCGGTGCCGAACTCGACACGGCCCTCGGAGAGGTGATCCAGGGTGGCGATGCGCTCGGCCACGCGCGCGGGATGATTGACCGCCGCGGTGATGTTGGTGATCGCCGTGCCGACGTGAATCCGTTTGGTGCGCGCCGCCACCCAGGTCAGGAACACCTCGGGCGCCGGCTGGTGCGAGTAGTTCTTGAG
Organism: uncultured Binatia bacterium (SeqCode); assembly: GCA_964455095.1. GTDB lineage: Bacteria > Desulfobacterota > Binatia > HRBIN30 > CADEER01 > CAYVUV01. The sequence continues at coordinate 12,979 of CAYVUV010000422.1, forward strand.
GAAGTGGTGCTCGGGCGACCAATCGTACTTGAAGCCGACGGCGTCGACCGCCTCGGCGACCTCGATCTCGCGCCTGAAACGCGACTGCTCGGTATCATCGGGCGGCGTGTGCATTTGAGAGAAAATGCCGAACTCCATCTCCGATCCTCCTCAGTTTTCCCGGTTGGCGATTTTGGCGCGACTCGAATCAGCATGGAGCTAATTCGAGATTTCGAATTAGCATTCGCTGATTTGAATTGTCAATCTTTTTTTTCAATGATAGGTTCACTGCGAGGTTGCCGGTGGCAAAGGACACGCTCAAAGACCAGATGCGGCGGGCGCGCAACGACGTGTACCGCCAGCACATCCTGGAAGCGGCGGAGCAGATCTTCGCCGAGCGCGGCTTCGAGAACACCAAACTGCAGGACATTTCGGCGATGGCCGGCGTCTCGATGGGCACCATCTATTCGATCTTCGCCAGCAAGGAAGATCTGTTCCGCGCCATCCTCGACGAACGCGGTCAGGAGCTGCTGGCCCTGGCGCGGGCCGGTGCGACGCGCGACGGCAGCCCGCGCGCTGCGCTGAGCGAGCTGATCGAATCCTACATCGGCTACTTCGCCGACCACCCGCATTTCCTGCGCATGCATCTCAGGCTGGGGACATCCTGGGTGCTGGGGCCGTCGCTCAGCACCGAGAGCCAGGTGCAGTTGTGGACCGATATCCACGCGCTGCAGGCGGACCTCTTTCGCCGCGGCGTCGCCGCCGGCGAGTTCGTCGACGAGGACCCGGCGTATCTGGCGAAAGTCTTCAGCGCCATGGACCAGGTCTTGTTGTCGGATTGGGTCGCCGGCGGCATGCGCGAGGACCGCACCGTGTTGGTGGCGCGCCTCAGCGCCCTCGTCGACCGCGCCTTCCGGCCCTAGCCCGCGCCTCTACTTCACCGCGAGTGGATTCAGCGGCGAGCCGACGCCGCCGGTGACCTTCAACGGCGGCGCGCTCAGCAAGCATTCCCAGACGCCGTCGCTCGCACAGTCGGCCGCCAGCTCGTCGAGGTCGAACATCTCGCCCAGGGTGAGCCCCATGTCGCGGATGCAGAGCAAGTGCACGGGCAGCGGCGTGGTCGGGTCTTCGAATGGAATCACCTCCACCGCGTTGGTGTCGGTCGCCACCGCCGCTACCTGCCGCGCATGCAGCCATTCGACGCACGCGACGCCGAGGCCGGGCATCTGGCGCATGTAGCCGACTCGGTCGCCGTCGTGTTTGAACACCCCCAGATGGCCGGTGCGCAGCAGCAGCACGTCACCGCTCTCCGCCCGCACTCCCTGCGCGCGCTCGGCGGCCTCGAGTTCGGCGGGCGCGATGACCTTCCCCGGCGGCAGGCGATCTACTCCGGCCGCGCGAGCCAGATCGAGCAGCACGCCGCGCGACACGATGCCGTTGCCGATCTTGTCGATCGCGTTGCGCGCCGCGCCGGCCGGCGTGATCGTCTCGGCGGGGAACCCGTTGTAGAGCTGCCCGCCGTAGTGCACGTGCGCGAGGCTGTCCCATTGCGTGGCGCACTGCAGCGGCATCACGACGACGTCGTCGGCGTAGCGAAAGCCGTCGGGGTCGGGCCCGATGGCGCCGTTCACCGCGCTCATCAGATGCAGCGGGTTGACCCGGCCCCCCTGCCCGATCTGCGGCCCGTCGCTACCGAACTTCAGCCCCAGGCTGAACACCTGCCCGCGGCGCACGCAGCTCGCCGCGCGGCGGACGACCTCCGGGGTGATGAAGTTGATCGTGCCGCGCTCGTCGTCCTTGCCCCACCGACCCCAGTTCGACACCCTGGGCGCCAGCGCCCGCACCACCTCCATGTGCTCAGCTCACTTCCCGTACCGCTGCAGCGCCTGCGAGTCGAACAGCGTCGTATCGAGCGGCATCCGCCGCACGAACGGCGCTTTCGGGCTGGCGCGCATGCCGCCGAGCGTGGCGCGGTTCATCTTGATGTTCTCGGCACACGCCCAGACCATGGTGCTGACCGGCAACCATTCGCGTTTGTCTTCCGGCCCGGCCGAGTGATTGACGCGCGCCATCAGCCCGTAGTTGTGCACCATCTCGCCCGTCCAGCTGAACTTGCGGTTCCACGCGCCGTCCCACGTCTCGGCGTCGATCCAGAGCTCGAGTTTGCCGTACAGGTAATACTTGTCGCGCGGCACCGCCTCGACGATCCAGAACGAGCGCTTGGCGAGCGCCGCGCTGGTCGGGGCCCAGGCGATGCCCGTCCAGTCCGGCGTCTCGAACCCCGCCATGTGCGGGTTGTCGTCGGTGAGCGCCTTCCAGCCTCCGCCTTCGGCGGGCTCCACCTTGATCGGCCCCGCGACGGACACCGGGTCGACAATCCGCAGGCCGTCCCTGCGCCCCATTAGCTTGAAGGTGAAGTCCTCGGGCTTGCCGTCGAAGAAGAATCCGTCGTCGCCGCTCAGGTCGGAGCCGAGGTAGCCGTCGGAGCGATTGGCCGGGCTCACCGCGCGCACGCGCCGCAGCGCCGGCACGAACGCCCACACCGAGTCGCGCTTGCTCGGATCGCGATAGCGCCAGCTGAGCGACGAGGTGCCCTGCAGATCGGCGGGGAACGTCGACACGCCGAGAAACTGGCTTTGCAGGTTCATCGAGTTCTCTTTGCGGTAGCTCGGACTCTGACCGTCCCAGAAATTGAACCAGCCATTGGCGTGAATCTCGCGATCCATCCCCTTCGGCCCGAGCATGGCGACCAGGGTGCTGTTGAACGAGCTGCCGCCGGCCCAGTAGGCGAGGAACTGGTTCCAGACGATCTTCACGCCGGCGTTGGGATCGTCCGGGTTGATGGTCGGAAACGGGATGCCGTAGAAGTACTCCGGCTGCTTGCCGGTCGACGAGTAGACGATCGACCCGTGCTCGTCCACGGTCAGCTGGCCCGCGTTCTTCTCCGTCGCCTCGAGAAACGACTTCTCCCAATGTGCCTGCCCGATCGGGTACGACACGATCTTGTTGCGATACTGACCGGCCTCGTAATGGCGCAGGATCTCCGGCGGCAGCAGATCCTTGGCTAATGCGGCATTGCTTTGATCGAGCACGTCGCCGACCTTCAACCCGGGTGCCACTTCCTCGGACGCCGCGTCGCCCGCGGCGCCAGAAGCCGCGGCGCTGCAAATCATCAGCGCAGCTCCAACGGCAAGTGCTCGGCCCCAAACATCCTTCATAGTTTCACCCCTCCGCTCGACCGAGGCGCCGGCGACCGCATGCCGCGTCATTCACGTTGAACACCGAGATCGAGGAAAATGGAGCGTACCTATCGCCGGCCCGTCGGTAAAGTCAAACGCTCGTTTGTCTCGTGCTGCTCGCCGGATGGCGCGGCGCGCAGTGCCTTGTCGAGCCGGCGGGACTGGATAAACTGCCCTTCATGGAAGCCGGCCAGGAGAGGCAACGCGTCGCCTCCGCCAACGCCGCCCGGCAAGAAACGGGGGTGATCGGATTGGCCGAACGCGGCTGGGTGCCCGACGCCCTGGTGCGCTGGGGCATCCGGCGCATGCTGGTTCGGCGTCTGCGCGACCAGCGCCGTGGCGATGACGCGGCGCAGAGAGCAACCCTGCACGCCTTCATCACCGAGCTGCGGCGCAGCCCCATCGCTTTGCATCCGGAGAAAGCCAATGCCCAGCACTACGAAGTGCCCGCCGGGTTCTTCGAGCACGTGCTGGGGCGGCACTTGAAGTACAGCAGCAGCTATTGGCCCGCCGGCGTCGCGGACCTCGACGCCGCCGAGGCGGCCATGCTCGCGCTCACCTGCGAGCGCGCGCGGCTCGCCGACGACCTGCACATCCTCGAGCTCGGTTGCGGCTGGGGGTCGCTCACGCTGTGGATGGCCGAGCACTATCCGCACGCGCGCATCGTGGCGGTCTCCAACTCGGCCTCGCAGCGCGCGTTCATCCTCGCCCGGTGTGCGGCGCGAGGGCTCGGCAACGTTGAAGTCCACACCGCCGACATGAACGACTTCACCATCGACCGGCAGTTCGACCGCGTCGTGTCGGTGGAGATGTTCGAGCACATGCGCAACTACGAGCGGCTGATGGCGCGCATCGCGACCTGGCTGCGGCCCCACGGCAAGCTCTTCGTCCACATCTTCTCCCACCGCGAGCTCGCCTATCCCTACGAAAACGCCGGCCAGGACGATTGGATGGAGCGCCACTTCTTCAGCGGCGGCATCATGCCCTCCGACGATTTGCTGCTGCACTTCCAAAACGACCTGGCCCTCGTCGAGCACTGGCGCATCGGCGGCCGGCACTATGCCCGCACCGCCGAGGCCTGGTTGCGCAACCTCCATGCGCATCGCACAGCAGTACTGGCGCTGTTCGAGGAGACGTACGGCCGCGGCGAAAGCGCGCGCTGGTTCATGCGCTGGCATCTGTTCTTCATCGCCTGCGCCGAGCTGTTCGGCTATCGCAACGGAGAGGAGTGGGGCATCTCGCACTACCTCTTCGAACCGCCAGGCGGACCGCCGCAGCCTCAGCTGCCTAACTTCTAGGCGTCCCAGCGTCCAAGAAAGCAGCACGAATCCGTCTCGCAGCCAGTAGGGGCACCTCGTTCCAACGCGCATAGTAGGACAGCGCTGGTATCCGCCTTGCTCTATCCCTCGAACGCGGAGGTGGAGCGATGGAGCGAGGCACATACGAACGACTCTCTGGATTGGACGAAGCCTTCTTGGCGTTCGAGACGCCGACCACATACATGCACGTCGCGGTGTCGGCAGTCTTCGAGACCGGATCGTTGGGCACCGGCAACGGCGGCGTCGACATCAAGCGCATTCGGGCCCACGTCGGATCGCGGCTGCGTTTCATCCCGCGCTACCGCCAGCGCATCCACCTGGCCCCACTCACCGGCGACGCGATCTGGGTCGATGACGAGGAGTTCGATCTCGGTTACCACGTGCGCCACTGCAGCTTGCCGCGCCCGGGTGGCGAGCGTCAGATGCAGCTGCGCGTCGCCGAGATCCTCGAACGGCCACTCGACCGCACCCGGCCGCTGTGGGAGATCTGGATCATCGAGGGGCTGGCCGGTGGACGCTTCGCGATGGTGGCGAAGGTGCACCACTGCATGGTCGACGGCATCGCCGGCATCGACATCCTGGCCGCCCTGCTCGGCACCGAACCGACCGATGAAGTGGAGAAGGCCGAGCGTTGGACTCCACGCCCGCCTCCGAGCGAGCGCGAGCTGATGCGCGACGAGATCCGGCGCCGCACCAGGGCATCGATCGGCGTAGCGCGGCGATTGCGCAGCGCGTTGCAGCAGCCGGCGAAAGCCAGCCGCGAGGTCGGCACGCGGGCGGCGGCAATCTGGCGCCTGGTCACCGCCGGCGTGCGCGGCGCGCCCCCCACACCGTTCAATGACGAGATCGGCGCCCATCGCCGAGTGGATTGGCTGGCCATGGATCTGGCCGAGGTGCGCGAGCTGAAAACGCGGCTGGGCGCGACGCTGAACGATATCGTCCTGGCGACCGTCGCCGGCGCCGCGCGGCGCTTCCTACAGCATCGGCGTCACGACACGGCGATCCAGGACTTCAGAGTGCTGGTTCCGGTCAGCACGCGCGCCACCGCCGAACAGGGCGCGCTCGGCAATCGCGTCTCCATCTGGGTCGTGCCGCTGCCCGTGAACCAAGCCAACCCGCTGGCCCAGCTCGCCGACGTGCGCGAGACGACGCTGGGATTGAAGGACAGCAACCAGGCGGCGGGAGCCGAGGCCATCACGCAGGCGGTCGAGTGGACCGGAGCCAGTGTGCGCAACCTGCTCGCCCGGCTCATTCACAAGTCGCACCAGTACAACCTCATCGTCACCAACGTGCCCGGTCCGTCCGTCCCGTTTTACCTCCTCGGAGCGCGTATGGTGTCGGTCTACCCGCATGTTCCCCTGTTCGAGAACCAGGGCCTGGGCATCGCCCTGCTCAGCTACGATGGCAAGTTGTACTGGGGCCTGACGGCCGACTGGAACCTGCTCCCGGACATCGGGTTCTTCGCGCGCGCGCTCAGCGAATCGTTCCAGGAGCTCCGCCTCGCCGCTGGTCTCGACGCGCAGGCGACACCGGCGCCGATGTTGATTTCCGAACGGCCAGTGTCCAAGCCGAACGGACACGCGGCGCGCATGACGGGGCGGCGCCCGTCCGGCCGGCGCGCGACACCGACCCGTCTCAGCGAGGCACGCGCGGCAAGCTCCACCCGCTAACGTGGCGGCGGCCGCCGAGGCAGACTCTGGCTACCCAGGGCTGATTCTGACATGAGCACTCCACCGCTGCGATCACGGGGAGGAGTTGCTCATGAAGATTCCCGCTCACGGGATGGCTCGAGAGGCGCTGTTCAAGCGCCTGGAGGAGTATCGCGCCAACGACATGCCGTGGCGCGATGGGCGCACCTGGGCCTACGTCTACGATCCCGGTCGTGAGACCGAGGAGGTCATCAAGCAAGCGTACACGATGTACCTGACGGAGAACGCCCTCGATCCGACGGTGTTCCCCAGCGCCTTGCGCTTCGAGAACGAGGTCGTCGCCATGGCCGCCGCGCATCTGAATGGCGACGCGGACGTGGTCGGCAATTTCACCAGCGGCGGCACCGAGAGCATCATCCTGGCGGTCAAGGCCGCGCGCGACTACGCGCGCGACAAGCGGCCGCAGATCACTCGACCGGAAATCGTCCTTCCCGCTACCGCCCATGCCGCCTTTCAGAAGGCCGCCCACTACCTCGACCTGCAGGTCGTGTTGGTGCCCGTCGACCCGAACACGTTCAAGGCCGATGTCGAAGCGGTGCGGAAAGCCATCACGCCGAATACCGTCCTGCTGGTGGGATCCGCCGTGTCGTATGCGCACGGCGTCGTCGACCCGATTCGCGAGTTGGGCCAGCTGGCCATCGAGCACGACCTCCCGTTGCACGTCGACGGATGCATGGGCGGCTTTCTGCTGCAGTACTTTCGCCGCCTGGGCGCGCCGGTGCCGGATTTCGACTTCAGCGTTCCCGGCGTGACGTCGATCTCGATGGACCTGCACAAGTACGCCTTCGCCGCGAAGGGAGCGTCGACGATCCTCTACCGCACCAAGGAGCTGCGCCGGTATCAGATCTATGCCTGCGCCAATTGGACGGGGTACACGATCATCAATCCGACCGTACAGAGCGCCAAGTCGGCCGGCCCCCTGGCCGCCGCGTGGGCAGTGCTCAACTTCATCGGCGACGAGGGTTATCTGGCGATTGCCCGGCAGGTGCTCGACGCGACGCGGCGCATCGTCGCGGCCATCGACGCGATGGACGACCTGCGCCTGTTGGGTCGCCCCGAGATGAACCTCGTCGCTTTCACGTCCGACACGGTCAGCGTCTTTCACGTCATCGACGAGATGAAGACGCGCGGCTGGTACATCCAGCCACAGCTCGGGTTTCAGAGCTCGAAGGAGAACATCCACCTGTCGATCAACCCGGCGAGCGCGAAGTGGGTCGACGCGTTGATCAGCGACCTGCGCGACTGCGTCGAGCTGGCGAAGCGCATGCCGTCGGGTGCCATCGCCTCGGGTGTCCAGGCAATGTTCGGATCGATCGACCCCGATACACTGAGCGAGGAGACCTTCGGGCAGATGCTCGGCATGGCCGGCATACAGGGAACCGCCCTGCCCGCGCGAATGGCGGAGATCAACGAAATGCTGAACGCGTTGTCGCCCGCCCTGCGCGAACGGCTGCTCGTCGAGTACCTCAACCAACTGTTCCAGTTGAAGGAATAACGCGCACGGACCCCACCGATCACCCTTTGAACGTGCTGGCCCCAAAGTCGCCGAAGGGCTCGTCGCGCTCGCGCACCGCTTGCTTGAAGCCGACCTCGGCCGCGCGCTGCTGAAACGCGTGGCCTTCCGCTGTGTGGCGCGCGACGCCATCGAACACGGTGCCGAGGATCTGCGTGGTCGGCAGGCCGGCGGCGAGCACGGTCTGATTGACGAGCAACTTCATCATGACCAGCTGGTTGATCGGCATGCGGGCAATGCGCTCGAGCAGGATCTCGCAGCGCTCGTCGAGTCGGTCTGCGGGGGCGCACTCGGTCGCCAGGCCCCACTCGACGGCTTCGCGACCGTTGAGGCAATCGCCCGTGAAGAGCAGGCGTTTCGCCTTCTCGATGCCGATGCGGAACGCCCACACCGATGTCGTCGGCGTCCCCCACACGCGCGCCGGCGGATAGCCGATCTTGGCGTCCTCGGCGATCACCAACAGATCGCTGCACAGGGCCATGTCGGTGCCGCCCGCCACGCAGAAGCCCTGCACCTTGCAGACGACCGGCTTGTTGGCGTGAAACAGGCTCATGAAGCCGCGCACGTTGCGGGACATCATCTGGAAGTCGATCATCGGATCCCACGTGCCGCTTGGATCGTGGTTGCGCGCGGTTACGCGCGGGTCGAGCGGTGACCCCGGGGGCACGGAGGGTGCGCCGGCATCGGACGGGCGCTCGTTGAGCATGCGCTCGGCGCTCGCAACCAGATCGTATCCGCCGCAGAAGCCCTTGCCATTGCCTGCCAACGCGATGACGTGCACGGCGGGATCGAGGTCGGCGCGCTCGACGCAGGCAGCCAGTTCCCGCGGCAGATCCAGCGTGATGCCGTTGCCCCGCTCCGGACGATTGAGCGTGATGCGCGCGATACGTCCCGTCGTGGCGTAGGTCATCGTCTTCAGGGTTTCCATGCTGGTCCTCCTTCGTTCGCTTCGATCAACTTTGCCTGCGCGGTCAATTCACGGCCGCAGATCATAGAGGAAGCACCCCGCGGACGCACGAAGTCAGTCGGCGGCGCGCTCCCGCGTGAGTTTGCGACCCCCGGCTGCCGCGTGGTAACCGAGCAGCACGTATGGATTCGTTCCGAGATCGTGTCGTAGTCATCACAGGCGGCGCCCGCGGCATCGGCCTGGCGATGGCGCGGGCGTTCGCCGAGCGCGGCGCAAAGTTGGTGTTGGCGGATCTCGATCCGAAGGCGCTGGAGCCCGCGGTGAGCGAGCTGACGGCGCGCGGCGTGCCGGTGCTGGGTGTGCAAACCGACGTCACGAAGCTCGACAGCGTCCGCGCCATGGCCGAGCAGGCGCGCGCGCGCTTCGGGGCGGTGCACATCGTCTGCAACAACGCCGGCGTCGCCATCTTCGGCGAGATGGCCCAGGCGACCCATCGCGACTGGGAGTTCGTCCTGGGCGTCGATTTCTGGGGGGTCGTCCACGGCGTAGAAACCTTCGTACCCATCCTGCTCGAGCAAGGGGCCGGCGGGCACATCGTCAACACGGCCTCCATGGCCGGTCTGGTCGGTATGCGGTGGTTGGGTATCTACTCGGCGGCGAAGTTCGCGGTGGTCGGGCTCACCGAAGCGCTCAACCGCGAGCTCAAGCCGAACGGGATCGGCGTCAGCGTGCTGTGCCCGATGATCGTCGCGACCGACATCAACGAGAACTCGGTTCGCATGCGCCCATCGGACCTGCGCAATGCCGAGGAGGGTGTGATTCCGCCCGCGGCCGCGATGGCCGGCGGCACGATTCCCGCCGAGGAAGTCGCGCGGCGCGTGCTGCGCGGTATCGAACGCAATGATCTCTACATTCTCACCCATCCGGAGCAGCGCGAGATTTTGCGCCGCCGCGCGGCGAAACTCGACAGCATGTTCGAGGAGGACGTCTGGTGAAGGATCTCTTCTCCATTGCCGGCAAGATCGCCCTGGTGACCGGCGGATCGCGTGGCATCGGGCTCATGATCGCGCGCGGGTACGTCGAAGCCGGCGCGCGCGTGTACATCTCATCGCGCAAGCGCGAGGTATGTGATCAGGTCGCCGCCGAGTTGTCCGCGTCGGGCACCTGCATATCGCTGCCCGCCGATCTCTCGACCGACGCCGAAGCCCGCCGGGTGGCCCAGGCGCTGGCGGAGCGGGAGCCCGCCCTTCACATCCTGGTCAACAACGCCGGAGCGAACTGGGGCGCACCGATGAGCGAATACCCCGACTCCGCGTGGGACAAGGTGATGGCCTTGAACCTCAAGTCGGTGTTCAACCTCACACGGGCCTGCGTGCCGATGCTGGAGAAAGCGGCCGCGCCAGGCGATCCCGCTCGCGTGATCAACATCGGGTCGATCGATGGAATCCACGCTCCCCTGCTCGAAACCTATGCCTACTCCTCGAGCAAAGCGGCGGTGCACCACCTGACGCGCGTGCTCGCCAACCGCCTCGCACCGCGGATCACGGTGAACGCCGTGGCGCCGGGTCCGTTCGAGAGCAAGATGATGGCCGAGACGCTCGACCGATTCCGCGATGCTATCGTGAGCTCATGTCCGCTCGGCCGCATCGGCGAGCCAGAGGATATGGCCGGAGTGGCCATCTACCTCGCTTCGAGGGCGGGCGCCTATCTGACCGGAACGGTTATCCCGGTCGACGGCGGCATCACGGTTCGCGCCTAACGCTGCGAAGCCCGCAGGCGCGGCAAATCGAACTCGGAACCGACAGGGCCGTCATTCGCCTGCCCCGGCACCGACGCGGGCAGGTGAATCAAGAAGCAGCTTCCCGAGCCTTCTCGACTCTCGACTCCGATAAATCCGCCGTGCTCAGTGATAATCTGACTGGCGATGGACAGCCCAAGGCCGGTCCCTTTGTCCTTCGTGGTAAAGAACGGATTGAAGATATCATCGCGAAGGTCGGCTGGAATCCCACTGCCACTATCCCGAACTTCGACTTGGCAGTACACGCCCCCCTGATGCTCGGCTTGACGGTTCACCACTGACACGGCGCCCCCCGGAGGAGTTGCCTGGATGCCGTTCAGAATCACATTGATCAGCACCTGCCGCACCTGATCGCCATCCGCGTAAACGATCGAAGGCACATCACCCGCCTGGTGACGCAGCGAGACACCCAACGTCCGCGCCTGCGGGGCCAGCAGCGTGAGCGTACGCTCCACTTCCAACGCCAGATCAATCTCACTGAAAGCGTGCGTCGGCGACTTTGCGAAGTTCAATAGCTCCGTGATCAAATCGCAGATGCGTTTCACCTCCTCCTCGGTAAGCTTCAAGAAGGACGTGACGAACTCCTCGTCATGCAAACGCTGGGGCGCAAGCTGAAAGAAGGTCTGGATCGACACGAGCGGATTCCGAATCTCGTGCGCAATTCCCGCCGCGAGCGTCCCAAGCGCAGACAACCGCCCCGCACGCTGAATGATGTCCTTCGACCGCCTCAATTCCTCATACAGCCGGGCATTCTCGAGGGCGATGGCGGACTCGGCGGCCAAGGTTTCCAATAGTTCAAGATCCGCTACGGAGAAGGCGTCTAGACTTCGCTTTCTGCTCAGACCGAAAAAGCCAGTCAACCGTCCGCTGATGAAAAGTGGGACGCACAACTCCCACTCATTCGCCACAAACACACGCGTGACCTCGACACCAGTTTGCCCTTCCCGTCGGTCGCCAAGCTCATCCCTTAGAACCGCATCGCCCCGCTGCTCCAACCAACGGATGAATTCACTTTTCGCTGGAAACTCTCGTTTGGGCACCCGCAGGTTAATGGCCTCCGCCGTAAATGTCTCGCTAGAATCGTCCCGCACAAACACCGAGGCATGCTCCAACCTAAGGCTGGTTTCTAAGACCTTGGTCAACTCAAGCAGAAGGCGCTCACGGTCGAGAATCCGCACGATCGTTCGCGTAAACTCGCGTAGCGCCAACCGGTACTCATGCTTCTCTGGGAAGAACGATCGCTCCACCTGCGCTTCCGCCCGAAGGCGCAATGTCGGAAACAACACACCAATAATGACGAATAGGACAAGGAGGGCAAACGAGAAATCAAAATGCACAGCGCCGAAGGCCCACTGCTGCATGAGAAGAGACAGACAGAAAGCAGGCGCGACCAGTAAGGCTCCGACCGCTGCATAGGCAACGCCCTTAGCGACAACAACGTCGACGTCCATCAATCGATGCCGGACGATCGCGTACGCAACAATGGCAGCCCAAGCAGCGCTCCCTAGGTTCCCAAGCGGGTACACTGGAACGCCGTAGCTGGGGAGAACGTTCGTAAGGCCAAGAGGTAAGGCTACCAGCGCCCCAACCCCCATGAACTTCAGCTGCACCCTGACGCGCGGCTCTCGACTGGTCTTGAACTCGTAAATCAACAGCGCGATCGCAGCGGCAAAATTGATGAGGAGTGAAATGGTAAATACATCATATAGCCAGCTACCAACCGTATAGTGCCCCCAGGCGAAATTGCGCAGTTCAGTGACAACCAGGTCGAATCCATTCGCAACGGCAAGGCACAGCGATACCGCGTAGTCGATGAGGAGAATCCGCGGCCAGAGGGCCGAACTACGCTCCCTGAATGCCACAATCAGCTGAAGCACCAGGGGTGGGACAAAAAATGCCCCAGTTCGAAATACTCGCGTCAGGGCAAACGCCAGAGGATAGTCAGCGACTGAGTACAGTACCAAGAAGTTGAGATTCCAGAAGACAAGCGCAATCGCCAGGATTGTGAATGCTTTGCTGAGCGGGCTCCGAGGGCCTCGGCGATTCACCAGGACGGCCACGCCCAAGCTCGCCATCGCCGCAAAGAGTGGAATAATCCAGTGGTAGGTCACTACGCTATCCTACAGCAGAAATTGGGCATCGTTCTCGGCTAGGAGGAAACGTGCGAACCGTGACCGTGAATTCACGCATCTCTCGCGGAGACTGGTAAGATCGAGATGCATCAGGCGAACCCCGCCCCAATCTGGGTGATTAAAAGAGAACTCGAGGAGCTCAAAGAACGCGCCGCGATAGAACTCAATTAGGTTGTCGTAAGTATATAAAAAGAGGTCGGTAATGGAGTTCTTTGCGCAGAAGTCCCACGCGAGCTTAAGCAAACCGAACTGAAGGTAGATGCCTTTCCCGACTGGTCGATAGTCAGGGCGGACGCACAGGCGCCCGATCAAGGCCGGCACGCCGCCGGGTGCGATAATCGTATCCAGTGGCACAAACTGCTCGAAATCAAAGGGCCGATGCTCCGGCCCCACTATTCGGAAGGCGGCAATGACCTCGCCGCCGTGAGTGCGTGCGATAAGGTGGTAACTGCGATCATCGAGACCGTCCGCCGGCACGTGCCCAAGGTCCCGCCCGTAGACCACCTCGCGCAGGTGCATTGCCTGGCCCCGCTCGAATCCATCGGCCACCTTAAACGTTAGCCCGTGCAACAAATCGCCCCCCACGGCTCGACAAAGGAGGGACAAGTTGTCCCCCCATGGCGCGCCCCCCACCAATGCACAAAACTGCGGCCGCGTTATTTCGCGAAATGCTTGACATCTTTGAGTTTCTGCTCGTATTTTCCCGATTGATGGCTCCCCAGTCAACTGCGCATCCCGGCACCATCCTCTTGGTACCTTCATCTGATCTCAGAATACAGCCCCGGGAAGGAACGCAACTGACCTCTCATCGGGGCCTGCGGCACCGTGATGGCGCAGCCTAGCGCCGCGACACGCGATGGCGTCGAATCTCAACTGGCGCACCTCATCAACGAAATCACGAAAATCCCCCTGGATCGTATCACGCCCGGCGCGACCATCGACGGGGATCTCCAGATGGAGTCAGTGGCGTTTGTGGAACTGCAAGTAGCCATTGAAGACGCCTACGGAATCGAAATAGACCCAATTCAGGTGGTCGAACTGAACGAGTTCCGAACGATCGTGGACTATGTCTACGAGTGCGTGGCGCGGCGACCTGCATGACGCTTTTTTCCGCCAAGCACGATGACTTCCGAGTTCGCGCCCGCGAATTCGTCGAAGTGCGCTTGGCCCCCCACGCGGATGAGTGGGAGCGACTCGGCGCGTTTCCAACCACGATCTTCGCAGAACTCGCTACCGAAGGGCTGTTGGGGATGACACAAGCCCCTCAGTATGGCGGGCAAGCGCTCGATTTCGGATTCGACATCGTTCTGGCCGAGGAACTGCCCCGTTGTCGAATGGGCGGCCTGACCCTGAGCGTGCTCGCACAGAACAACTTCTTTCTGCCGCTCCTCGCAAAGCTCGGCACAGGGGAACAGAAGGAACAGTTTCTCACACCAGCTGCCCGCGGGATCAAGATCGGAGCTCTCGCGTCGACTGAGCCTGGTGGAGGCTCGGACATCATCAACGCGACACAGTCCACAGCAAGGAGCGATGGCGACTTCTGGATCATCAATGGCGAGAAGAAGTACATTACAAATGGGCCGATCGCAGACTTTATTGTTACACTTGTCCGCACGACCGGCGAGAGAAATACCAATAGCTTCTCTTTGATCATCATCCCGTCCGACACACCCGGATTCACGGTGAAAGAAACCCTGCGCAAGCATGGGCTGAATACATCCCCAACCGGATGGCTCGAGTTTAAAGACTGCCGCGTACCGAAGGCGTTCACTCTTGGCAAGCCAAACCTCGGGTACTTCTACCATACCCAGAATCTCCTCCAGGAGCGGCTGATCGGTGGCGCCAGCAGTGTAGCGCTTGCCGCGCTGGCTCTTGACGACACGATCGACTACCTCCGCAAACGAGTCGCCTACAATCGGCCCCTTTCCGCTCTCCAAACAATCCGGCACCGCGTCAGCGAGATGGCCGCCGAGATTGAGATGGCCCGACGCTTCGTTCATTCCGTCTGCGAGAGCTTCCGGGACGGCAAAGTCGAAGCGCGCGAAATCTGCATGATCAAGTTCCAGGTAATCGACATCGTTCAGCGAGTGGTCGACCGGTGCATGCAACTGCATGGTGCTGCGGGGTTTATGGAAGAGAACTGGATCGGACGTGCATATCGAGACGTTCGAGTTCTGAGTCTCGGCGGTGGGACCTCCGAAGTCATGAAAGACCTCGTCGCCAGCTATCTTCGCTTAGGTTGAAGAAAATGGAAATAGCATCCATTACTGGCATAGGTCTCGTGGGACCGTTTGGCGTGGGAGTGGAACCGTTCTGGAGTTCGATCACTGAAGGGCGATCCGGCATCCGACGAGTTACTCGTTTTGATGTCGACTCGTTCTCCTGCCAGGTTGCCGGCGAACTTCCCGATAAGAGCTACGAGGACCTGATCGAGCCACGCAAATTGCGAACGACAACACACGTCACGCAACTTGCGCTCGCGGCCGGCGAGCTCGCCTTTGACGACGCTCGATTGCCGCGCGCACACTACAGTGCCGAAAGGCTCGCCATTGTCATTGGAACCGCGATGGGTGGTTGGCGGGATGGTGAGCAACAATACGGCATCCTGCTTGAACGAGGTGCCCGCCGGGTTAATCCCTTCATCGCAAACGCAACTCCTCACCATGCAACAGGAGGAGAGCTCGCCAGCGCTGTGGACGCGCGTGGGCCGCAGATCACCTTCGCGAACGGGTGTCCCGCGGGTCTGCAGGCGGTGGCGCATGCCGCCGCGATGATCGAGCGTGGAGAGGTCGATGTCTGCCTCGCGGGCGGGGCGGAGAGTCCGTTGTCGCCAATGGTCTTTGCCGGCATGGGGCGGACGCAGGAGCTCTCCACGCTGAACGACGACCCGGCGCGCGCGGCGCGCCCCTTCGACCGCATGCATTCGGGGATCGTGATCAGCGAAGGGAGTTGCCTGTTTGTTCTCGAGAGCGCGTCCCGCGCGCGCGCGCGCGGCGCACGGCGTTACGTCGACATCGGCGGTTCGGCGTTCTCATGCGACGCGCAGGGGCTGTATAGTTTCGACCCAACGGGAAACACTGGCGCCCGCGCGCTGCATGCCGCCCTCGCCCTCCGCGGACAAACACCGCGCGACATCGACTACATCTGCGCCCACGCCAATTCGTCTCCGGCCTTCGACGCCAAGGAAACACTGGTGATCAAGCGGGCGTTCGGAGAGTGCGCGCCGCTGACGCCCGTGTCGTCGATCAAGGCCGTGCTCGGTCATCCCTTCGGTGCGGCAGGGGCCTTCCAACTCGCCGCGACCGCGCTGGCGATTCAGGCGGAGATCATTCCGCCCACCCACCACCTGGAAACGCCAGCGCCCGAATGCGATTTGGACTACGTTCCGCTGCGACCGCGCCCGGCGTCCATCCGTAACGCCCTGGTGACCAGTTACGGATATGGCGGGATCAACGCGTACCTCGTCGCGTCTCGCCCCAAGCCGTAGCCCGCGCGGCGCCCGCAGTTACTCGATGTTCTGCGTCTGCTCGCGCAGTTTCTCAACTTCCGCACGCGCATCGAGGGTGAGGTTCGTCACCTGAAGATCGGCGCTCTTCGAGGCGATCGTGTTGAACTCGCGATGTACCTCCTGGAGCAGAAAATCGATCGGCTTGCCGATTTGTCCTGATTCGTCGAGCAACTGCGCCAATCTCTGCAGGTGGCTGTCCAATCGCACCAGCTCTTCGGTCACGTCCGAACGCTCCGCCAACACCGCAATCTCCTGAAGGAGCCGCTCGGGGCTCACGGCCTGATCGCCGAGCAACGCTCCGACCCGTTCCGTGAGCCGTTTGGCCAGCTCCGGTACGAGCACCGCACTGCGCTGTCGCAGTGCCCGTTCGATGCGGCGCAAATGCGCGGTGCGGGCCTTCATGTCCTTGGCAAGCGCACGGCCCTCGCGATCGCGCGCCTGATTGAAGGCCTTGAGCGCGGCCTGCAGCAACCGCCGTACGCGCGGCAAATCGGGATCCGCATCGCGCTTGCGCTCGACGACGCGGACAAACTCGCCGCGCCCCAACAGCATCGACACGTCGATCTCGCCTGGCAGGCCCAACCGGCGCTGCAAACGACGCCACCCCTCGACGGCGGCCCGCGCGACCGCTTCGTTGATCTCGACGTCAAACTCGCTCGGCACCGTGCCGGTGCGATTCACGGCCACGTCGACCTTCCCGCGCCCCACCGCGCCTTGCACGACTTGCCGCAACGAGTCCTCGCATGCCTGGTACTCGCGCGGCATGCTGAGCCGTATGTCGAGATGGCGTTGATTCACGCTGCGGACTTCGACCGTAATGCGACGTCCGCCTCCCTGCCAGGCAGCCTGCCCGAATCCCGTCATGCTTCGCATTGGTCTCTCCACCTACCTGCAGCGCGACACAATCATTTCGTATTCTTCACCGCACGCCGGCGCGGCGCGGATGCCCTCGGCGCGACATCGACGCGCAGCTGCGCCGCGGTCACCGTGGCAGTGCCGACTTCGCCAACCACGATGCTCGCGGCGTGGTTGGCGAGTATCGCCGCCGTTTCCAGATCGGCACCCGCACCGAGCGCCAGCGCGCACGTCGCCACGACCGTATCGCCTGCGCCGGTGACATCGAAGACGTGGCGAGCGGCGGTCGGGAAATGTCGCGCCGGCTGTCCGGCCCGAAAGAGGCTCATTCCCTGCTCGCCGCGCGTGATCAGCACCGCCTCGGCCTGCCAGCGGCGCAGGAGCTCCGCACCAGCGCGCGCCAGGCTTGCGTCGTCTCGGATATCGATTCCCGAAGCCTGACTGGCCTCGTCGCGGTTGGGCGTCACCAGGCTCGCACTGCGATAGTGCGAAAAATTCGCCTGTTTGGGGTCGATCACGAGGAGAAACTTGCGCCGCGCTCGCATCGCCGCCAGGGCCGCGAGCAGCGTTGGCGTGATCAGCCCCTTGCCGTAATCGGACAGCACCACGACATCGGCCCGCCACAAGTTGGCGAGCAGGAATCCACGCGCCCGCGCGGCGGCCGGGCTGTCGGCAGCCGCATCCTCCCGGTCGAGCCGAACCACCTGTTGCTGGTGCGCGATAATGCGCGTCTTCACCGTGGTCGCCAGGCCGCGCCCGCCGATTACGCCGCTCGCATCACAGCCGATCCGCCGCAATTCGCCCAGCAGGCGCCGTCCGCTGGCGTCCTGCCCCACCGTCCCGCAGACCAACACCTGCCCGCCGAGCGAACGCAGGTTGTTGACGACGTTGGCGGCACCGCCGAGCCGAAAGCTCTCGTCGGTCACCTGCACGACCGGCACCGGCGCCTCGGGCGAGATCCGCTGCACCCGTCCCCAGACGAACTGATCCAGCATCAGATCCCCAGCCACGAGCGCGCGCACCTTCGGAAACCGAAGGATCACTGCGGCGCGATCGTCATTGCGTGGTGAGCGAGGCATCTGAGCAGCCCTATGTTTCGAGCATACCGTCGCTAACAGAAAAATCCGCGCGCACAAAGCCAATGTGCGATCGGGCGAGCGCCCTTGGCTTTGTCACCGCGTCCCCATCGCGCCCTCGAGCGCCAGCTCCACCTGTCGCAGCACCCCCTCCGGCGTGATCGACCGCATGCAGAGCTGGCCGATCGGACAATCGGCCCGGTAGCAGGGTACGCACGGCGCCTCGCCCTGCACCACCAGGTGCTCCGACCCCCACGGGGCCGACCGCGCGGGACTCGTCGCGCCCCACAGCGAGACCACCGGCGTGCCGACCGCCGCAGCGATATGCATCGGTCCCGAATCCGGTCCGACGGCAATGGTCGCGCGCTCCAACAATCCGATGACGTCACGCAACGTCGTGCGCCCGACAAAATCGACCACAGCTCCCGGACGCTCGGCGAGCAATGCATCCGTGAACGGCCGATCGGGCGCGGCGCCGATCAGCACCACCTTCAGCCCACGCGCGAGCAGCGCGCGGCATAGCGCCGCCGTCGGCTCCGGCAACCAATAACGACTTTGCCAGGTCGAGCCGACCAGGAGCGCGGCAAAGGGGTCGCCGACGCCGTCCAACAGCGCCGCCACTCGCTCCCGCTCCGCGGCCGTCGTCGTCAGACCAAAGCTAATCGGCACGGCCGGAACACGCAGATAGTCAGCGAAGCGCTGAAACTGCAAGATCTTCGAACTCAGGCGCTCCACCGGCGCGATGTGATGATTGCTGAACAGCCAGTTGCCCTCGCGCGAGTTCTGCCGATGAAAGGCGATGCGCACCGGAGCGGCCGAGCACCAGGTGGCGAATCCGCTCTTGAGATGTCGTTGAAGGTCCAACGCGAGCTCCGGGCCGTCGGCGCGCAGCGCGCGCAGAAATGTCGCGAACGCGCGCACCCCATCACGCCGCTCGAAGCGAATCACCTGGTCCAGCGCCGCGTGCCCCTCGACGATCGGAGCGGCCGCCGGCTCAACCGCCCAGGCGATGTGCGCCTTCGGCCACGCCGCACGCAATCGCTGGGCAAGCGGCAGCGCGCGGACGACGTCGCCGATGGCGCCCAGCAGGACGATGAGCACCCGCCGCGGCGGCGCCTCGGGTGGGAATGGCGCCGCGTCAGAGCCGGCGCGTTCCATGGGCGACGTCCTTTTGATGGCCGGCAGCCAGAACCGCCTGTGCCGTCCGCACGAGCTCGGCACGGCTCACCGGGCCGAGATAGCTGCGCAGGAACCGAAGCCGTTCCGCCCACCGCGCCTGGCGGCCGAGGGAGCGCTCGATCTGGACGAGGTTTTTCACACGGCGCCGCGAGCTGACCCGCCAATAGACCCGCACGCGGTCGACGTCCACCAGCACGAATTCCCATCCACCATCAACGCGCACGGCGAACAGATTCGTCATCCAGAGGTCCTGCGGATACACCCCGCGCTGATGCAGGGCGCGCACATACCCACCCAGTGCCGCGGCAAACTCGCGGCGCGCGACGCGCGACAGTCGCGGCCACGCGTTATCGGCGCGCTCGCCGCTCACCGCTTCGGTGACCAGACAACTCCGCGCCGCGCGCGAGGTGACGGGAGTTTCCAGAACCGCCACCAATACGGGAGCGCGAAAGCCGGCGGCCGTCATCCGCGCGATTCCTCGCGCCGCGCGCGCCGCGGCTGAGCTCAGCAGCAAGCGCTCCGCCAGGTTCACCACACCGGACTCGTCGTACAGCTTCACCACGAGCCGGACCCCGCCGACCACGATCAACCCGACCTCCCGCCCCGCGTCGCGGCGCTTGAGCATCACCGTCTCCGGCGCTGCCAGCGCGCGCGCCGGGTCACGCAGCACCGTTTCGTACACGTCGCGCCAGCCCGGGCCCCGCTGTTTGAGCGTGAACTCCGGCATCACCCATCCACTCCGCCGCCGCGCCTCGCGGGCGCCGCCTGCCTCCGCCCGGCGCGTTGTCAGGCGCTCGATCTCGAGCCGACGCGTAAGGGTGCGGCGCGCCAACCAGCGCGCCTCGCGCCGCCAGCGCGCCCGATCCCACCCGCGCGCCGACGCATACCCAACGAAGACACGCAGGCGATCGGCATGCGTGATGCCGGGCAGTATCAACCGGTTGAGCTGAATCAGGTTGCGGCGCTGTTGGTGTCGCCGGCCCACGATCAGTCCGCGCCGGCTGCGATCGTGATCGAGGAAGCAGAACCGCACCGGTGGATCCGCCGCAGCGAGAATGTTGGTCGCTACCAGGTCGCCATGGACGTAGCCAAGGCGATGGAAGCGCCCGACCTCATTGCCCAAACCAGCGAGCACACTGCGCCGCCGCGCGATTCTGACGTCAGCGGGCAACGCTCGGAGTGCCGCCGCCAGGGCACCGAGTGGCGGCCACTCCACCGCCTCCGTGAGCACGAACGCGCGCTCGAGATACCGCCCGCGCCGCTGCTCGCCCGCCGCGAGCACGCGCGCGACATGGAAGTCATCCGCCGTGAGCACGACGCTCATGCGCAACGCGCGCAGGGCTTTGGACGGCCGCAGGAGATCCTTGATCTGTGTCGGCCAATCTCCGGGATGGTACAGTTTCAGAAAGGCACCACCGACTCCCGACAGGGTCAGCCGCACGGTCCGGGCGTGTCGCGATGTCGACACGTCCTCTCCCCCCCGGTCCAGCAGCGGCCACCACTCCTCGCGCCAGAGCGTCTCGTCCAGCCACAGACTCCACTCCCCGCGCGCCTCGCGGCGATAGCCCCCGAGCACCGATCCCACCCCTCTTACCCGGCTTGTTACGGGCACACGGAGCCCAATTGCTCGAACGGCGTCCCCGGTTGTGGCGGATTCCGCAGCTGCTTGGCGTGCATCCACTGTTCGAGCAGTGTGCCGCCATGGGGCAGCGTTGGGCCAGGATCACCGCGGAAGGCTGGATCTTCTGCGGCGTCTCGTAACGAGACAAAACGCACTCCCTGGTGTGCGAGCTGGTCCAGCAACACGGGAAGCATCACACTGTCAAACGCCCCGATGTGGAGAAGCAGCACGTGCTTGATATCTCTGCCATACAGCAGACGCGCCATCTTCTGCGCCGATGAGATGTGTTCTGTGGCAGCGCTGAGGTAGCTCGCCTTCAACCACTCGATTGCCTGCGTGTCACCCTTTGCGACGCACCGTACATACGGCTCGTTCCACGCATAGTCCTGAAAATCGATCGTGACCTGGGCGACCTTGTACCCGTGTTCATCCAAGTAGGCCCTCACGGCGCGTCTCTTCTGGAGCGTGTCCCCCTCGTGCGCAAATGGATATCGAAACCAGTGCCAATCACGTGATCCCATCAGCAATTCCAGGGACGGCTCGTTGGCGGCGATGTCCTTCTCGAACATCTGCGCATCGATCGTGCTGAGGTCGCTGTGCGCGTACGTATGGTTGCCGAGCAGGAACCCAGCCTCCACCCACAGCTTGAGAACTTCGACGCTGGCCGGATCAACTTTCAGCCGGAACCCGTTGATGAATCCGTAGACACTTGGTACGCCGTGAGCCTTCAGGGTATTGATGAATCGCCGCGCAACATCGACCCGGGTGGTTTGGAAAGGCAGGGTGCCGTGAGACGGAAGGTCATCAACGGTGATGGCTATTTCCATTCCTTCCGGGGCGGCCAGCGCTGCACGAAAGGAGCAGAGGAGAAGCGCAGGAAGCAACCAGTGCGACACACGGCGAACACTCATGATCTTCCTTGAATCGTCCGTCGGTCCGGTGTCCGGATCACCATCTCCAAGTCGTCCAGAAGCTCAATCTGTCCCGACGCCGCCACCAATGACACCGATGCCACGACCTCGAAAGCCGCTGCACCGGGCGGTGCACAAGATACTGATCTTCCGATACAAATAAAGAGTGCCCCCGGCTCGGGCGGCGGTCCAAAACCTTCCAAGGAGTCCCCATGAATGCGGAGCATTGTCTGATCGAACGCGACGGTCACGTGTTGACCGTGACCCTCAATCGCCCCGAGGCGAAGAACGCCCTGAGCTCCGGCATGCTCGCCGGCATGTACCGCGCCTGGCGCATGCTCGACGACGATCCCGAGCTGCGCGTGGGGATTCTCACCGGGCGCGGCGACGTCTTCTGCGCCGGCGCCGACCTCAAATCGATGGGCGCCGGCGAATCGGACGACGAGTTCATGCAGCTCATGTCCGAAGTGCCCGACATTCACTGGCAAGCGCTGCTGCGCCACAACCGGCCACTCAAACCGCTCATCGCCGCGATCGAAGGCTATGCCGTCGCCGGCGGTACCGAGATCCTGCAGGGCACCGACATCCGCGTCGCCGCCGAAGACGCGGTCTTCGGCGTCACCGAAGCGCGCCGTGGCCTCTTCCCGCTCGGCGGCTCCAGCGTCCGACTGCGGCGACAGATCCCCTACACCTTTGCCGCCGAGATCCTGCTCACCGGCCGCCACGTGACGGCCAAGGAGGCGTTGGCCTTCGGCCTGGTCGGGCGCCTGGTCCCCAAGGGCGAGGCCCTCGCCGAAGCCAGGAAGATCGCCGCCGATATCTGCAACAACGGCCCGCTGTCGATTCGCGCCCTGATGCGCATGCTGCGCGAAGTCGACGAAAGCGTCAGCGAAGCCGACGGCCTGATCCGCGAGCTCGAAGTCGGCAGCCCCATCTTCGGCACTCGCGACGCCCGAGAAGGGATGAAGGCCTTCGCGGAGAAGCGCAAGCCGGTCTACACGGGCGAGTGACCGATGAAGGATCTCGCCCCGACCACGCCGGTGATCGTCGGCGTTGGATTCCATCAAGAGCGAATTGACGACCCGACGCAGTGCGCCGAGGCCTACCAGCTGATGGTGCAAGCGGTGCGCCGGGCCGCCGACGACGCCGGATCGGCTGCGTTGCTGACGCAGCTCGAATCGATCTCCGTCACGCAGGGGATGTGGCAATACCGCAACCCCGGCAAGCTGATCGCCGACGCGTTGGGATGCCCGTCGGCGAAGAGCGTCATCTCGGACCTGGGCGTGCTGCAACTGACGATCCTCAGCGACCTGTGTCGCGCCATCGCCGCCGGCGAGCAGGAACTGGGTGTGGTCACGGGAGGCGAAGCGCAATTCCGCGAGCTGCGCAGCATGATCACGCAGCAGCCGGTCGCTGAGACGCAACAGCCGGAGGACACGCCACCCCCCGACGTGCACCTCACGTCGCAAGACCCGTTCTGCAGCGAGCTCGAAGGCCAGCGCGGGCTGCACTTGCCCGTCGAGCTCTTCGCCCTCATCGAATCGGCCCTGCGCTACCATCAGGGCCTGGGCATCGAAGCGCACCGCGACCACGTCGCCAACCTCTACAGCTCCTTCAGCGCCGTCGCCGCTGCGAACCCGCACGCCTGGCGGCGCGAGCCGGTCAGCGCCGAGGAGATTCGCAATTCCACCGCCAAGAACTCCATGCTGGCGTTCCCCTACTCCAAGCGCCATTGCACGCAGTGGAACGTCAACCGCGCCGTGGCCATCATCGTGTGCTCCGCGGCGAAGGCGGCGCAGTTGGGTCTCGATCGCACGCGGTGGATCTATCCGCTGTCCGCCGTGGAGTCGAAGCATGTCGTGGTGCTGGCGCAGCAGCGACAGCTGCACAGCCATCCGGGGACGGTGATGTGCGGCGAGCGGGTTCTAGCACTGGCGGGAATCGGCACCAAAGACCTCACGGCGGCCGAGCTCTACAGTTGCTTTCCCTCCGCCATCCAATCCTTCGCGCAGGATCTGAAACTGGCGGGCGCGTGTCCGCTCACCGTGACCGGCGCCATGCCCTTCGCGGGCGGTCCGTTCAACCACTTCAGCCTGGAGGGAGTCGCGCGGATGGCAGAGGTTCTGCGCTCAGGCGAAGCGGGGAGCGCGTCGAATCGGCGTGTTGGCCTGGTCTCCAACCTCAGCGGCATCTTCGGCAAGCAAGGCTGCGTGGTGCTCTCGAACGTGCCCAATGATGGCGGCTACGCCTACGAGGACGTCACGCGCGCCGTCGCCGCGGTGGATCTCCCTGTCCCTCTCACCGCGGACTATGCCGGACCAGCCACGATCGTCGGCTACACCGTCATGTTCAATCGCGATGCGCTTTCGCACGGCATCGCCATCTGCGACACGCCCGATGGCGCGCGCACGGTGGTCCGCAGCGAGGACCGGACGTTACTGGAGGCGATGACGCGGGAGGAATTCTGCGGACGGACAGTCGAAGTCCGCCGCGACGGGACCTTTCAGCCGGGTTTGTCTCCGACATGAGGCTGCGATAGCTACCGGACCGTCCCCGCAACCGATTCATTCGAGCCACACGAGGAGAAGACCATGCCCGGTCTCGTAACCACTGATGAGATGTTCGACCTGCGGATGTCGGAAGGCGCCAAGCCGCTGCTGGAGAAGGTCAAAGCCTTCGTCAAGCAGGAGGTCGAGCCGATGACGGGCGAGTTCTTCCGCCTCGGCGCCGGCCGCGCGGAGCGCTGGGCGTGGGCACCCGGCCAGCTCGAGCTGCTCGACGGCCTCAAGGCGAAGGCCAAGGCGAACGGACTGTGGAATTTCTTCCTGCCCGACGCCGAGGGTCAGGGCCTGAACAACCTCGACTACGCCTACATCGCGGCCGAGCTGGGCAAGAACCCGCTCGCCCCGGAGTGTCTCAACTGCTCGGCGCCCGATACCGGAAACATGGAAGTGCTCGAGCGGGTCGGCACCGCGGAACAGAAGGAACAGTGGCTCAAGCCACTGCTGAACGGCGAGATCCGTTCCGCCTACGCCATGACGGAGCCCGACCTTGCATCATCGGACGCCAAGAACATCGCCTGCCGGGCCGAGTTGGTCGGCGACGAGTGGGTGATCAACGGCGAGAAGTACTACATCTCCGGCGCCGGCGATCCGCGCTGCAAGATCATGATCGTGATGGTGCAGACCAACCCGGACGCGGCCCCCCACCTGCGCCAGTCGCAGATCCTGGTGCCGACGGCTACGCCGGGCGTCGAGATTCTCGGGCCGATGCACGTGTTCGGGAAAGACGACGCGCCACACGGTCACATGCACATCCGCTTCGACCACTGCCGCGTTCCCAAGAAGAACATCCTGCTCGGTGAGGGCCGCGGCTTCGAGATCTCGCAGGTGCGCCTGGGACCGGGCCGCATCCATCACTGCATGCGCTCGATCGGCGCCGCCGAGCGCGCCATCGAGCTGATGGCCAAACGCGGCTTGTCGCGCACCGCATTCGGCAAGCGCCTCGCCCACCTCGGCAAGAATACCGAGACGATCGCCAAAGCGCGCATCGAGATCGAGGCCATGCGCATGATGGTCCTCAAAGCCGCAAAGGCCATGGACGTGCTGGGCAACTCCGAGGCACGCGTCTGGGTGAGCGCCGTCAAGGCGATGGTGCCCGAGCGGGTGTGCAAGATCATCGACGAGGCGATCCAGATCCACGGTGCGACCGGCATCTCGCAGTGGACGCCGCTGGCTGACATGTACGCCAGCCAGCGCACCCTGCGTCTCGCCGACGGGCCGGATGAGGTGCACTGGTTCGTGGTGGGGCGCGCCGAGCTCGCGCGCTGGGAACAAGACGGGGCGAGCGACTACGACCCGAAGGCCAACTACATGGCCGGGCCGCAGTCGGGGAAGGTCTTCACCGGCCCCTGACCGCGGAGGGCCGCTGGCGGCAGATCGCGCCCGACCTGGGCTTGCGCGTGGAAGTGGGTTTCGGGCAGGTTCCCCGCGTGACCGGGCACTGCGAGCGCTTGAGCGCGACCGACCTGGTCTTCCTCGAGCTGGAAGACGCCAACGTGTCGATGCACATTGGCGCGCTGTGCGTCTTCGAAGGACGCGGGTTGCTGGGGCGCAACGGCAAGCTCGACATGCGACGCATGCGCGCCTTCGTCGCGGCGGCGCTGGCGAGCAATGCGCGCTTCCGGCAGCGGCTGGCCTACGTGCCGGTGCTGGAGCATCCGGTGTGGGTCGACGACGCGGAGTTCGATCTCGCTGCGCACGTGCGCCACGCCCGGCTGCGCCGACCGGGCGGCGAGCGCGAGCTGCGCCGCCTGGCGAGCCGGATCATGGAAGCGCGGCTCGAGCGCGGCCGACCGCTCTGGGAGATGTGGTTCGTCGACGGCCTGGCCGAACGGCGCGTGGCGCTGCTGGCGAAGTTCCACCACTGCATGATCGACGGCATCGCCGGCGTCGGCATGCTGGCCTCGCTGCTGCGCCTCGATCGTGGCCGGCGCGTGACGCGGCCGCCGGCGTGGACGCCGCGCCCGGCTCCGAGCGAAGCGCGCCTGCTGGCTGACGAGCTGGCCCGGCGCGCGGCACTGCCGCTCGCGGCGTTGCGCGGCGCCGGCGAGATGCTCGCCGATCCGCGCCATGCGCTCGACACGCTCGGCACGGCGCTGCACGACCTCGGCGCCGCGGCCAGCGCCAACACGACCGTCGCCTCCGACACGCCGCTGAACGTCGCGGTCGGGCCACGGCGCGCCTTCGCTTGGACGCGCTTCGATCTCGATGCGGTAAAGGCGGTGAAGCAGCGGCTCGGCGGCACGATCAACGACGTCGTGCTGACCGTCGTCGCCGGCGCCGTGGGGCGCTATCTGCGCGACGCCGGCGTCGACCGGCACGGCCTCGACTTCCGCATGACCATGCCCGTCAACGTGCGCGCCGCCGGCGAGCGCGGCGATACGGGCAACCGCGTCGGCGTGCTGACCATTCCGCTGCCCATCGCCGAGCCCGACCCTCGTCGGCGGCTGCAGGCGATCGTCGACACCACGCAGCGTCTCCGGCAGTCCGGCCAGCTGCACGGCGTCGAGATGATCGCCGAGCTCAGCGACCGGTTCTTCCCACCCCTGGCCGGCTGGCTCGCCTGGGCCGCGGCCCGTACCCGCATGTACAACCTCTCGGTCACCAACGTGCCGGGCCCGCAGGTGCCGGTTCATCTGCTCGGCGCTCGCATGCTGGCGATCTACCCGCTGGCCTTCCTGTTCTCGAACCAGGCGCTGACGATCGCCCTGCTGAGCTACGACGGCGGCCTGTTCTGGGCTCTGACCGCCGACCCGGACGCCATCCCGGACCTCGATGCCTTGCTGGCGGCGACCAAGGACGAGTTCGAGCGCCTGCACACCGCCAGCGCCACCCCTGTGCGCATCGACAAGCATCGTCCTGAGAACTGATCGCCCGGCCGCGCGTCCGCCGAAGGCGAGATGCATCGCTTCGACGGGCAGTGATCGTCAGCCTTGCAGAGCAACGGGGTCGCCATCGCCAGCGGAGCGTGGATCGGCGCGCAGCCGCTTGTAGCCCAGGTCCGCCAGGAAGAAGAGCGGCGCCCCGACCGCCGCCAGGGCGACCCACCCGAGCGGCAGGGGGGCGGTGCCGAGCACTCGGCTCAGCGGCGGCCAGTAGAGTGCGGCGAACGCGAAGGCGATCTCGAGCGCGACGCCGATGAGAAGGAGCGGGCTCCGCAGCAGGCCGCGATCGAGGCCGGAGAGGCTCTCGTGCCGCCGGCCGACGACATTGGCGACCTGCGCGAAGATCACCGAGATCAGGGTCACCCCGGTGGCGCCGCGATGCAGCGCGTCGTCCGCTCCGAGCTCGACGCCCCAGATCCATCCGCCGGCACGTAGGTAGAGGAAGAACACGAGCATCGCCCAGGCGGCCTGGAGCACCCCGAGGAACAGATAGCTGTGCAGCATGAGGGAGGCGGACAGCAGTCGTCCGTTGCGCCCGCGCGGGCGGCGTCGCATCGCCTCGCCGTCGGGGGGTTCCTGCCCGAGCCCGATCGCGGGGACCATGTCGGTGCCGAGGTCGATGCTCAAGATCTGGATGACGGTGAGGCCGAGCGGCACCGGCAGGGCCACGTAGGCGAGGAAGGGGACCATTTCGGGCACGTTGCTGGCGAGCACATAGCTGGTGAACTTCTGCACGTTGGCGAAGACGGTGCGCCCCTCCTCGACGCCGGCGACGATGCTGGCGAAGTTGTCGTCGAGCAGGACGATCTGCGCCGCCTCGCGCGCCACGTCCGAACCCTCCAGGCCCATGGCGATGCCCACGTCCGCGGCGCGCAGCGCCGGCGCGTCGTTGACGCCGTCGCCGGTCATCGCGACCAGGAGTCCCATGCGCTTGATGGCCCCGACGATCTTCAGCTTCTGCTCGGGCGTGGTGCGGGCGAAGACGCACGCACCGGCGCGCAGCCACTCGACCAGCTCGCTCTCACGGGCGCCCTCGAGGCGATCGCCCAGCAGCACCGCCTCGGCCGGCGCATCGGCAGAGAGGACGCCGGCGCGCTCGGCGATCGCCCGTGCCGTGTCGGGATGGTCCCCCGTCACCATGATCACGCGGATGCCGGCGGAATGACAGCGGGCGAGTGCGTCGGGCACCTCCTCGCGCAGAGGATCCTCGCAGCAGAGGAAGCCGAGCAAACTTAGCCGGTTCTCCAGGCGATCCTCGGGGGCGGTAACCTCGTCGGGCTCGAGCCGCCGCGACGCCACCGCGATTACCCGCAGCCCGCACGAGGCCAGCCGGTGTACCGTCGCCTCGGCCGCGGCCAGCGCCGTCGCGTCGGCGTCCGTCTCGCCGGTCGCCCCTGTGATGCGCGTGATATGCGGGCGCACCGCCTCCCAGGCTCCTTTAATGGTGAAGAGCGTGACGTCGTCGCGGGCGATCACGCCCGCCGCACGCCGCCGCTCCACGTCGAAGGCAATGTGACGGACGACCGCGCCCGCCAGCGCCAGCGGATCGCCGCCCATGCGCCGCAAGACCTCGGCCGCGGCGACGTCGAGGGGGTCGCCGGTGAGCGCGGTGGGCCGGCCGTGAATCTCGGACGCCACCACCACCGCCTCGAGCAGCGATCGGGCCGCGGCCTCGTCGAGCGCCTCGCCGCCGATCGGGTCGACGATCCGGGTCACGGCGAGCTGGTTCTTGGTCAGCGTTCCCGTCTTGTCGGTGCAGATCACCTCGACCGAGCCCAGCGCCTCGACGGCGTTGAGGCTCTTCACCAGCACGTTCTTGCGCGCCAGGCGCACGGCGCCCATGGCCAGGGCGAGGGTGAGCGTTGGCAACAAGCCCTCGGGAACGTTGGCGACGATGATGCCGAGCATGAACACGACGTTCACCCACAGCGGCCGTTCGATGGCGACGCCGTAGCCGAAGAACAGCAACCCCATGCTCACGGCGACGATGGTCAGCACGCGCGCCGTGCGGCGAACCTCGTACTCGAGCGGGGTCGGAGGACGCTGCACGCGCACGCTCAACGCGGCGATCTTGCCGAACTCCGTGCGCGCTCCGGTGGCATAGGCGACGGCGACACCCGCACCGCGCAACACCGTGCAACCCGCGAAGGCGAGGTTGGGGCTGTCGAGCAGATGCCCGGCGGCGACGGCGGCGGCGCGCAAGCTCACGTGCCGCGACTCGCCCGTCAGCGGCGCATTGTTCACGAGCAGGTCGCGGCATTCGACCAGCCGGGCATCGCACGGGATGCGGTCCCCCTCGGCGAGCAGCACCACGTCGCCCGGCACTAGCGCCGATGTCTCCAGCTCGCTCTCCACGCCGTCGCGGCGGACGGTGATGCGCGCCGGAAGCATTTTGCGCAACGCCTCCATGGCGCGCTCGGCGCGCATCTCCTGCCCGAAGCTGAAGAGCGCGTTGAGCACCGCGACGGCGAAGAGCGACGCCCCCAGTACCTCCATCCCGCTGCCCGGCTGCATGTGCGCCGCGACGAAAGAGAGGAGGGCCGCGACGTCGAGGAGGAGGCTGAACAGGTTGGTGAACTGCTTGGCCAACGTGCGCAGCCAGTGCAGCCGGGGGGGAGGGCCAAGCGTGTTGGCGCCCAGCTCCGCGAGCCGTCGCGCCACCTCGTCCTGCGCGAGCCCCGCCTCGCGGCTGCGCAGGAGGGCATAAACCTCGGCCGGCTCCAGGTTGTGGATCTGCCGCTGCGTCGTCACACGACGCTCCGATAGACGGCGACGTCGCAGGGGGCATCGCGCAGGATCCGCTCGATCGGATTGCCGTACGCCAGGCGCTGCGGCAACGAGCGCTCCGAGGCGCCGAGGCAGACGAGCCGCGAGCGGAGCTTGTTGGCGAACACCAGGATTTCCTTCGGCACGTCGTCGGAGACGACGACGCTGGCATCGAACGCGTAGTCGACCGGCGCGAACGCCGCCCGCACTTCCTCCTCGACCCGCGTGACGAAGGCGTGGCCCTCGTCGATCAGCCGCCGTGCGGTGGCCGGTTGGAGGACGCGGAAGCGGAGCCGCGACACCTCGCGCACGAGCAGCAGGTGCAGGCGCCGCAGATCCGGACCCAGAAGACGCAGAAGCGGCAGCGCGTAGCGCGCGCCCCTGGGATGGCCGGCCAGGGGCAAGAGCACGCGACCGGGCTGCCCCAACACGCCCGGGTGCACCACGCGGATGGCGACGACGGAGCAGCGGTCGGCCGCCAGCAAGCGGGCCGAGACCGTGCCGGCGAGGAAGGCCAGGTTGCGCGGCCTGCCGCGCGTGCCGGCGACCAGCATCGTGTCCGGACCGGGGGGCACGAGCGCGAGCAGGCGGTCCGCCACGTTCCGTCCGGCAGCCGCGTGCAGCTCGGGCTCGAGCCCGACGCCGAGCAGTGCGCACTCGTCCGCGATGCGCGCGATGCGCTGCGAGAGATCCGCCGCCGGCCGGCCGTCGTGGACATGCAGCAACCGCAGCCGGCGCTCCCGAGTAGTGGCGGCGAAGCGCACGGCGTAGTGCGCAACCCAGTCACCGTTGAGCGATCCGTCGTAGGCGTAGATGAGCATCCGCTATCCAGACGGAGCGATGCCCGAACAGGCCGAGCGGCGCGAGAAGCCCGGACCAGGGCCGATGGCGGAGCTGCTCCGAGGCGGGCTACTCGGTGCAGTCGCGGATCTTGTTCCACCAGCCGCAGCCAGCCATGTCCGGGGCGGGCTCATCGAAGGGGAACCAACTGGGTCCGCAATAGTGGTAGGCGCAGATGTTGGTGAGTCTCGTGCAAACCTTCTTCACCACCTTCTGGCAGACCCGCTTTCGCTTCTGCATCGTGCAGACGTCCTCGACTGGGGGATCGCAGAACTTCTCGAGCAGGAAGTCGCAGGCCTTGAGCTGTTTCCCCTCGAGCGTCTCCTGGACCAGGGTCTGGTGCCAGTTGTCCGGGAAGCCGCTGCCGAGGACCAGACTCTCGCGGCAGGTCATGCCGTCGAGGTTCGGCGACGGGCAGCAACAGACTCGGATCGTGCCCTCCGTGTTGGGCCCGAGGCAACAGCAATTGGCCAGCTCGCCGCAGTCGCCGTTGGTACAGCTCGGCGGTCCGCAGTCGCCGTTCGTGCAGACGGGAGGTCCAGAGCAATCGCCGTTGGTGCAGGTCGGCGGGTCCAGGGCTGCTGCACTGCCGATTCCGAGACCGTCAGTGCTCTCGACGCCATACCCGCCGAGCACCAGCAACGCAGCTGCCGCGAGGAGCGTACGGGCCGTTCTCATGTGCGCTCTCCCTTCCACGTGACCGCCACAGCGAATAGCGTGCCGGGGTCTTCCCGCCGTGGAAGCAAAGCGCGGCTAAGAACCAGTTTCCCAGCTTCAAGAGCGGGGCTAGAGCTTTCCCTGGGTCAGCAACTCGATGGGGTCGAGCAGGTCGACCGTGCCGAGATAGCCGCCCCCCACGGCAATGGCATCATGCGCGGCGTAACCCAGCAGCTCCTGCGATCGCCGCGGCAACGTGCGGGCAACATCCGGGGGCGTGCTCAGATAGTTGTTGTCCTCGGTCCGCAACCAACCGACCACGAAGCTCATGTGCATGCCGCGACGCCAACGGTCCGCCGTCGCGTTCCGCCCGCCGGCGTGGATCGTCGATCCCAGGTAGACGACGGCCGAGCCGGCCGGCATCTCGGCGCAGGCGAGCTCCGCGGACTCGGGCTGTCGTCCGCGCTCCCAGCGGTGGCTCCCTGGCGCGACCACTGTCGCACCGATCTCGGCAGTGAAGTCGACGAGCGCGATCACCGAGGCGAGCTGCACCTCCGGGTGCGGCCGCGGCAGGTGGACCCAGACGTCCTCGTCGCGGTGCAAGATCTGCTGCTCGGCCCCCGGCCCTCGGTCCATCACCTGCGCGACATTCAACTGATAGCGCGCGCAGTTCGGCCCCAGGACCGCATCACAGATGTTCGCGTAGAAAGGATGACAGAGAATCTCCTCGCCGAAGACGCGCGAGCGGGTCGCCACGCCGGTGATCTGTCGAACGCAATCGCCGAAGAAGTAGTCGATCGCGGGATTCAAGTAGGAGCGCTTGGGGCTCACCTGCTCGAGGATCGGATCGATGTCCGCGTTGAAGCGAGCGAGCAAGTCGGAAGCGAGCACTCCCTCGACAATCACGGCTCCATGCTCGCGCAGACCGGCAACGATGTCCTCGGTCGGCTCGCTCGCGGCAAGCCGGGGGATGCGAGCGCTCACCTCACGTCCTCCCGACGCCTGTTTGACGGCTTCGAAACCGAACGGTCCTTCCCACACGCATACTGTGCCACAGGGATTTGCGCGCGATTGCGGAGATGATGCTAACGACCCTCTGCTTGAAACCGTCCCACCAAAAATCACCGGCGCAAAATGTGGCGCAAAGCCTTGAGTCGCAACGAAAAGTGAGCCGTCTGGGACTCGAACCCAGGACCCTCTGCTTAAAAGGCAGATGCTCTAACCGCCTGAGCTAACGGCTCTCAGCGTGGGCGCTAACACGCATGGGGAGGGGGGTCAAGAAAGGTGCGGCGCGCGCAGCGATCAGAAGGCGCTGCCGCCGCGCAGGCGCATGACGGCGGTGGCGACGCGGTACATGACGTTCAGGCGCGGGTCGCGTTCGTACTGCACGGCGGAGATCAGCTTCTTTCTGGTCTTGAGCTCGGCGATGAGCTCGCGCTCGAGCGGCAGGTGGTTGAGCTGCACCAGGGCGTCGCGCACCAGGAAGAAATCGTCGCGCTGCGGCGAGGCCAACGCGGCCGCGAGGCGCGGATCGCCGGTGAGGTCGTAGTACTGAATCAACGGCAGGTTGACCCCCGAGAAGGCCGGCAGCTTGATCCACGACCAGGCGCGGCCGTTGATCTCCAGCAGCTTGTACAGATCGTCGCGCGCGTCGTACTTGAACTCCACCTGGCTGATGCCGTGGAAGCGGGCTTCCTCCAACAGCACCTGCGCCTGCCGCACCACCCGCTCCTCGAGAGCCAACGACTCGGCCACGCTGGCGTCGCCGTGCGTGTAGGGATGCTGCGAGATCTTGCGCCCGGTGTACGTGCGCAACACGCGGCCGGCGCGATCGCTGTAACACCCGACCGTGTAGAGGTGCGTCGGATCGCCGGGAATGTTCTCCGCCAGTTGAAACTCGCGTCCTTCGTGCTCGCGCGCCAGCTCGCGCAAACAGGCGTCGAGCGCTTCCGGCTGCTCGAGGACTTTGAGCCGAAAGGCGCGTCCACCGACCGCCTCGGTGCGCGACGACGGTTTGATGATGAGCGGAAAGCGGAAGCCCGCCAGGTCCGGATCCTGACCGGCCGCAAAGCGCACGTGGCGCGGGATCGGGACGTTGACGCGCCGCGCGATCTCGTACTGCCAGTTCTTGGCGAAAATCTGCTCGCCGATGTGCGGCGCCGCCGGCACATGGTAGCGCTCCGAGAGCCGCTCGGCGTTGAGCAGCACGGCCTCCAGGTCGACGTCGATGGCGGGGAACAGCACCCCTCGCCCTTCGAACTGGTCGGCGATGCGCAGCAGGCACTCGGCCAGCGTCTCGCCCTGCGACGGCCGGTAGGTGAAGTGCTGCTTGGGAAAGCGCGAGAAGCGCCCGAGCAACGGCGGCCAATTGCGTCCGACCGTGACGACGTCGACGCCGCCCAGGCTGAGCGCGTGGATGATGCCGACGCCAGCGGTGCCGGGATTGAGCACCACGGCGGGATTGCGAAGCCGCGCGGCCATGTCAATTGATCGCGATAGAGGCGGGTGAGACGCGGGCGATCGGGTTGCGACCGGCAGCGGGGACCGAGGTCAGGCGTGCTTGGCGCGGCCGTTTTCCGACAGCATCGTGTCGGCGCGCAGGCCCTGGCGGATGGTCTCCAGAGAGATCACCTCTTGCGGCGCGATGTTGCCGAGATTGACGTTGGGACCGAAGTGCTTGATCAGCCACACCTGCTGGGCCTTCTGCGGCGATTCGAAGATCAGGCGGCTGGGGTCGATCTGATTCTCGATCTCGTCGATGAGCCCGGTGCGAATCTCGCCGCTGGTCCGATACAGGCCGACCGTGCCCGACTCGCGCCCCTCGGTAATGACCTTCCAGGCCCCGGCCTCGAGCTCGCCCTTGATCTGCTTGACCCACCGCGACGGCGCCACGACGACGTTGGTGTCCTTGCTGCCGACCTCGGAGAGCACCTTGAATTCCTTGGCCAGCCGCTCGATGTAGCCGAGCTTCTCCTCCGTCGGCAGCTCGATGACGCCGTCGGAGATCTCGATCAACCCAATGCCCTGATCCTTGAGGAACGAGACATACTCGTCGACCTTGTTGCGCCGCACGGCTAGCTCGAAGAGGCTGCCGCCGCAGTAGATGTCGATGCGGTGCGACTGGCACAGCCTGATCTTGGCTTCGAGGTTCTCGACGACCACCGAGGTCCCCCAGCCAAACTTGAGCAGGTCGACCCAGCTCGCCGCGACCTCGAGTAGCCCCTCGACCTCGGCCAGGGACATCCCCTTGTCGAGCACGTGGGTAATACCCGATTCGCGCGGCTTGCGGGTTCGCGACGGATCGCCGAACACTTCCCACATGCGATTCACAGTCTGCTCCACCAGTGCCCCTTTGGAAGCCAAACGACTACCACTGTCCACAGCCTATTCAAAGCGAATTACGAGAATTCCCGTTGGTCTCACCGCGAACCCGGTGCTATACGACCCCGTCGCCCGCTCGCTCATGCCCTATCGCGCCGTGCTCTTCGACCTCTTCCGGACGGTCGTGCTGTTCACCCCGCGCGCGCCGACCGGCAAAGTCAAGGAGCCGACCTGGCGATCGGCGATGCAGGCACTGCGCACCCCCGCCGCCGCGATCATGCCGGGCGTCGACTTCGATGCTTTCCTCGACGCCCTGGTCGCCGCCAGCGAGGAAGTCGCGCGCCAGCGCCCCCCGGAACACTTCGAGGTCCCGGTCGCCGAGCG
The DNA here is from genome assembly GCA_964455095.1 of uncultured Binatia bacterium (SeqCode). GTDB lineage: Bacteria > Desulfobacterota > Binatia > HRBIN30 > CADEER01 > CAYVUV01. The sequence continues at coordinate 48,139 of CAYVUV010000422.1, forward strand.
CTATCGCCGTGCCCTCGCCCGCCTGGGGCGCACCGGACCAGACGCTCCGGCCATTGCCGAGCAGCTATCCGCCCTGCAGATGGCGGCGTTGCGCGCCAACGCGGAGGTCCCGGCGGCGCACCGCGCGCTGCTGGTCGACCTGTCGCACACCTACCGCCTGGGACTGGTTTCTAACTTCGATCACGGACCGACAGCGCATGCGATCCTGGCCGACCACGCCATCGACCAGCTCTTCGCCACCGTGCAGATCTCCATCGACTTCGGACGCCGCAAGCCGCATCCAGCCATATTCCACGCCGCCCTGCAGCAACTCGGGGTGGCGCCGTCCGAAGCGCTCTTCGTCGGCGACAGCGCCGGCGATGACGTGGGCGGAGCGCACAGCGTCGGCATGGACGCCGCCTGGATCAACGCCAAGGGCAAGCCGCTGCCGGCCGGGGCGCCGCAGCCGAAGTACACGCTGTCTCTGCTGCCCGATCTGCGCGAAGCGCTGTCTCAGAAATCGTAAGCCGGATCGGCTCTGGCTTCCCCCTTTGGCAAAGGGGGAAAGGGGGGAATCCGGACTCACGGCAGGCGGTCGCGCAACGCCTCGCCGGCGCAATAGTGGGTCAGGTTCTCGGCGAAGTGACCGAGGGAGCGCCGCAGCTTGGATGGCGTGTTGACCGCGACGTGCGGGGTCACGATGACGTTCGGCAAGGTCCACAGCGGACTCTCATCCGGCAGCGGCTCGCGTACGAAAACGTCCAGCGCCGCCCCGCCCAGTCGGCCCGCCGCCAGCGCCGCTGCCAACGCCGCTTCGTCGACGACGATGCCGCGCGCGACGTTGATCAAGCAGGCATCGCGCTTCATGCACGCCAGCTCGTTGGCGCCGATGAGGTTCACGGTCTCCGGCGTACCGGCCACGGCGAGGACGACCACATCGGCCTCGGCCAGCAGCGCCGGCAGCTCCTCGCGTGCGAAGACGCGCTCGACGCCCTCGACCGCGCCGCTGCCGCGCCGGGTGCCGATCACGCGCATGCCGAACGCCTGCGCCGCCCGCGCCACGGCGCGACCGATGTTGCCCAGCCCGACGATGGCCATCGTCGCGTCCTGCAGCTCGCGCACCTCGCGCAACTGCCACTCGCGGCGCTGCTGCGCGGCGTGGAACTCGTCCAGTCGGCGCCACATGGCGAAGAGCAAGGCGAAGACATGATCCGCCACGGCGGGAGCGAACAAGCCGCCGACCGTGGTCACGGCCACCCCGCCATCGAGCACGCCGGTGCCGTTGAGCTGATCGAAGCCCACCGCCGGCGTCTCGATCCACTGCAGCCGCGGCGCCAGGGCGCGCAGGTTCAGCGGCACCGCGAAACCGAAGATGACCTCCGCATCGGTGAGCTGTGCGCGCAGCTCCGGTCCCACCGCCGGCTGCTCGGCGCGGATGTTGCCTGCGCGCCGGGCGGCGATCTCCTCCCACGGCAGACGATAGGTGGCGTGCCGAATCTCGACCGGCAGCCCCCGCGTCAGTTGCTCGAGCAGCGCCGCGTGCTCCGCGCAGTTGAAGGCGACGACCGGCCGCACTCCCGCATCAGACACCGTCGGCCCCCTTTGCATTCCCCGTTCCCATCAGAGCTCTCCGCTCTCGATCCGCCGCGGCAGGAGTTGTTGTATGCGGGCCCACACTTGCAGCCATGTGTCCCAGAAGTATCGGATATCGTCTCGCTTGGGGATGAAGACATCGAACACCGACATGCGCGAAGCGATGACGAAGAACACCGTCAGCAGCAGGCAGGCGCTGGTGTACGAGATCGCCGTCGCCTTGGCGGCGCCGACGATCCCCAAGCTCGGGATCATGAACGTGTTGAGCGCGACATTCGAGATCAAAGCGAGCAGCCCCGCGGCGATG
>CAYVUV010000423.1:0-53535 GCA_964455095.1 uncultured Binatia bacterium (SeqCode)
GAGACGGCTGCGGTTTCGTCAGTATGGCGGACGACTTTCGTAAGAAAGCGCGTGAAACGACCATTTCGGTTTGATCCTCGCAGGGAAACTCGCAAGCGTGAACACTGACAATCATGGGTGAGATCGTGTACGGCAGTGCCCAGGAATCTGAAAACCCCGAGCAGAGGCACAGCGAGCATCTGGTCGCGCTGCGGCCGGATGTGTTGGACGACGCCGAACACGCGGTCGGCAACCTCCTGCAGCGCATGTACCATGTAAGTCGCGTGGCGCGAGAGGGGCTGGGGCCGCACGCCGAGCGTCTCACCGGGGCTTTGCAGGACCTCGAGCGTCTCTTGGAGTTGGTGTTTGACTATATTTCTCCGGTCGAGATCGAGCTGCGTCCGGTAGCGGCAGCCTCTGTTGCCGAAAGCTTGGCCGCGCAGGTGCGTGGCATCAGCGGCGGTGCCGTAGCGGTTGGCGAGTGTCCGGTGGTTCCGGTCTTGGCGGACTCGCGCTTGTTGCGTCGGAGTTTTCAACTCATGGGTCGTGTGTATGGCCGCGACTGGTGGGGTACACCGAACATCACCTTGCAGGTCGCACACGACACAACATTGGAGCGAGCGGAGTTTGTTGTAGTCGTAGCGCCCAAGGAAGCGACCTCAACTGCCGTGGAAGCCGACCTGGCGCACGCCGTGGCTACTCGACTCATCGACCTGCACGGCGGTGAGCTGCGCCACAGTCGGTCGCCGACCGCGGTTACATGTTCGATCATCCTGCCAACGAGCAAGGGCTTGCATGACCCAGTCTGAGGCCCGTGTCTTGGTGGTGGACGACGATCCGCTGGTCAGGGAAGAACTCGAGGCGCTTTTTGCCACGCAGCCGTTCCAGGTCGCCTGTGTTCCCAGCGTCCCGGAAGCGCTGGAACAGCTCTCCCAGCGACAGTTTGCGTTGGCGCTGGTCGATGTCCGCATTGCCGGTGGCGACGGTATCGCGCTGACCCACGAGATTCGGGAGCGATGGCCCGAGGTGGACGTCATCATGATCACCGGCTACGGCAGCATTCGCAACGCCGTCGAAGCGATGCGCCAGGGCGCGGTGGACTACATCACCAAGCCGTTCGAGCCCGAAGAGATCGTGCTGGCGACCCAGAAAGCCCTCGAACGTCGGCGCATGATCGATGAGATCGAGTATCTGCGCCGGCAGCTCTCCGATCGCTACGCCTTCGCGAACATGGTTAGCCGCGATGAGGCGATGTTGGAGATTTTCGCGACCATCGAGATGCTCGCACGCAACGACGTCACCGTCCTGATCTGCGGCGAGTCCGGCACGGGCAAGGAGTTGGTGGCGCGCGCCGTCCACTACCAGGGCAAACGGCGCGCCGGCCGCTTCGTCGCGATCAACTGCGCTGCCGTTCCGGAAACGCTGCTCGAGAGCGAACTGTTCGGCTACGAGCGCGGCGCCTTCACGGGAGCGTACCAGGAGCGCGTTGGGAAGTTCGAACTGGCGAACGGCGGAACCCTATTCCTCGACGAAGTGGAGAGCATCTCCTTGCCCATGCAGGCGAAGCTCTTGCGGGTACTCGAGGAGCGCGCCATCGAACGCCTGGGCGGCAATCGGCGCGTCGCCGTGGACCTGCGGGTCGTGGCGGCGACGAATCAGGATCTTGCCATCGCGGTGCGCGAGGGGCGGGTGCGTGAGGACTTCTACTATCGCATCAACGTCGTCCCGATTCATCTGCCGCCCCTGCGCCAGCGCAGCGAGGATATTCCCCTCTTGGTGGCGGAGTTCCTCCGCAACAATCCCCTGGCGCGCGAGAAGGGGTTGAATCGCCTCAGTGACCGAGCCGTAAATCAGCTCATCGCTTATGCCTGGCCGGGCAACATTCGTGAACTGTGGAACGTGATGGAGCGCGCAGTCCTGCGTGCCAAGGGCGACACCATTCGCGACGTAGATATTCCGGCGGACGGGGGGCTCGACGGGCGGCGCGGGCACGGCGGTGAGTACCAAAAGCCCTTGCGCGAGTTTTTGAAAGGGGCCGAGCGAGAGTACCTGGCCCAACTGCTCGAGCACTATCGGGGTGGCATCGCCCGCTGCGCGCGCCATGCTTCGGTCGACCAGGCAACCCTCCATCGCAAGATCAAGGCGCACGGGTTGCGGGCGGACGACTTCCGCCAAAACGGCCGGCCGCATTGAGCCATGGCGATGATGCACGTACCGCATAGCGAGGCCATGATCGGTCGGGGAACCCGGCGCGTGGCGGGGAAGACGTCAAAGGGTCAGTGATGTATTGCGATTTCTATCAACTGCGCGAGCGGCCGTTCAACGTCACCGCCGATCCGAAGTTTCTCTATCTGAACGCGCGCTACCGCGAGGCGCTGGCGGCACTGCACTACGGGATCAGCCAACGCAAAGGCTTCGTCACGCTCATTGGCGAGGCCGGCACCGGCAAGACGACGCTGCTCAAGAAGCTGCTCGACGATCTGGATTCGTCGACGCGAACGGTCTTTATCTTCAACACCAACGTCACGTTCGACGAGATCCTCGAGTACATCTTCGGCGAGTTCGACCTGCCGGTTCACAATGGCAAGCGGCTGTACATGCTGCAGCGGCTCAACACGTTCCTACTGGAGGAGCTGCGCAATGGGCGCAACGTCGCCCTGTTGATCGACGAGGCCCAGGACCTGGACTTCTCGGTGCTCGAGGATCTTCGACTATTGTCGAACCTGGAAACGGCGAAGGAAAAGATCCTGCAGATCATCCTGTCCGGTCAGCCGGAGCTCGGGCAGAAGCTGGGAAATCCCGGGCTGCGTCAACTCCGGCAGCGCGTGGCGGTGAACTGCCGGCTACTGCCCCTGACCCGCGAGGAGATCACCGAGTACATTCAATCGCGACTCACAGCAGCCGGTTCCGCCGATCCGAAGCTGTTCACCCGCGATGCGGAAGATCGCATCTTCGAGATTTCGACTGGCATTCCCCGATTGGTCAACATCGTCTGCGACAACGCGCTCGTGATCGGTTACGCGCTCGGCAAGAAGCGCATCGGCGCCGATGTCGTCAATGAGGCCGCGGCGGATCTTTTGTCCGTGGACGGCCGGCAGCCAGCCGTGGAGGAGGTCGAGAGCGCGCCGCGCGTGCCGAGCGAAGCCGCGGTCCCGCGAGTGCGCAACATGTCTCAGCTCGGCGTGGTGGCCGTTGTGGTAGGCGCAATTCTGATCGGACTGCTGTCGGTGGGTCGCAATCTGCTGCGGCGCGATGGAGCGCCGGAGTCGCCCCCGGTGGCCAGTCGGCCAGCGTTCGAAGTCATCCAGCCCGGTAGCCGTGATCGCGACGCCGGGCCTTCCGCTATGGGAAGAGGCACGGCAGCCGAGGCGGGCAGGGGGCCTGCCGCGCCCGGCGGTGCTCCCGAGGTCGGGGTGGATCCCGGGGGGAGTGCGATGCCGGACGCCGCGGCAGATCGGGTGCCGCCGGCGGCGAGTCGAGAGGCCTGGGAAGACGAGCCGTTGGCAGGCGCGGCGGCGCAAGCAGCTGATGAGCCCGCTGAGGTGCCGGCTCCAGTCGAGGTCGCTCACGAAGGCCCGGCGGGCGCAGTGCAAGCTCCAGAACCGCAGCCCGGCGGAGTTGACGCTTTCGATGACTCCTCGGCGAACGAGGTCGAGCAGCGCCACGCGCTGGCCGCCCCTCCCGCTGTCCCGCCACCGGCCGTCGTTCCCGAACGCAACCTGGGATCAATTCAGCTCGAACCGGAGCACGCGCCTCAGAAGGCGCCGGAAGTTTCCGCCGCCATTGCTTCAACCGCCGTGCGCGACGAGCACATGACCCTCGCCTTGCCGAAATCACAGACGCTGAGAGTCGAAGCCGGTGACTCGATTTCGCAGATCGCTACCCGCACGTACGGGCAAGCGAGTCCGACAATTCTGGATCTCATGAAGATCGCCAATCCGAGCATCCGCGATATCGATGTGATCTCAGTCGGGCAGGAGATCCGCTTGCCACAGCTCGACGAAGGGTTTGTCATTCTCCAACAATCCAATGCGAGTTTCGCTTTGCTATTGCTCTCGACCCCGCTTCCGCACCGTGCCAACGAGATCGAATCGGCACTTCGGCAGCGCGGGTTTGCGGCCCGCGTGGCCAGCGCCGATTTCGGCGCGGGGCGGACGGTCAGCCGCGTGCTCATCGGGGATCTGGCCAGCCGCGACGAAGCCTTGGAGATCGGCAAGCGCCTGCGACAGCTCTTCCGAGAGGACGAGCGCATCGCGGCCATGGCTCGATAACGGAGCGAGCGATCGGACCATGCACGAGACCCCTCAATGGTTTGTGGTGCGCACCAAGCCTCGGCGCGAGGATTATGCGCAGGGCCAGTTGGCGCGGCGCGGAGTGGATACCTTCATGCCACGCATCTTGGAGCACTCGCGCGAGGGCACTGCGCCCCTGATCGGCCCGCTGTTCCCGGGGTACGTGTTCGTTTGGATCCGACTGGCATCGCAGTACACCAGCGTGATCTGGGCTCCCGGAGTGCGCAGCTTTGTCGCTTTCGGTGAGATTCCCTCGCCGGTTGATGACGAGGTCATTGAGTTCATTCGGGAGCGCTGCGGCTCGGAAGGGATCGCTCTTGCCGCCCCGGATTTCCACGATGGCGATCACGTACGTGTGACACGCGGCCCCCTGGGAGGCCTGCTCGGCGTGGTCCAGGGGCACGTGAACGGAAGACGACGAGTGCAGGTCTTGATGGAACTGCTCAAACGCCGCACGCAAGTCACGGTGCCGGTGGATCTGCTCGAGCACGCCAGTGGGCTCTAGCGGACCGGCGCCAGGCTTGGACAAGGGTGCAGCGGCGTGAAATTGCACGTGTGAAGAGTAGGGCACCATCCGGTGCCAGCAGGCGGCGAGCGTGCCGACTGTGCAAGTCGCCCAAGGGTGCCACCAACAGGTGGCGGGCGGAATCGCGGGGTCCGACTGGGCCCGGCGAGCAAAAATGGGTCGAGAGCAAAAGGAGGGCTCGGGATTGAGAGGGCGGAGCTATGTAGTCGCACCAAAAGCCGCCACGTGCGCGGCGTCGGTGCTCCTGCCGTGAGTCAGCCCCCAACACTCTGACGGTCATATGATGAAACTGGTTCACACCTCGATCAACGCACTCGTCGCCGGCGCTCTCGGCGGCGCGCTTGTCGGTCTTGCCGAGTCTGCGCTCGTCAGTGCCACCTCTGGCGCGGCGGACGAGTACTGGTTGTTCGCATTCGGTGTAGCTACCTACGGTCTTTTCGGCGCCTTCCTCGGTCTGGGCGCTGGACTGGCGTGGCAGCTCCTGCGCTGGGGAAGGGCGTCAGAGCGCGCCGTGCTGCAGGCCGCTGTGGCGGCTGGCGTCGCGATTCCGGCGCTGGCCGTCGCCCGCTACCATGTCGCCCAACGCATCTTCAAGGAAGAGCTCGTGACGGCGTCCACGGCCGGCATCATCACGCATCTCCTCCTGGTCGCCGGCGCCGCCGTCGTTGCCATTGCCGCGGCACTGATTGTGCGCACGCTCTACCGCTTCCTCGGGGCGCTGGGGCCACTCGTCGCTTTGGTGACCGCTGCGGTCGTCGCAGGACTGATCGGCGCACTGGGGGGTGCGCCGCCAAAGGCGGCCAATCGACCTGTCGCCGCTGCCGACGACCGCAAAGCGAACATCATCCTCATCGTGGCGGACACTCTGCGGGCTGACGCGGTCGACAAGGTCAAGGACCGACCGGAGGCGAAGTCGGGCTTTGGGATGTTGGCGGAAGATGGCATCGTTTTCGAGCGTGCGTATTCGCAGTCGTCGTGGACGCGGCCCTCTATCGCCACCATCCTGACCTCACAGTACCCCTCGGCCCACGGGACGGTCCACAAGATGGACTTCCTGCCCGATGCCGCCGTAACGATGGCCGAATCGTTGCGCCAGGAGGGATACTGGACGGCGGCATTCACCACCAATATCAACGTCGCCCCGGTGTTCAATTTCCAGCAGGGCTTCGACGAGTTCCGATACCTCGAGCCGAGCTTCTACTTCTGGGCGACGGACTCCGCCACCAAGCTGGCGAGCTACAAGGTGTTGCGCGTCCTGCACGAGCGCTTCTTCTCGGACCGGATGTACTTCGAGCACTATTACCAGGACGCCGCCGTGGTCGACCGAAACGTCGAGGCATGGCTCGGGGCGAAGCCTCCGCAGCCGTTCTTTCTCTTCGTCCACTATATGGACCCTCACGATCCATACTTCGAGATGCCGTACAACGGCCGCGGCGTGGCGCGCGTCACAACGCCCGACCCGGCTCCCGAGCGAGCGGGGGAACTGCATGACCTGTACCTGCAGGGCGTGCGCTACCTGGATGCCTACCTGCACGAGCTGTTCGAGCGCCTGCAAAGTACCGGTCTCTACGACCGCACCTTGATCGCGCTCACCGCGGACCACGGGGAGGAGTTTCACGAGCATGGTGGGTGGTGGCATGGGACGAGCCTCTACCAGGAACAAGTTCACGTGCCGTTGCTGATCAAACAGCCCGGTCAGGCGGCCAAGGGAACCCGCCGCACCGATACGGCGCGCAGCATCGACATCGGCGCGACACTCATGGCGGGCGTCGGCCTCGACGTGCCGCCATCGTTCATGGGGATAGACCTGTTCTCCGAGCGCGTCAGCGAGCCCTTGCTCGCAGAGGAGGACCTGGAAGGGAACCGGCTGACTTCCATCCGGGCCGGTGAGTGGAAACTCATCACCGCAAATGCCGGCAATCCCCGCGGCCTGGCGCCGATTGAGCTCTACAACCTGACGGACGACCCCGGCGAGACGCGAAATGTCGCGAGTACCCAGAGCGACCGCGTCACCGATCTGCTCGCGCAGCTCGAGAGCTTGCGGACGCGCATTGCCGAGCACGGTCGTGGCGTGGTCGGGACGGCGGAGAGCGATGCTGCTGATCCTCGGACTTGACGGCGCCACGCTCGACCTGGTCGAGCCGTGGGCCGCTGACGGGACGCTCCCGAATCTGGCGCGTTTGATGCGCGAGGGGACCTGGGGGCCGCTCGCGTCGACCATTCCTCCAGCGACGTTTCCAGGTTGGACGACCTTCATGACCGGAGTCAATCCCGGCCGTCACGGGATCTTCGATTTCACCCGCAAGGAGCCTGGGGCGTACCGGGTGCGTTTCGTCAACGGGACGTACCGCAAGGCCACCACCGTGTGGAACCTCCTGAGCAGCGCCGGGCGGCGCGTCACCGTGTTGGGTCTGCCGGGCACCTACCCGCCCGAACCCATCAACGGGTACATGGTCAGCGGTTTCGATACCCCCGTGACGATGCGCGCAGACCGGAGCTTCGTGTACCCGCCCAGCTTCGCAGCCGATCTGGAGCGCGCTGGCGGCTTCCCGTTTGCTGATTTTCAGGAGTTCGACGTTGGACCGGGATGGCACGCGCGCGCCTTGAGCAGCCTACTGGCGGGTATTGAACGCAAAGGCCGTCTGGCGGAACAGCTGCTGGGGCAAGAGCCGTGGGACTGTTTGATGTTGCTGCTGGGTGAGTCGGATACGGTGGCGCATCACTTCTGGGGCCATCACGATCCCGCCTCACCGCGCTTCGATCCGGCTGGCGCGGCGGAATTGGGCGATCCGGTGCGGAAAGTCTATGCAGCGCTCGATGGCCTCATTGGACGCTTGATCGACGTCGTTCCCGGGACACGCGTGATGATCGTCTCGGACCATGGTTTCGGTGGAGCCGGCGATACCGCGCTCTATCTGAATCGCTGGCTCGCAGAGCAGGGGTGGTTGGCTTGGGCCCCGCGCCGGGCCGGGGCGACGTTGGCGGCCGCGGCGCGCGCTGCGGCCATTCGCAGCATTCCTGAACGGCTGCAGGCGCGCTGCTTTCGCATGGGGAACGGGCGCATCGCCAACCGGATCGAGAGCGGCGTACGCTTCGGGGGTATCGATTGGTCCGGGACCATGGCGTTCTCCGAAGAGCTGAACTACTTCCCGTCCATCTGGTTGAACGTGCGCGGGCGCGAGGCCAGCGGAGTCATCCCGTCCAGTGAGTACCAGCGTGTCTGCACGGAGATCACCGCCCGTCTGCTCGAGTGGAAGGATCCGGTCCGCGGCACCAAGGTCGTGCGCCATGTCTGGCAGCGCGATGAGGTGTATGACGGGCCCCAGGTCGGGCTGGCTCCGGACCTGATCCTGGACCTCGCCACGCCGGATCGTTACTCGTACTCCTGCCTGTCCAGTCGGGGACAGGCTGGCCCTGCCGTGGAGCGACTCAGTGCCGACGCCCTGACAGGGGGAAAACGACACGGTATGAGTGGTAGCCACCGACCGGACGGGCTCTTCGTTCTGGCCGGAGAGGGCATCGCGAGTCAGCGCGTGAGCGGCACGCACATTGCCGATATGGCGCCGACGATTCTTGCGCTGACCGGGTTGCAGGCGCCGGCGGGATGGGATGGGCGAGCCATTCCGTGCGTTGGCGCGGCCGACGAGGTGCTGGCGGAAGCCGAAGACACCGCCCCGGCACCGGAATTGCCCTATGACGCAGCCGACGAAAGCGTGCTTCGCGAGCGCTTGACCCAGCTGGGGTACCTGGAATGACGACGAGTGAACGGAGGACCTACCGGGTCGCCGTGGTCGCCGCCTGCCCATTTCCGAGCTTGCGGGGCTCGCAAGTCCTCATCCGGGAGCTTGCAGAAGGGCTGGCAAATCTGGGCCACGCCGTGCATGTTGTGACATATCCGACGGCACAACACATGGTGCCCATTCAACGCATCGCAATCCACCGGGTGGCCAAGCTCCCCGGACTGTGGACGGCGCGGCCCTTCGGCTGGCAGAAGGTCGTGCTCGACCTCATGCTGGTCTGGCTACTGTATCGGGTGGTCCGCCGCGAGCGCATTCACGTCATTCACGCCCACAACCTCGAGGGCCCGTTGGTCGCGTACTTGGTTCGCGCACTGACCGGCGTGCCAGTCGTGTACCACGCGCACAACGCCTTGAGTGACGAATTGCCCTGCTACTTCGGTCGCCCCACCACGCGGCACCTGGCCGGATGGGCGGGCCGTGTTTTGGACCGCTGCATCGCGCGGTGGGCTGATTTCACCATCGCGTTGTCGGACCGCCTCGGCGCGTTTCTCGGTGTCCGCGGCGCGGCAGGTCGGATCGCGATCGTGCCACCAGCAGTGGACGCGCGCCGAACGGCACCGGCGGCAGCAGCGCCTGCCAGTGACGCACGCCCGCTGATCATGTATGCCGGCAATCTCGATCCGTACCAGGACCTCGATTTACTGTTGGCCGGGTTCGAACGGGTGTGCGCGGTGGAGCCGTCTGCCCGCCTGGTCCTCGTCACCCACGCCGGCGCGCATCCCAAGACCACGCAGCGAGCCGAGCTTCTGGCGCGTCGGCCTGGGGTGAGCGTCCGAGTGACCAACACGTTCGCTTCGGCCTGCCGAGAGCTCAGCCGCGCGGATGTGGTCGTTTGCCCGCGCAGCTCCTGGTCCGGATTTCCGATCAAGGTGCTCAACTACATGGGACTGGGACGGCCGATCGTGCATGCGCGAGCTTCGGCGCACGCGATTCGCGATGGGCATCAGGGTCTGCTCTTTGCGGACGGCGATCCGCGGGCACTTGCACGGGCGATCCTGCGCGTCGTGCAGGATCCGGCCCTGGGCATGCGACTGGGCCACGAAGCGCGTGAAACAGTTCGCCAGGTGTACGCGTGGCCACGGGTTCTCCCACTGGTCGAAAAAGTTTACGGGCGCGTGGCCGGTGGAGCGCCTCCGGAACTCGCAGCAGAAGAGGGTATGCAACACATGAAGGAGAGGGTCAGTCGAGACTTCGCGGAGAGGCCCCGCCCGCACCGAGCGGAGGCTGGGAAAGACTCCTCCGCGCGCGGGCTGAGCCTGCTGCTCGGTGTCCTGCTGGTGACCGCGATGCAGCTCGGTTGCGCGGCCGAGCGCGCTGCACCTTTGCCCCCGTTGGCGGTTCCAAGCGCACCAGGCGCGGCGGCCGATACCGATGTGTATCGGCTTCAGCCGGGCGACGTGTTGCGGGTGAAATTCCTGTACCACCCGGAGCTGGATATCAAGGTGCCCGTCGGGCCGGACGGCAGCGTGACAGTGCAGGGGGTGGGCAAGCTGCCCGCACAGGGGAAGACCGCCGAGGAGCTGTCCAAAGACATCGCCGCGATGTCCAGCGACCACCTGCGGAATCCCGAGGTGACTGTCATCGTCGCCGAGCTGGGGCCGCGCAAGGTCTATGTCGGCGGCGAGGTCCGCTTGCCCGGTCCCGTGCTGTATCGGGAGGGCATGACCGCCCTGCAGGCGATCCTGGACCGGGGGGGATTCACCGAGGTGGCGCGGACCGACAGCGTGTTGCACCTGACAATCAAAGATAATAGCTATCAAGCCACACGACTCAATTTGAGCGGCAACGTCGACGAAGGGACGCCGGAGTTGCGGCAACTGGCGGTCTACGACGTCATCTATGTCCCGCGCACCTTCATCGGCGATGCGAATGCATTCGTTCGCCTGTACATCAGGGGATTGATACCGACGATTCCGCGGGTCGGCGTCGGTGTGACGCCTTAACGGATTGGTTGGAGACAAAGCATGGCACTTTCTCACGCGCGCGGCACGCCCGGTAACGGGCACGGCAACGGGCATGGCAATGGAAACGGCAACGACAATGGGAATGGCAACGGCCACTCCAATGGCGACGTGTCGCTGCGCCGCGCGACGGCCAAGGAGCAGCTCTTCGAGCTCCTACACGTCGTCTTCAAGCGCTGGCGTTTGATCGCCGGGTTGTTCTGCGCGGTGGCCTTGACCGGCTTGATCACGACCTTGTCGCGCAGCGCAACGTACTCGGCAAAGGGGAAGGTGCTCATCGTCAGCGACCGCGCCGACGTCACGATCCAGCCCACGGATGTCAACAGTCTTGCGACCGTCAAACTGAACGAAGCCATCGTCAACTCGGAGGTGCACATCATCCGCAGCCGCGAGCTGCTCGAGCAGGTCGTGCGGGGCCTGACGCTGGCGAGGACCGGCGGCGGCGTGGTCGGAGTGGCGAATGCCGCCAGCCAGGGCGAGGGCATTGGCGACCGGGCACTGAAGATGGGGCGGCGACTCACCGTCACCCCGGTGCGCAACTCGAACGTCATCGAGGTCGGGTTCAGCTCCGGCGATCCCGCTCAGGCGGCCCAAATCGTCAACCGCGTCATCGACGAGTACCTGGCCTACCATGCGCTGGTCCACGGCCAGAAAGGCCTGACGGGGTTCTACGAGGAGCAGAGTCGGCTGTTGGTGCAAAACCTGCGGCGCGCCGAGGAGAGCTTGCGGGAGTTCTCGTACCGAGAGGGGATGGTTTCGCCGACGGCGGAGATTCAGGCGGAAGTCCTGGGCGTCTCGCAAATCGAAAGCGCGCTGCGCACGCGCCATGCGTCGCTCGCGGGCGAAGAGGAAAAGCTGCGCGCGATTCGGGAGCAACTGGCCGAGCAGCCGACGGTCGTGAAGCGCACGCAGTACATGGAGGTCAACCCCGTCGTCCGGCAGCTGAAGCAACACGTCACGGATCGACAGGTCGACCGCGTCAGCTTGCTGCGCAAGTACACGGACAAGGATCGGCACGTGCAAGACAATGCCGATGAGATCGCCGAGCTGCAGACGCAGCTCGACCAGGCCGTTCGCAGCGAGCCGACGGTCGTCACGCAGGAAGTGTTCGGCTCGAATCCGGTCTACGAAGTGCGGCTCAACAAGCTGCTCGAGCTCGAGGCGAAGCTGAAAGAGAGCCGCGCCAAGAAGGTGGCGCTCGAGGAGGAGCTGGCGCGCAGCCGGCGCCGGTTGGTGCTGCTGAAGCAGAAGGCGCTCGATTACGATCGTCTCGACCAGGAGGTGAAGCGACAGCGGGTGACGCTCGACCTGTATACCAAGCGCGAGCAGGAAGCGCGCATCGGCGACGCGATGGATCAGGAGCGCCTGGTCAACGTCCAGGTCGTGCAACGGCCGGGGTTGCCCTTGCCGCGCACCGACAACCGGCGTGCTCCGGTGATGCTGGCCATCATTTCGGGTTTGGCCGTGGCGCTCGGTGGGGCGTTTGGTCTGGAATACGTCAACCGGACCCTGCGCTTCGAGCACGACGTCGAACGGCACCTGGGATTGCCCGTGTTGGGCACTGTTTCGGACTACAAGCACTGAACGCGAGCGCGGCGTCGACTGACTTGATGAGCATGCTCGCGGACCCATTGCGATACGGCTCGGCGCCCTCTCGGCGCCGGGCCGCGAAGTCGAACTTCCGATGTGGAAATCTGCTCTAATCCTGGCAGTAGCCTGTGGGCTACTCGGGGAGTCCGTGGAGGTCGCCCTCCTGGTCACCGGCGGCATGGCGGCGCCCGAGCCGCGCATTCTCGTCTCGCTCTTCCTCGCCTACGGAGTGGCTGCGCTGCTCTTCTACGCGCTGGCCAGAGTAGTCCTGCGTCGACAGGATCGCGCCGTGACCGTGACTATCGCGGCGTTTGCGGTGTTGTTGGTGTTGCCCTGGCTCAACTTCGAGTACCTGCCGAAGTGGAATAGCCTGCGCACCGCGCTGTGGAGCGTCGCCGTGGTGGCCGTGCTCTCCGCGCTGGCACCGCTGATTGCGCGGTTCCAGCGCGCGGTACTGGCATGCGTGCTGGTGGCCGCACTGACGATCAACGGGGCGCTCCTCGCCGCGGACCGCACGTCGGACGCCGGCGCTGCCGTGGGGGCCCCCCGCCCGGCGACGAACGTCGTCGTCGTATTGATCGACACACTGCGCGCCGATCATCTCGGGGCGTATGGGTACCAGCGCCGCACCAGCCCTTCGTTCGACCGCATGGCCGCCGACAGCGTGGTGTTCGATCGCGCCGTTTCCCAGGCGGCCTGGACGAAGCCCGCGGTCGCGTCGTTGATGACCGGCTCTTACGTGCACAAGCACGGCGTCATGTCGAACCGCGACGCGCTGGGCCCCGAGCTGCCGACCCTGGCCGAGCAAATGCGGTCGCACGGCTACCGGACGGCGGCATTCTCGTCGAACCCGTGGATCACTCCGGAGTTTCACTTCGACCGCGGCTTCGAACACTTCGAGAGTGGGCGGGCCATGGGCGTTCAGCTGACCAACATGTACCGGCTGCTGATGCGCATGGAGCGCGCCCTGCGGCGCGTCGGGCTCCGGGCTGATGTCACCGATCTCGTGTTCTGGACCCCGGCGGGGGAGAAGAGCCCGAGCAACTCGCGCCGCGACGAGCTCATGACCGATGCCGTCGTGAGCTGGCTTGGCCGACATGCGGCCGACCCGTTCTTCTTGTACGTGCACCTGATCGGCCCGCACGATCCCTACGATCCGCCGCCGGCGTATGCGGAGATGTTCCGCGACCCCAGCTGGGGCGACGTGCCGCGCCGTACGGTTCCGCCGCCGCGCGTGCAATCGATCTTCGATACGGCCGAACCGCTCGACGAGGTGGGCCTGGCCAGTTTGATCGCTCAATACGACGGGTCCATCGCGTACTCGGACATGCTGCTCGGTCGCATCCTCGAGGCGCTCGACAGTTTGCAGCTGCGGGACCGCACCCTGTTGGTGGTGACTGCGGATCACGGCGAGGAGTTCTACGAGCACCGCAATTGGCGCCACGGGAATCAACTCTACGACGAGGTGGTGCATGTCCCGTTGGCCTTTCGCTTGCCAGGGAGTCTGGCGCCCGGGCGGCGCGGGGACGCAGCCATGATCGTGGATATCTTTCCCAGCGTCTTCGGCGCGCTGGGCCTCCCTCTCGAGCTGCGCAAGCTCAGCGGTCGGAATCTCTTTTCAGCCGATCGCGGGGTGGGCCGGCCGGTTTTTTCCGAGCACTGGCGTTTCGAGGGTGGACGGTATGTCTCGCGTATGGTCTTTCAGGACGGCCTCAAGATGACCGACACGGAGGACGCGGGACGCGGCCAGCGCCTGGTCGAGCTCTACGAGATTCCCAAGGATCCGCGTGAGAAGGACAACTTACTGGCTGGAAGCACCCCGGTACGGGGGCGCCGCGGCGAGGAAATGAAGACCCTGCTGACCGGCTTCGCGCAGAACGCCCCCGCGATGGCGGCGCCGGTCGTCGACGTGGACCGTTCGACTGAAGAGCGCCTTCGAGCGCTGGGCTACTGAGCGGAGAAGCCGAGCCATGCGAGTCGCGAGGACGAGCCTGTGAGCAAGATCTACGACGCACTCAAGCGGGCTGAACGGGAGCGCGAGCTGGCCCGCGAGCACACGCGCGAGCCGGCCGGCCCAGCGTCCGAGGAGGTATCACAGCCGAATGGGCGTGAGCACGATGACTATCGGCGCCTGCGCGCCAGCTTGTTGTCGACGCCCGCGTACTCGGAGCTGCACACTATTCTCGTCACGGCGACACGGCATGGGGAAGGGACGACGCGCGTCGCGCTGGGCCTCGCCGCGGCGCTGGCGGCCGAGGGGGAGACGCGGGTGCTGCTGGTCGAGGCCAACCTGCGCTCTCCGTCGTTGCGCACGCGTCTTCAACTGGGAAATGGACCGGGGCTCTCGGACTTTCTCGCCGGGCGTGCCTCGGCCGAAAGCGTCATCACGGCGCTTGCCGACTTGAACTTGTCCGCCGTCCACGCCGGCTCACAGGCCGTGGCGCTCGATTGCGAGGTCATCGCAGCCGGTATCGGACGGCTGGCGCCGCAGTTCGACTTCGTCATTGTCGACGGCCCGCCGGTCAATCGCTACGCCGACGTCTCCGTCCTGGCGCCCAAGCTGGATGGCGTGATTCTGGTGGTCGAAGCGGATCAGACGCCGGTGGTGGACGCCGAGAGTGCCAAGCGCAATCTCGATCGTGTCGGAGCGCGGATCTTCGGTGTCGTCCTCAATAGGCGTCGGTCGTACATTCCCGCGGCGCTGCAGGCGCTCTTGTGATGCGGGCAACAAACGCGACGCCTCGGCCGTTCGTTGCCGTCGACCGAAGTTGGCTGATCCCCGCTGGTGGCGGCCTGATCTTAGTGGTCGCGGCCGCGCTGCTGGGGCCCGAGGGGCTGATGGCCGCGCTCGTCGGTGTGGTCGGTCTCATCCTCGTCTCGACTCGCCCGGAATGGGGTGTCGGCACGCTGTTGACCATGTTGATGGTCCAATACGGCAGCCGTCGGTTCGAGCGCACCGGGGCCTCGGGGATCGCGGCGCTGATCCCGGCAGGATCTGGCTTGTTGACGGTCAACAACTTGCTCGGTCTCTATCTCGCCGCGGTGCTCATGTACCGCGTCTACCGCGACGGGGATTGGTCGTTCTTGAAGAGCCGTCAGGTGCAGCTGGTGGCCCTCATTACGGTGCTGCTCATCTTTTCGTCGATCTGGAACGGCGTCGACTATGCCGCGCAGATCGAGCTCGGCCTGCGCGTCACCGGGCAGGACCCGATGCGGACACTCGGGTCGCGCGCGTTGTTCCTGGTCCTTTTCATCGCTTTCATCCATGGCGGCCGGGAGCTGCGGTTGCTGGCCGCCATCTTCGTCGTCCTGTCGCTGATCACGGCATACAGCGGATCGACTGCCGCGTTGACCGGGACGGCCGATGCCCCGCAAGCCGCGGAATACCGAGCGGGCGGGCTGTCGACGTTGATCGAGACCGCCGGCAATCCCAACCGACTCGCCATGGTGGCGACCCTGGCGTTTGTGTTCCTGTGGGAGTTCGGCCAGGCGCAGACTCGTCCAGTGTGGTCATGGGTCACATCCGCGCTCTGTCTGTACCTCGTTCTCACCGTCTTCCTGACCGCCTCGCGGGGCGGTGTCCTCGGGCTGAGTCTCGCCGCCTTGCTGCTCTTCGTGCGGCGACGGAATGTGACGCGCCGCATGCTGTACGGAGGCGCGATGGCCGTGTTGGCGGCCTTGCTCTTCAGCCAGATGGTGCCGGAGGCGAACCGAGAACGCCTCAGCAACATCCCCGGTCTGGGAGAGGACGTCGGAGAGGGTAGTGGGTCGATCGAGCGTCGCGGTTATACCTACGGCGTCGGCTTCAACATTTGGATGGAGAGCCCCCTCATCGGTGTCGGGATGGGCAATTGGGAGATGAAGCGCTTCACCACCGACCCGCTCCACTCGGCAGCCGTGCCGCACAACTCCTTTCTGCTGGCATTGGCCGAAGGCGGGGTCGTCGGGCTTGGGCTGTATCTAGTGCTTTTCATCCAGACGATTCGCGGCCTGATGCGGATCGAACAGCAGCCGTGGGCGGCGGCCCGCGCGCGGGGCGATGGGGTCTATTGGCTCGTCACCGCGACGCGCGTGTGTCTGATTTGTTTCATGCTCTTCTCGATGTTCTCTGACCTCTGGGAGCTGATCTTCTTCTATTTTCTCATCGGTCTGGGAGGGGCGCTGATCAGCATGTATGGCGAGCCGACCAGGGCGGTTGCGCACGCATGAGAGCAGCTGTGCAGGGTTTCGAGCCGCTATGAGCGCCGAGCACTTTTCAGGCTTTCTGGCTGCGATCGGCCACCGGGTGGTGCGCACGGAATCGGCCCACTGGTACGACGCCAGCCGGGGGTTCTTTCTCAGTTTGCCGTCGCACCGGCTGCTCGAGCCGAGCGCGGACGAGTTGCGCGCGGTCATGCGCCGGCGCCTCTGCTTGGGGGTGCGTTTTCCGGCACCACTCAACGGGCCGGGGAAGCGCAGCTATCAGATCGTTTGCGACCAACGAGACTACGGCATCGACGCGCTCGGAGCGAACTCCCGCAGCAAGGTGCGCCGCGGGTTGAAGCGTTGCGAGATCGCCCCGGTTTCCTTCGCCGACATTGCACGTCGAGGCCGGGCGGCCAATCAGGACACCCTGGCGCGTCAGGGCCGGGCAGCCCAGCTGACCGATGCGAACTGGGACCGTTACTGGAGCGCCGCCGCCGCGACCCCCGGCATGGCGGGCTGGGGGGCCTTCGTTCGCGACGAGCTGGCCGCGTTTCTGGTCACCGTCGAGCTCGACGACTGCGTCGAGTTTCTCCTCGCCCGGTCGCGCACCGACTGTCTCGATTCGTATCCAAATAATGCCTTGATCTTCCAGGTTGCTGAAGAGATGCTGGTAAAGCGCTCGGTGCGACAAATCACATTTGGGTTGGAGTCTCTGGAGCCGGTTGGCCCTTTGGATCAGTTCAAATTCAGCATGGGATTTCGGGCCGAGCCCTTGTGTCAACGCGTGGTCTTTCACCCCTTGGTGCGCGCCGTCCTTCAGTCGAGAGCGGTGCGGTCGATTCTGTATCGGTGGGCCGAGCGACCCGGTGCGGAAGCGGTGTTTTGGCGCAAGGCGGCTGGCTTGGTTCGGTTCGCAGAGCAGGGGGGCCTTTAGGTGGCAGTGGTCGGGCGCAAGGCTGAGGCAGTGAGATGAGCTCGCGCGGAGAGTTGCCGTTCCTGCCCTTTCATCGCCCGAGCATCGAGGCGGCTGAGATCGAAGCCGTGGTTGATACCTTGCGCTCCGGGTGGCTCACCATGGGGCCCAAGACGCGGGCGTTCGAGGAGGCCTTCGCTCAAGCCGTCGGCGCCCGGTTCGCTGTGGCCGTCAGTTCGGCCACGGCGGGGTTGCACCTCGGGTTGAATGCGCTCGGTGTCGGTCCCGGTGACGAGGTCCTGGTGCCGACCATGACCTTCGCCTCGACCGCCGCGACGGTCGTGCACACCGGAGCCCATCCGCGTCTGGTCGACTGCGAAGCCGACACCATGAACATCAGCGTCGACGACGCCGAGCGGCGCTGCTCGCCGAACACCAAGGCGATCGTGCCGGTGCACTTCGCCGGCCACCCATGCGACATGGACACGGTGCGAAATCTCGCCTCGACGCATCAGCTGGCGGTCATGGAGGACGCAGCGCACGCACTGCCGGCGCGCTACCGGGGGCGGATGGTGGGCAGCATGAGCGAGCTGACCGTGTTCAGCTTCTACGCGACCAAGAACCTCACCACCGGCGAAGGCGGCATGGTCACCTCGGA
Source organism: uncultured Binatia bacterium (SeqCode) (assembly GCA_964455095.1). Lineage (GTDB taxonomy): Bacteria > Desulfobacterota > Binatia > HRBIN30 > CADEER01 > CAYVUV01. The sequence goes on from CAYVUV010000423.1 coordinate 17,905, forward strand.
TGACGAGGCGCTCAGCGACCGGATTCGGTCGCGGCGCTTGCACGGCATGACGCGCGACGCATGGAAGCGCTACAGCGCGGAGGGATCGTGGCGGTACGACGTCTCGTACCCCGGCTTCAAGTACAACATGACCGATATGAACGCTGCCCTCGGGCTCGTGCAGCTCGGACGGATGGCGGACTTGCAGGCGAAGCGGCAGGCGCTCGTGGATCGCTACTATGCCGCGCTCGCAGACGTCGACGAGCTGGAGCTGCCGACGTGTAAGCCGGATATCGAGCACGCCTGGCACCTGTTCGTCGTGCGGGTGCGCCCGGAGCGGCTGACCATTGGCCGCGACCAGGTCATCGTCCAGCTCACCGAGGCGGGGATCGGCACCAGCGTCCACTTCATTCCTCTGCATGAACACAGCTACTACCGCGACGTGCTCGGATACAAAGCAGCGGACTTCCCGAACGCTACGGTGGCGTTCGCGCGCACCATCTCGCTGCCACTGTTTCCGGGTATGCATCCGGCCGATATCGATCGCGTCGCCGACACCCTGGGGAGCATCCTCCGTCGTCATAGGCGGTGAGGGACCATGCTGAAGCGTACCGTCGACCTCCTGATCGCCACCGTTGGGCTCATCGTCCTGCTGCCCCTGCTGTTGGTGGTCGCCTTGTTGATCAAGATCGACTCGTCTGGGTCGGTGTTCTTTCGCCAAGTCCGCGTCGGGCTGAACGGCGAGCTGTTCCGCATTTTCAAGTTCCGCACGATGATCGTCGGTGCGTACAAGATGGGATCGCGCCTGACGGTCAAGCGCGATCCGCGCGTCACGCGCGTCGGTCAGATTCTGCGCTGGTTCAAGATCGACGAGCTGCCGCAGCTGATCAACGTGGTCCTCGGCGACATGAGCCTGATCGGGCCCCGGCCAGAAGATCCGCACTTCGTCGCGCACTACACCGCCGACCAGCGCCGCGTGCTGACCGTGCGGCCCGGGATGGTGGGGCCGAGCCAGATCCTCGGGCGCGACGAGTTGGAGAGCTACCCGGAAGGGCTGAAGGACACCGAGGCGTACTACGTCCAGCACATCTTGCCGGAGAAGCTGCAGCGCGACCTCGAGTACGTGGCCACCAGCAGCTTTACCGGCGACATGGTGCTGCTGGCGCGCGGATTGTGGGCGACGGTCCGCGGCGCAGTGAAGACCAAGTTCCTCTGGCGGCGTCGGCACCGGATCGGTCTGTTCGCGATCGATGCACTGCTTGTCGTTGCATCCGGGTATTTGGCCTTCATGATGCGCTACGATTTCACCTGGCCGGCAGACCGCCGCTTCCTGATCCCGCTCTTGATCGTGCTCGGCGTGCGCGCCACAGCGCTGATGTACTACGGAGCGTATCAAGGCGTGTTCGCGTACTTCGGACTGTGGGACCTGGTGGCACTGTTCAAGGCGGTCACCGTCAGTGCCGTGATCAGCGCCGGGTTGACGTTCTTCGTCGGCCTTCAGTCCTTTCCGCGCTCGGTGTTCGTCATCGACTGGGCAGTGATTCTCTTCATGCTCGCCGGTGTGCGGTATGGCCTGCGCGCGCTCGTGCGCCAGCGCTGGCGGGAGCGCGGGCAGCGCCGTCAGAAGGCGCTGGTCGTGGGGGCGGGAGTCGGCGGCGAGCAGATCGCCCGCACCTTGCTCGAAGATCCGCTGTGCCCGTATCGACCGGTGGGCTTCATCGACGAAATGCCGGAGCGCTGGGGATCGTTGATTCACGGTGTGCGAGTGCTGGGTGGTGCCACGGAGCTGCCGCTGGCTGTATCGGCAAACAACATCAAGGCCGTGTTCGTCTGCATGTCCGACCTGAGCGATTCGGCCGCGCGCGAGGTCGTCGAGGTCTGCGAGCAGGCGGGCGTGGAGTATCGTGTCGTCCCGACTTTGAGCGACTTGCTGAGCGCCGATGCGTTCGGAAACGGCCGGCGTCCGGTGCGGACAGCCGAGGCGGTGGCCGTCAGGCAGTAGGTTGCGCGACAAAACAACACGTAGCGAGAAGGGGAATACAATGGGGGACCTGATCCTAGTCACGGGCGGGGCCGGATACGTCGGCTCGCACTTGACCCGTAAGTTACTCGAGCGCGGCTATCGCGTTCGGATCCTGGACAGCTTCGTCTACGGCGAGCGCGGTCTCAGCGAGCTCCGAGCGCACCCCAGCTTGGAGTTGATGTGCGGCGATATCTGCGACCCTGCCGATCTGGCGCGGGCCGCCAAAGGGGTGCGCGGAGTGATCGCGCTGGCCGCGGTGGTTGGTGACGCCGCCTGCGATCTCGACCCGCAGCGCACGATGGCGATCAATTTCGAATCGACCAAACAGACCCTGGCAGCCTGTCGACAGGCTGGCGTCCAGCGGCTGGTGTTCGCCTCCTCCTGCAGCGTATATGGCGCGAACGGAAACGATCTACTGTATGAGGATTCGCATCTCAATCCGGTGTCGCTCTACGCGCGGACCCGCTTGATGTCGGAGGAGTTGCTGCTGCGCGATCGCGGCGATCTCGAAGTGGTCATCCTCCGCCTGGCGACCGTCTGCGGGGTGTCGCCGCGCATGCGTTTCGATCTGATGGTAAACACGATGACCGCTTGCGCCAAGGTGCAAGGGTCGATTCGGGTCACCGGCGCCAAGCAGTGGCGGCCGCACTTGCACGTACAGGATGCCGCGGAAGCGTTCGCCGTTGCGGTGGAAGCCGACGGCGCGGCCGGCGGCACCTTCAACGTCGGCTCCGACGAGCAGAACTTCACGGTCGGCGAAGTCGCCGAGAAGGTCAGCGGTCACGTCGAAGGCGTGCGCGTCGAGTACTCGACCAATGGCGGCGATCCGCGCAGCTACCGCGTCAGCTTCGAGCGCATCCGCTCGACACTCGGCTTCCGCGCCCAGCGCACCGTCGACGATGCGATCGAAGAGGTGCAAACGCTGCTGGCGAGTGGCACCGTGCGCGACTTCACCAATGAGCGCTTTCACAACGCCAAGTGGCTGAGCGCCAACGGCCTTCGCCAAGGAGCGGCCTAGGGTGGCGGCACGCAGCCGGGTCGGCCTCGTCGGATGTGGGCGCATCGCGCGGGTTCACCGCGCCTACCTGCAAGCCCTGCCGGAGGTCGAGCTGATCGGTGTGACCGATAGCGACACGGCGGCGCGGTCGGCGTTTGCCAGCGAAGCGGGCCTGACGGCCTTTGCTTCGCTCCAGGAGATGTTGGAGCGCGGGCGTCCCGAGGTCGTCCACGTCCTCACCCCGCCGTCGAGCCATGGCCCGCTCGCACTCGAGCTGCTGAAAGCCGACGTGAACGTTCTGGTCGAGAAGCCGCTGGCGTTGACGACCGAGGAGGCCGATGCCGTGGTGGGCGCGGCGCGCCGCGCCGGACGTTGGGTAACGGTCGATCACAACCGCTGGTTCGATCCGGTTGTGCAACAGGCCGCGGCAGCGCTCGCGAGCGGGCGCCTGGGCCAGCTCGTCGGTGTCGATGTGTTTCAGGGCGCCGAGGCTGGCGAAGCGGAGAAGCTGACGGGGGCGAGCACGCACTGGAGCGCGCGACTGCCAGGCGGGATTCTGCACAACCTGGCCTCGCATCCCCTGTATCTCATGCGGCGCTTTGCCGGGCCGGTGAGCGACCTGCGCGTCGTGGCCCGGACGACCAAGGCCGGCCAGCTCGAAGAAGTGCGCTTGGTCGCTTCGGGGGAGGTCGCGCTGGCGACCGTGACGATGTCGCTGTATGCGCAGCCGTTCATGAACCGATTGACGTTGCTCGGTACGAAGGCCAGCCTCGAGGTGAATCTGAACAACATGACGCTCATCGAGCGCCGGCCACGGAGCCTGCCCAAACTGATCGGCAAAGTATGGCCGAACTTGAGCGAGGCGGGGCAGCTCGTCAGTTCCACAGTCCGCAACGGCGTTGCCTTCGCCATGGGGCGCCAACGTTTCTACCCCGGGATCGGCGCCCATCTGCAGCAACTCTATCGCAACCTCGCGACCGGGGCAGCGCCGCCGGTCACCATCGCGGAAGGCCGCGATGTCGTCGCCTGGTACGACGAAATCCTCGCGCAGAGCGGTATTCGCACATCGCCTTCGGCGCTGGCGGGTTGAGCATGCTCGTCTTGGTGACCGGGGCCAACGGCTTCCTCGGAAGCGCGTTGACGGCGCGGCTGCGCGCGCAGGGCGTGCGTGTACGGGCACTGGTGCGTCCGGGCCGCGCGGCGTTGACGGACGCAGACGAGATCTGCGAGGGCGACCTGACGGACAGCGCGGCGCTCGCGCGCGCCGTCGCCGGTGTCGAGCGCGTGTTCCATGCCGGCGCCCGGGTCAGCACCAACGGCGCCTGGGAAGAGTTCGAAGCGGCGAACGTGCGCGGCACGGAAGACCTCATTCGCCTTGCCGGAGAAGCGGGAGTGCAGCGTTTCGTGCACGTCAGCTCGGTCAGCGTGTATGCGGTCACACACGACGGGGCGGTGGTGACGGAGGACGGACCCTTCGACGACACGAGCGAGGACCGCGGCTTTTACGCGCGTTCGAAGCTGGCTGCCGACCGCATCGCCCAAGAGGCAATCGGCCGCGGCGCTCCTGTTGTCATTGTCCGGCCTTGCCTGCTGTACGGTCCCGGTCAGGTTCCTCCGTTGGCCCGGCGCGCCATCTCGGTCGGTCCTCTGCGCCTGATTCTCGCCGGACGCGACTATCGCCTTCCGCTCGCGTACGTCGACAACGTCGCCGATGCTCTGTGGCTGGCGTCGGACGTTCCTGCGGCAGTCGGACGCGCCTACACCATCGTCGACGCGCATCTGCGGCAGGACGAGTACGCACGGTTGTACCGCCAGGTCAGTGGGCAGAGCTGGACCCCGGTCTTTCTGCCGCTGGCGCCGATCCGGCTGGCGGTCAGCGCGGTGGAGGGGTTGGCTCGTGCCGTCGGCAAGCGGTCGCCGATCACGCGGCATCAAGTCGAGCGCACCCTGCGCAGTGCCGTGTTCTCCGTCGAGCGCGCGGAGCGCGAGCTCGGATGGCGTCCGCGCATTGCGGTCGAGGAGGCGTTGCGGCGCAGCTTCGCGGCCCCGCGGCTGATTACGGCCAGCGGGAACGCAGCGCCGGCGAATTCGATTGCATGACGGCCGGGCTGGATGTCGCGCGGCCACCTCGACCATGATTCGCGTGCTGTTCGTGGAAGCGTCCAGCGGCGGCGTGGTCGGCGGTTCGCTGAGCGGTTTGTATCACCTCATCCGCGGCATGGATCGCGAGCGATTTCAGTCCGGCATGGTCCTGTATGAGCCGAAAATGATCGAGGCCGATCTGGCCGACGTCGGTGTCCAGGTGCACCACGTGCAGCGGCCGCGTCTGCGCAAGGACCACGGGTTGCTGCAATACGGCGCCTATCACCGTGCCAAGTCCGTCGGCGCGGTGCGTGGAGCGTTGCGCACCGGGCGTCAGACGGCGCGCTTGGTGGCGGAAGAGCTGCCCGCGGCCCTCGCGCTCGCGCGCCTGATTCGGCAGGAACGCTACGATGTCCTGCATCTGGGCAACGGTGTGCGCGCGAATTTCGATGGCATCATTGCCGCCCTGATGACGCGGCGGCCGATGATCGTGCACGTGAAGGGCTTCGAGAAGTACAGCGGCCGTGAGCGCTGGGCCAGTCGGCGCATCGACATGCTGGTTTGTATGACCGAAGCCGTCCGTGCCTACTGCCGCGGCCATGGGCTGGAACCGCGCGGCGAACGGGTCGTGTACGATGCGGTCGACGAGACCTGGCTGCGGCCGCGACGGGATGCGGCGAGTGTTCGCGCCGAGCTCGGCATATCTGCCGCGGCCCCGTGCCTTGGCATCCTCGGGAACATTCAGGAGTGGAAGGGGCAACGCGTGCTGATCGAGGCCATGGCGCAGGTCGTGGCCGCGGTTCCCGATGTGCAGTGTCTGGTCGTGGGCGGAACGCATCGCGCCGGCGCCGAGTACGACGCGCAGATGCGCGCCCGGTGCGAGGCGCTCGGCTTGCGCAAGCAGGTGCATTTCATCGGCTTCCGCGAGGACGTGCCCGATGTCATCAATGCGCTCGATATCGTCGTGCACGCCTCGGTGCGCCCGGAGCCGTTCGGCCGGGTAATCCTCGAGGGTATGCTGCTCGCCAAACCGGTGGTGGCCACCAATGCCGGCGGGGTGCCGGAGTTGATCGAGAACGGAAAAACGGGCTTGCTGGTGCCGCCGGGGGACATGCAGGCATTGGGCGAAGCGCTACAACGACTGCTTCGCGATCCGGAAGGGGCGCGTGCGATCGGGGCGCGGGCACAAAGCTGGGCGCGCGAGCGCTTCTCGTTGGCGCGCCAGGTGAACGAAATGAGTGAGATCTACGAGACAGCGGTGAGGGTGCAGTGAGTCAAAACATACTCGGAATTTCATGCTTCTATCACGATGCGGCGGCGGCGCTGCTGGTGGACGGACAATTGGTGGCCGCGTCGGAGGAGGAGCGCTTCTCGCGCAAGAAACACGACGCGGGTTTTCCGATCCTGGCCATCAAATTCTGTCTCGAGCAGGCCGGCCTGACGATGCAGGACGTCGACTACGTGGTGTTCTACGAGAAACCGTTCGTCAAGTTCGAGCGTATTCTCACCACCGCCCTGCAGGCCGTGCCGCGTTCGTGGAAGGTGTTCGGCGACGCGATGACGACCTGGCTGCTCGACAAGCTGTGGGTGAAGAACATCATCCGCGCCGAGCTCGGGGTGCCGAACAGCAAGATCCTGTTCAGCGACCACCATCTGTCGCACGGCGCCAGCACGTTTCTCTGCTCGCCCTTCGAGGAGTCAGCCATCCTCACGGTCGATGGGGTGGGGGAATGGGCGTGTGCGACCTTTGGACGCGGGCGCGGTACCGACGTCTCGCTGCTGCGCGAGATCCGCTTCCCGCATTCGATCGGCTTGCTCTACAGCGCCTTCACCGCCTTCCTCGGCTTCGAAGTCAACGAGGGCGAGTACAAGGTCATGGGCATGGCCCCGTACGGCGAGCCCAAGTACGTCGACAAGGTAGAGAAGCTCTACCGCATCGAGCCCGACGGCAGCTTGTGGCTCGACATGAGCTATTTCTGCTTTCACCATTCGACGACGCGGACCTACAACAGCAAGTTCGTCGAGCTGTTCGGCGAGCCGCGCGACCCGGACTGGCTGTTCTTCACCCCGCAGTCGGGCTACCCGGAGTATTTTGGCGATCGACCGGCGGAGTTCGACGCGATCGCGGAGCGCAATCAGTACTACGCCGACATCGCGGCCAGCATCCAGCTCGCGACCGAGAACATCGTCCTGAACATGGCGAAGGCCCTGCAGCGGGAGACGGGGCTGGACCGTCTGTGCCTGGCCGGCGGTGTGGCCCTGAACAGCGTCGCCAACGGCCGCATTCTCAAGGAGACGGCCTTCTCCGAGCTGTTCGTCCAGCCGGCGGCCGGCGACGGAGGCGGGGCGCTCGGCGCCGCGCTGTACGTCCACCACTGTGTGCTCGGCAACCCGCGGTCGTTTCAGATGCGCCACGCTTATTGGGGCAAAGGTTACAGCGAAGGCGAGGTCGGCGACTTCGTGCGCGGGGCCGGCATCGCGCACACCAGCTGCCGCAACGAGGACGAGCTGCTCAACCGCGTCGTCGACCACTTGCAAGCGGGGCATGTCATCGGGTGGTTTCAGGACCGGTTCGAATGGGGTCCCCGGGCGCTCGGGGCGCGCAGCATCATCGCCGACCCGCGTCGCACCGACATGAAGGATATCGTCAACACGAAGATCAAGTTCCGCGAGCCGTTCCGGCCATTCGCGCCGTCCGTCATCGTCGAAGCCGCGGAGCGCTACTTCGACCTGCCCGAAGCCGCGCGGCATTTTCCGGCCCGCTTCATGCTTTACGTCGTCGACGTCAAGCCGGGGCAGGGCGAGGTGCTGCCCGCCATCACCCATGTCGACGGCACGGCGCGGCTGCAAACCGTTCATGCCGCGGAGAGCCCGCTCTATCACGGCTTGATCTCGCGCTTCGGCCAGGCGACGGGGGTACCGGTGATCTTGAACACCTCCTTCAATCTCAAGGGTGAGCCGATCGTGAACACCCCGGCGCAGGCGCACAGCACGTTCATGCGCAGCGGTATGGATGCGCTGGTGCTCGGCAACACCATCGTCACCAAGTCATAGGCGGCGATGGGACTGCTGCGCCGGCTCCTCGCCGGGCTGGTGCTGGCAGGATTTGGCCTCGCACTGGCGCTCGGTACGATGGAGGTGGGCGTGCGCCTGCTCCACCTGGTGCCGGCGCGATTCTGGGAGGCGGACCCCCTGCTCGGCACCAAGCACATCGCCGGCATGAAAGGCTGGTGGACGCAGGAGGAGCACGAGTTCAGCGTGCCCGTGCAGATCAACTCGCTGGGGTTGCGCGATGTCGAACGGCCACTGGCCAAACCGCCGGGTGTGTTTCGCATTTTGCTGGTCGGCGATTCGTATATCGAAGCCTTGCAGGTACCGCTCGAACAGAGTCTTGGCCGGCAACTGGAATCGCGGCTCAACGCCGAGGCGGGAGGCGAGCGCTATCAAGTCATCAGCGCGGGCGTGAGCGGGTATGGAACGGCCAGCGAGCTGCTCTTCTACCAAACCGTCGGCCGGCGTTACGACCCCGACCTGGTTCTGCTCGCCTTCTATCCCGGCAACGACGTGCGCAACAACAGTCCGGTGCTGGAACCAACGCTGCGACCCGAATACGATGCAAGTGGTTCCCTCCAGCGCGTGGTCGGGCGCGGCGCTGAAGCGCCGGCACCGAAGGGCCTCACGCAGGCCATGCTGAGCCATTGGCAGACATACCAGTACGTTCGAAAGCAGTTGCTGACACGCAATCCGGCTGCGTCCAACTTCCTCGTGCGCCTCGGCCTCATGCAACAGCAGGCGGTGCGTGAAGTGCCAATGGCCGACGGTGTCCCGGTGGACTACCTGGTCTACGCGGCCGCACCGCCGCGAGAATGGGAAGAAGCCTGGCGTCACAGCGAAGCCCTCATCAGCGCATTCCGTGCCGCGGCGGTGGGTGATGGTGCGCGGTTCGCGGTGCTGATCGTCACGGCGCGCGACCACATCTACAGTGATTCGTGGAGCCAGGTGCAGGCTGCGTATCCCGAAATGGCCAGGGTAAAATGGGATCTGGATGGTCCGGAACGCCACCTGACGGCGTGGTGCACGGCACAGAATCTACCCTGCCTGCAGTTGTCGCGTTCCTTCGCGGCGCACGCGAAGAGCGGGCCGCGACTGCACTTCGTACACGACGGACATTGGACGGCTGCCGGGCACGCGCTGGCAGCCGATGAGGCGGCGGCTTTTCTGCGCTCGGCGCAGCTGATTCCCGCCAATTGAACTGGGAGGGACCATGAAGGTTGGTGAAGATCTACGCACGCGTTTCGGCATTGCCGGTGAGCTGTTGAGCTTTCTCTGGCAACGCAAACTCTGGTGGCTGATCCCGATGGTGGTGACGCTTCTGGCAGTCGGGGGACTGTTGGTCACTGCACAGAGCTCAGCGCTGGGGCCATTCATCTACACGCTATTCTAATTGGGGGGAGGGGCGGTCTTATTGAATGAGTCGAAAAGGATTCGTCATCGGAGTCTGCGCCGGAGTGCTGGCGAGTGCTCCGAGCGGAGTCCGTGCGGCCTGTACTTTCTATGTGCGCGCCGGTTCCGTGACCGCCCCCGAAACACCTGATATCGGGCGGACGCCGGAGACGGCGTTCGCGAAGATCGGTGACGCCGCCCGAGCCCTCCGCCCCGACCAGACGAACCCCGGAGAGGTCGTCTGCGTCGGTCCGGGGGTGTACGTCGAAGGCAATATCACCCCCCGGCGATCGGGCATCGCCCAGTACCCGATCGTCTTCCGCGCTGACCCGAGCGGGGTAGCGACAGGTGACCCAGCCGGGCCGGTACGGCTGACGCCGCCGACGGACTTGCCTTCGGAGGAGACGCCGAGGGCAGGCTTCCTCCTGCTCGGCAATCGCTACATTGTCATCGAAGGATTTGCGATCGACGGTTTCTTCGATGCGGGTATTCAGGTGCGATCGGCGGTCGACGGGTCGGGGAACAGCAGTGAGATAACCATCCGCAACAACACGGTCCAGCGCGGCAACCGGTTCGGGATCGACATCAATGCCGAGAAAGCCGTCACCGTGGAAGGTAACGAGATCATCGGCAATCTCGGCAGCGGTCTGTCGATACAGAGCTGCGTCAACGCACCGCCGTTGGGAACACCGGACCCCCCGCCCCGGTGTCGGTCCGGACCGAGCGCTTTGATTGTTCCCGCCGTGTCGAACAACCGCATCGGGATCAATGGTGCGGAAGGGATCTTCTTTCGCGACGCTCAACGCGGCGCGGTGCAGAACAACATCGTGTTCAGCAACGGCAGCGCCGGCGTCACGCTGCGTTCGGCGGCCAACTTTCTGGTCGTGAACAATCTGATCTACGCCAACGGTGATGAGGGCCTGGCGATCGGCAGCGCCGATCTTCCCTCGCCGAATGTCACCGTGCTCAACAACACGCTCTACGGCAACGGCCAATGGGGCGTGGAGATCGGGAGCGGCTTCGCCGCCTCGCCGGGCGGACTGGTGGTCAACAACATCGTACAGGGCAATGGCGGGGGCGCCCTCGGCATCGGTGTGTTGAACGAGATCGACCCGGCCATTCCGGCCCGCTCGACGTGCGGCTACACGGCCGGTTTCAACGTCACGGTCGACACCTACGGTCCGAAGACGCCGCGCAACGTATACGACGTGCGCGACGATCCCCAGTTCGCGGCGCCAGTCGCCGGCCCCGACGGCATTCTCGGGGGGCAGTTGATCGGCGACGAGATTGTAGACGCGTCCCGCGACGACACCTTCCGCCTCCGTCAGGGCGACACCGACAAGAGCCCGGCGGTCGATACCGGCTACGCCAGCGTCGCCGCCGTGGGGCTTGGCGGGTCGACCGCTGAGGATGGAAGCCCGGATACGGGATCGCTCGATGCGGGGTTTCACTATGGAGCGTCAGCCGCGCAGCGCATCACCGTGCCGATGCCGTTCATGCCGATCTATGTGCGTAAAACGGGTGACGATCGGAACGATGGCAAGGACCCGAACGACGCCCTGGAGACGATCGCAGTCGGGGCGCGCCGCGCCAGCGCTGGGGTGACGGTCGTCGTCGGGCCCGGGCGCTACCCCGAATGCCAGCTCCGGCCGCCGCCCGATGCCGGCCGGGCGGCGTTCGTCGGCGATGCGAACGGCCAGCAGACAGGGGATCGACCGGGCCCGGTGCTCATCGACGTCGATCCGGTGTGCTGTGCGATTGACGAGGTGACCAGTCAGTGCATTCCGGGACAGACCGGGTTCGACATTCCCAATTCGTGCTTCGTCGTCGTCGACGGTTTTCACATTCGCGGGGCGCGCGACGACGGTATCCAAATCGCCTCTGGCTCCAATGGTGCCGCCGTGCGGAACAACGTGCTCTTCTCCAACAGCAAACGGGGCGTCCAGGTGATCAATGCCGACGATGTGTCGATTACCAATAACCTCATCTACGCCAATGGCTCGTGCGTTGAATCCGAGTGCCAGGGCGGCGGGATCCAGATCGGCGGGCGCGATGCCGGGCCCGGCTCGCGGCGCGCGGTGATCACGCACAACACCTGTTACCGCAACGGGGTGAACGGCATCCTGATCGGCGCCGGACCGGGCGCGTCGACACAGGCGATGGTGCGCTACAACATCCTGCAGGAGAACGGCGAAAACGGCATTCAGTTGGGCAACAATACGACCGCCCCGCTGCATCTCGAGGGCTTCGTCGAGCGCTCAGGGTACAACGTCAACTTCGGCAACCGCGCTCCCTACGGCGCCATGACGCCGACACTCGACAGCGATCGATTCGACGACCCGCAGCTCGTCGACCCGGCGGGCGCCGACGGCATTCTCGGCGGGCGCACGGGCGACACTTTTGCGGACGATGTCTTCTGCTTGAGCCAGACGGCGGCGGGTCAGGCGGCGCAAAGCCCCGGCGTCGACTACAGCGACATGACGGCCCAGGCGGCCGGTCTGAGCAATCGCTCGACGCGCACGGACGGCGTCGCCGACGTCGCCATGGCCGACCCTGGATACCACTCCCGCGCGCTGGTCTCGGAGATGTTGGGCGACTGCAACGACGACGGCGTGGTGACGGTCGACGAGCTCATCCTCGGGGTGAACATCGCCCTCGGGCTGGCGCCGGTGAGCAGCTGTCAGATCTTGGATTGGAACGACAACGGTGCCGTGGGAATCGACGAGCTGGTGCAAGCCGTGCGCAATTCACTCGCGACGCCGCTCTGAGCTGTGAGGCATACGACCGACATGGACCGCGTGCGCATTCTGTACACCGTGACCTGGATGGAGGTCGGCGGCAGCCAGACACACCTGCTCCAGGTCCTGCGCCTGCTCGACCGCCAACGCTTCGAGCCGATGCTGTGCTGCCTCACCGGTCGCGGCGCGCTGCTGGAAGCCGCGCGGGCTACCGGGGTGCCGGTGTTCGACGGCGGCATGAAGAGCTTTCGCTCGCCACAGGTGGTCGCTGACATCGCGGCCCTGGCGCGCTTGATGCGCCGCGAACGCATCGACATCGTGCACAACTATCTGCTGCGCGCCAACGTCATTGGCACGATCGCGGGACGGATGGCGCGGGTGCCGGTCGTGCTCGGGAGCAAGCGCGGTTGCCACGAGCGGCGCGGCATGGAGCTCGTCGGCGCCAAGCTGTCGAACTGGCTGGCCGACCGCGTCACCGCCAACGCCGAGGCGGTGCGCGAGTTCGTGCACGACAACGAGGGGTGTCCGAAGGAAAAGATGGTGGTCATTCCCAGTGGCGTCGACACCGATCGGTTCCAACCCCTGCCAGCGGCCGACTACAAGGCTCGCCTCGGTCTCGATCCGGCCCGTCCCGTGGTCGGGATCGTCACGCGGATGCGCGTGCGCAAGGGGGTGGAGGAGTTCCTGCGCGCCATGGCGATGGTGCGCGCCAGTCATCCCGATGTGCAGGTGGCCGTGGTCGGCGAGGTCGAGCTCGATGAGGAGCTGACGCGCCTGGTGCGCGAAACCGGGTTGTCCGATCACCTCAAGCTGCTCGGCCGTCGCAGCGATATGCCCGAGGTGTTGTCCGCCTTCGACATGTTCGTGTTGTCATCGCACGACGAGGGCATGTCGAACGCCATCCTCGAAGCGATGGCGATGGAGCGGCCGGTGGTGGCCACCGACGTCGGCGGCACTGGCGAGGTAATTCGCCACGGCCAGTCCGGCTTGTTGGTGCCGCCGAAGGATCCGGTGCCCCTCGCGGCCGCGATCATCGAGGTGATCGAGGACCCGAGTCGCGCCGCCGCCATGGGCCGCAGCGGTCGCGCAGTGGTGGTAGCTGGCTTCTCTGCCCGGGCGATGGTGCGTCAGATGGAGCGTTTGTACATCAATTTGCTGCACGAGCGCGGGGTGCAGTTGCCGGCCAATCTGCTGCTCGAGGCGGCGCCGTGAGCGCGGTGCCGCGCAGTGGTTTCAATCGGTGCTTGGAGGCTAGACCATGCAGGTAACGTATCTGGGGCATGCGGCAATTGTCGCCGAGGTCGACGGGACCCGGATCCTCATGGACCCGTGGCTGACCGACCCGACGTATCACGGCACGTGGTGGCACTATCCACCGCTGCGCGTCGGCGTGCGCGATCTGCCGAAGATCCACTATCTCTACATTTCCCACGAGCACCCCGATCACTTCGATCCGCCGACGCTGGCGCAGATCGACAAGGACGTTCCGGTCATCATCGCCAACTTTCGCCGCAAGCGCTTTCGCGACCGCATCGCCAAGATCGGCTTTCGCAACATCACGGAGATCGACTTCGGCAGCGACTTCCAATGCGACGGCACGCGACTGCGCCTCAAGCTGGTGCCACCCGATCGCCCGTGGGACGACAGTGCCATCATTCTGCGCGATGGCGAGACGACGGTGTTGAACGTCAACGACTGCCACCTCTCCGACGAGACCTTGCTGGCGGTCGGCCGAGAGCACGCCATCGACCTCGCCTTCCTGACCTTCACCGGTGCCAGCCAGTACCCGGGCTGTTTCAACTTTCCTTTGGCTTCGAAGATCGAGCGGGCGCGCTTCTCCAAGGACTCCCACCTCGAAGAGTTCGTCCACTGGGCCAAGCTGCTGAACACGAAACGCGCCGTGCCGGCCGCTGGCAACCACGCGCTGCTCGCCGAGGACCAGTTGTTCCTCAACACTCCGGAGTACGTGAACACGCCCGGTGAAGCGGTGGCGGCACTGGCGGCGGCGGCGCCGCACATTCAGGGGCTGCAGATGAATCCGGGGGATGTCTGGACGCTGGCCGGTGGGCTGCAGCGCAGTGCGCCGGCGCCGGATTGGAGCCGGCGCATGGAGGATATCGAGGATCTGAGCCGCCAGGTCCGCAGCCGGGTGGCGGAGTACTTCGCCAGCGAGCCCGAGGCGCCCAAGGATCTCTACGAACGCTTTCAGAAGTACTTCACCGGGCTGATCGAGCGCGACCGCGCCGCGGCGGCGAACGTAAAGATTACGACGTGGTGGCAGGTGACCGGCCCGAACGGTGGCGACTGGGTCATCGACTTCGGCCGCAACAGTGACTGGATACGGCGGGGCGTGCCCGACACGTGGAACCTGCGCATCACGATTCCGGACAAGCTCGTGCACCTCGGCGTCAGTGAACAGGCGATCTGGGAGAACCTGGTGCTGTCTTTCCGCGTTCGCCTGGCGCGCCGGCCCGATCGTTACATGAGCGACTTCTGGACCTGGTTCTGCAGGATCTGAGGGCGATGGACGAGCGCTTGAACGTCTTGTTGGTGGTGCTCGACGGCGCGCGGCCGGACCATCTCTCGTGCGCGGGGTACGAGCGCGACACGACGCCGTTTCTCGACCAGGTCGCGCGCGAGGGCGTGCGCTTCGCACAAGCGGTGAGCAGCGCGCCGTGGACCCTGCCGGCACACGCGGCGATGTTCACCGGTCTGTTTTCGGTCACGCACGGTGCGACCAGCGAGCAGCCCGTGCTGAGTGGGGCGCACCGGGTGCTGGCCGAGCACCTCAAGGCGAACGGGTACCGCAGCGCGGCATTCTGCACCAACCCCTGGGTTAGCCCAGAGGCGGGGATGGGACGCGGCTTCGATCGCTTCCACACGCAGCGCGGTGGGCGCCTGACCGGTCGCGCCGCGGACTACGCCCGGCGGGCGAGTGACCGCGTCCTGGGCCGCAGAGACGCCGGTGCGCGGCGCACCAACCGCGCGGTCCTGGACTGGCTCGGCGCCAGTCAGGACCCCTTCTTCGCCTTTGTGCACTACAACGAAGCACATTTGCCGCTGCGGCCTCCGGCACCCTACGACCGGATGTTCATGCCGCGCCAGTTCGACGGTGCGCGCGTGCGCGCGGTGAAACAGGGCGGCGATTCGGCGAGCTCCGCCGAGGATCTGGCCATCGTCCGCGCCCTGTACGACGGTGCGCTGCGTTACGCCGATATGCGCTTGAAAGAAGTGGCCGACGCACTGGCCGCGCAGGGTCGTTGGGATCGCACGTTACTGATCGTGACGGCTGACCACGGCGAGGACCTGGGCGAACACGGCGGCCTCGGGCACGCGAGCGGGATGTACGATACGCTGCTCCGCGTGCCGCTGCTCATCCGCTGCCCGGGGCGGGTGCCGCGCGGCTTCGTGGTCGAGGAGTTTGCGCAGCCCGTCGACCTGCTGCCGAGCATTCTCGAGCTCCTGCGGCTACCGCCTGCAGGTGGGTCCGTGCAAGGCCGAGCACTGCTCGTCGATGGGCACGCGACGCCGGGCCCTGAGTTCGTCATCGCCGAGCGCTTTCGCGCCCATCTCGATGCGCGCGGCCGCAGTCCTAGCAGCGGCGAGAAGCGCGGGGCAGATGTGCGGCAGAAGGCCATTCGAACGCGCCGCGAGAAGTTTGTCTGGCATTCTGACGAAGGCAATGAGCTGTATGATCTGGTGAGCGACCGCGGCGAGCAGCAGAACCTCATCGAGCGCGAGAGCGATCGCGCCGAGCAGCTCCGGCGGCGGCTGTTCGATTGGTTGGCTTCGGTCGAACGCGTCGAGTCGGATAGCGGTCAGGCGGCGGAGGCCGACGCGCAGGCGCGCCGGCAGCTCGATTGACCGGCAACGGCTCGCGCAGTTTCCAACCGACGCACGGCATGCGATCACGAATCGACTTGGGACTGCTCGGCATCCTCGCCGTGAGCCTGGTCCTCAACACGTACCACCTCCAATGGGGTCTCCCGAACGGCAACAATACCTGGGCAGCCGACGCCTACGGACCAATCACGGTGCTCGGCGTCATCCAGCACTCCTTCGGCGAATGGAACTCCGGATGGTTCTACTTCAAGTACCCGGTCGGGTATCCGCTCCTGCTCGGCGCGGTCTTCTCTCCGTACCTGGCCTTGCTGTGGCTGACCGGCGGGTGGCGGCATCCGAAGGCGGCATATCCCTACGGTTTCGCAGACCCGGAGCAGTCGTTGTTGATCCTCGGCCTGCTCGGTCGCGCCTTGAATGTCGCCTTCGCGCTGGGAACGGTGGCGCTGGCCTACGGCATCGCACGGCGCCTGTTCGACCGGCGCGCCGGGTTGCTGAGTGCCGCGCTGGTCGCGACGGCGTACCCGGTTGTCTACTACGCGCACACCACCAATCTCGACATCGGCTACCTCTTCTGGCTGATCCTGGCGCTCTACTGCGCCATCGTGGCGAGCCAGACCGATCGCCTGCTGCCCTGGTTGGGTCTCGGCCTGGCCGCGGCCATGGCGGTCTCCACCAAGGAGCAGGGGTTCGCCTTCCTGCTGCCGCTGCCCATCCTCGCGCTCGTAGCGCGCGGGCGAGCGCACGGCTCGGTGCGCGTCTGTTGGAGTCGTCCAGCGCTGGCCATGGCCGGCTCCGCAATTGCGACGATGGTGCTGGCGAACAACGTTCTCTACAACCCGCTCGGCTTCGCCGCCCGCATCGCCTACCTGCTCGGGCGACCGCTGCAACCGGTGGCGGCAAGGCTGGCTCCGGTGGAATTCGCGCTGTGGAAGGGGCCCAAGGAGTGGGTCTACGTCCGCCAACTCTGGGACGGCATCGACAGCTCCCTGGGTACGCCCCTGACGTGTCTCGCCGTGGTGGCGGCCTTTGCAGTGTGGCGGCAACCGAGGGCGGCAATCTGGCTGTTGGTGCCCGTGGTGAGCCACTACTATCTCTCCCTGCGCGGCTTGGACTTGATCACGTTGCGCTATCTCTTGCCGGTAACCGTGATCGCCGCGATCCTGGCAGCAGCGCTGTTGGTTCATGCGTTCGCCGCTGCGGCTCCCGGCGCGCTGCGGACCGCCATCGCGGTCGTCGCCCTCGTGCTCGCCGGTCTCGGTCTGGCGCGGGCCGTGGAGCTGGATTGGCTGCTGCGCAACGACCCCCGCTACCAGGCGGAAGCGTGGTTGGGGCAACAGATGCCAGCCGGCGCGCGCGGCGAGGTCTTCCAGAAGGCCGTGTATCTGCCGCGTTTCGATCCGCGCTGGGCGGTGCGTCAGGTCGCAATGGAGGAGCGCTCGATCGACGGTCTGCAGTCGCGGCGACCAGACTTCATTGTCCTGAGCTCTGCCTCGCGCCAGAGCATCACGCACATTTGGAACCCCGATTGGCGCACGACGCGTACACTCCTGACCCCGGACCCGCGCGCCAGTCAGTTGCTGACCGCGTTGGAGTCTGGTGCGTTGGGCTACAGGGCGGCGGCGCGGCTCGACGAACCGACACGTCTGCTGCGTTCGCGCATCACCAGCGTTGCGCCCGAGATTACGATCTATGTCCGCCATGACCAGTGACATGACCGCGAGGGCCCTTTCCGCCAGCGACGCACCACCGTGCATGCTGTGCGGTGGGGAGCGCTTCGCGCCGCAGTTCAACGCCAATGCGCCCCAGGCCGTTCAGCGCGACGCCAGCGAGCCGTATCGCATCACGCGCAGCGAGCGACACTTGATCGGCGCGATCGTGCGATGCCTCGACTGCGGTCTGGTGACGCTCCCGCCGGTCGGATCGCACGTCGTGGACTACGGCGACGCCGCCGACCCCTACTACGTCGAGCAGGCGGCCGAGCGGATTGCCAATGCCCACCGTCTGCTCGAGTTCGCTCCGGCCGGTGGCCGACTGCTCGAGATCGGGTCTGCCTGCGGTTTCTTGCTCGTCGCCGCGCGCGAACGGGGCTATGCCGCGCAGGGGGTCGAAATGTCAGCCTGGGCCTCGGGGTACGCGCGCAACGAGCTCGGGCTCGACGTCAAGACCGGGCGCCTCGAGGATCAGCACTTTGCCGACGAGTCGTTCGATGTGGTCGTCATGGCCGACGTCATCGAGCATCTCACGGATCCGCGCGGCACCGTGCGCGAGATTCAGCGCATCCTGCGCCGCGGCGGGCGGCTGCTGGTTCTCACCCCAGATCTCGGCAGCATCGTCGCGCGCGTCACCGGCCAGCGGTGGTGGGGCTTGTTGGACGATCACTACTTCTACTTCTCGCGCACGACCCTGGAGCAGTTCCTGGTCAGCGAGGGTTTCTCCGTCGAGCGGATCGCGGCGCACGGCCGCCAGTTTCCGCTCGCGCATTGGCTCTCCAAACTCTCGCAGTACAACGTGGCACTACACGACGTCGTGGCGCGGTTGACCAGGGCCCTTGGCCTCGATCAACTGCAAGTCACGATCAACCTTGGAGACATGATGGCATGCGTAGCTCGGAAGAAATGACTGATATCGCCGCGCCGGTGTCCGAGTCGGCACCGCCCAAACCCAAGGTCGTGGTCGTCATGCCGGCGTACAATGCCGCGCGCACGTTGAAGATGACGTACGCCGAGCTGCCGCACGACCGCGTGGACATGGTGATCCTGGTCGACGACGGCAGCACCGATGACACGGTGGCGGTGGCGCGGGAGCTGAACTTGAAGCTCTTCCTGCACGATCGCAACTACGGCTACGGCGCCAACCAGAAGACCTGCTATCGCGAGGCGCTGAAAGCTGGGGCGGACATCGTGGTGATGGTGCATCCCGACTACCAGTACGATCCGCGCCTGCTGCCAGAGATCATCCACCCGATCGTGGAAGGGCAGGCGGAAGTCGTCCTCGGCTCGCGGCTGAAGAGCGGCTCGGCGCTGAGCGGCGGCATGCCGTGGTGGAAGTATGTCTCGAATCGCTTCCTCACGGGTGTGGAGAACTGGGTGTTTGCTCTCGATCTGTCCGAATACCACACCGGGTATCGGGCCTACCGGCGCGATGTGCTGGAGACGGTGAACTTCGCGCTCAACGCGGACAAGTTCATCTTCGACCAGGAGATCATGGCGCAGGTCGTCGAAGCCGGCTTTCGCATCGCAGAAGTGCCGGTTCCGACGCGCTACTTCGCCGAGGCCTCCTCGGCCGGATTCGTGCCGAGCGTCCGCTACGGCCTCGGCATTCTCTGGCTGGTTGCCCGCTACGTCGCTCACCGGCGCGGGACATGGCCGCAGCGCCAGTTTCAGAGCCTGCGCAGCCGCTACCGCGAGTTGCCCTGAGCGCGCCGCGACACGTCGCGACCCCCGCGCTACGGGCGTGGAGTCTGGTGCTGGCGACTCTGGCGATCGAAGCCGTGGTGGTCGGTGCCTGGGCTGGCGTGCGCGGGGTGAACGCCGACGAGGGCTTCTACCTGGCAGCGGGCCGCAACGCGCTCGAGGGCCGGCGCATCTATGCCGACTTCTTCTTCCCGCAGATGCCGTACCTGCCGTGGTTGCTGGCGGCGCTGTTTCGCCCGTTCGGTGTTTCATTGGAGGTCGGACGGGCGGCATGCGTCGCGGCCGCCGCGCTCAGCGCCGCGCTCTTGGCCTTCCTGAGCTGGCAGCAGCAGCGCCGGGTGGCGGTGACGGTGATGCTCAGCCTGCTCTACATCGGCAGCGCGCTGCTGGTGAACGGCATGGCGATCATCAAGACGGCCGCGCTGGCCAACCTGCTCTTGCTGGCGGCCTTTGCGCCGTTGAGCACTGGCCTGGCGCGGCACGGCGCCTGGGCCTTTGTTGCCGGCGCAGCGGCCGGTGGCGCGATCGGGGTGCGCCTCCCGGTGGCCCCAGTGACACTGGTCTTCGCGCTCCTCGCGCTGCGCCTCGGTTGGCGCCCGCTCGCCTGGTTTGCCGTCGGCGGCATCGCTGCCTCGCTGCCGTGGTTGATCGCTCTCGCGCGCCATCCGGAGGAGTTCTGGTTCTGCACCGTGACCTTCCACGCCGTGCGGCGCGAGATCAGCGGCTGGCCGATCCTGCTGCAGAAAGCGGGCGTGCTCGCCAAGTGGCTGTTCCTGCCGCAGCAGGCCCTCATCTGGGTCCTGGCCGGCTACGGCTGCTGGCGGGCGCCGCGAGAGGTATGGCCGAGCGCGGCGTGCGCCATCGTCCTGGCGCTGGCCTATCTCGCGGCGACGCCGACCTATCTTGAATACATGACGCAGGTGTTGCCGTTTCTGCTGGTGACCGCGCTGCCCGCGCTGGCTGTACTGGCGGCGCGCCCGCGCCTGGCGGCGGTGGTGTTGGCCGCCTATCTGATCGGCCTTTATCCCCTCGCCCGGTCGGCCCCGCGCGGCTCGGACATCGCCGCGAAGCGCTCGTTGTGGAGCCGCGCCACGGTCGACGAAGTGACGGCCGCCATACAGCGCGAGAGCGCTCCCGGAGAGCCCGTGCTCTCGTGGTGGGAGGGCTACCCGGTGCTCAGCCAGCGCCCCGGTGTTCTGGGCGTCGGCTTCTGGGAATCGAATGTGGCCAGGAAGATCGATGCGGATGCGGCCAGGCGCTTTCATGTCCTGCAGCGCGACGAGTTGCGCGCGGTGATTCGCCGCCGCGAGCCGGCGGCCATCGTGGTCGCGGACGGGGTGTGGACGGCGCTGCGCGGCGAGATCGAATCGGGCTACGCCAGCGCGCAACGCGTCGGAGCAGTGCAAATCTATCGGCGGCGAGCGGAACCATGACGCGGCGTGTAGGGACAGTGGAAGGCGAAGCGGTGGCGCCGCGCCGTCTGGGTCTGGTGATCGGACAGCTGACGGTCGGTGGCGCCGAGCACCAGCTGACCGAGCTGGCACGCGGGTTGGATCGACGGTGCTTCGAGCCGGTCGTCTACAGCCTTGCCGAAGCGTCGAGCAGCGTGCGCGCGACCCTGGAGTCGCTCGACGTGCCGATCCGGGTCATCGGTTCGATCGGCCTCGAGCGCGCGCGGCGCTTTGCCGTGCAATTGGCGCGCGATCGGGTCGAGCTCATACACTCGTGGCTGTTCATCGCCAACACCTACGCGTGGGCCGCGCGCTGGGGCGGGGTGGGCGCGCCGCTGATCACCTCGGCGCGCAACTGCAAGTCGCAGGGCTGGGGACATCATCTCGCCAACGTCGCGGCCTTTCGCGCCAGCGCGCGCATCGTCGTCAACTCGGCGCTGGTGGGCGACTACATCGCGCGCCACTACCGGGCGGCGCGCCGGCGCATCGACGTCATCTACAACGGCATCGACACGCAGCGCTTTCGCCCGCCCACCGTGCGCGCGGTGCAGCCGCCGACCGTGGTGACCGTCGGCCGTCTGGTGTCACAGAAGAACCCGCTGCTCTTCGTCGAGGCCGCCGCCCAGGTGCGCCAGGCCATGCCCGAGGCGCGCTTCATCGTCGTCGGTGACGGCCCGCTGCGGCAGGTGATGAGCGAGCAGGCGCGGGCGCTCGGTCTCGGCGACGCGTTGGAACTGGCCGGCGAGCGCCGCGACGTCGAGCGAGTGCTGAGCCGCGCCGATGCGTTCTGGCTCACCTCGTCATGGGAGGGTCTGCCCAACGTGGTGCTCGAGGCGATGGCGTGCGGCGTGCCCGTGGTGGCCGCCGATGTGGGCGGCACGCGCGAGCTGTTGACGAGCGGGCGGGAAGGGTTCCTGGCCCGGCCGTACCATGTGGAGGACTTCGTGCGCTATGGGCTGACGCTGTTGCGCGATCGCGAGCTGCGCCTGGCGATGGGTGCCGCGGCGCGCCGCCGTGCCGAGCAGTTCTCCCTGGGGCGCATGGTGGAAGGCACGCAGGCCGTGTACGACAGCGTGCTCGGGGACGGCACATGAGGGTCGCCCCGCCGCGCGTCTCGGTGATCATCCCGACGCGCAACGAGGCGGCGCACATCGGCGCGTGTCTCGATGCGATTCTGGCGCAGGACTATCCACACGAGTTGCTGGAGGTGATCGTCGTCGATGGCGAGTCGGACGACGGTACCGCAGCCGTCGTCGGGCAGTACGCCGCGCGCGATGCGCGGGTGCGCCTGGTCAATAACCCGCGGCGTATCGTGCCGCCGGCAATGAACGCCGGTATCCGCGCCGCGCGTGGCGAGCTCATCGCGCGGATCGACGGCCACACGCACATTGCCCCCGACTACATGCGCGTCGGGGTCGAGACGTTGACGCGCACCGGAGCGGACGACGTCGGCGGCCCGATGCGCGCCCTCGGCGGCGGCTGGTTCGGCGACGCGGTGGCGACGGCCACGTCGTCGCGCTTTGGGGTCGGCTCGTACTTTCATTTCGGCACCGAGGAGCGCGAGGTGGACACCGTCTACCTCGGTATGTGGCCGCGCCGCGTCTTCGAACGCGTCGGACTGTTCGACGAAGAGCTGGTGCGCAATCAGGACGACGAGCTGAGCTATCGCATCCGCAAGGCGGGCGGCCGCATCGTCATGAACCCGGCGATGCAGTCCTGGTACCAGAACCGACGTCGCGTGCGCGATCTCGCGCGCCAGTACTACCAGTACGGCGAGTGGAAGGTGCGCGTGCTGCAGAAGCACCCGCTCCAGATGAGCTGGCGGCACTTCGTGCCGCCGGCGTTGGTGGCGGCGTTGCTCGGCCTCGGCCTCCTCGGCGTGGTCGTTGGCGGGGCAGGGTGGCTGGCCCTCGCGCTGGCGAGCGCCTACGGCGCGGGCGTGTTGGTCGTAGCTGCGGTCGAGTCATTGCGCCGCGGCGTGTCCGCATGGCTGGCCACCGCGCTGGCATTTGCTGTTGTCCACCTGGCCTGGGGGACGGGCTTTCTGGTGGGTTTGGTCCGCTTTGCCGATCGGTGGCGCCAGCCGGAGGCCGCACCGCCGCAACTGGATCCGCACGGCGAGCGGGCAGCGGCTGGCACGCGGGCAGGGGTGTCCGAGGTCTTAGGGAGGAGCATATGAGACCGCGAGAGAAGTTGACCGTCGAAGAAAAGGTGTCGATCGCCCTCGAGCTGATCAAACGCGAACGGTCGCTGGAGGAAATCCGCGAGCACTATCGCGTCAGTCACACGACGGCGTATAAGCTGCGGAATCTGTTTCTCGATGGCGGGCGGCGCGCTCTGGGGCGCGTCGAGCAGCGCCAGGAATATGACCTCGAAGCGCGGGTCAAAGCGCTCGAAGAGAAGTTAGGCAACGACGGCGGGCGGGCACGCCCGGTGCCGCGGGCTCGGCGCGGACGAACAAACGGACTAAACGGCGGCTCACCGGTGTGAGCAGGCAGGGGGTTGGATGTATCTGATTACGGGCGGCGCGGGCTTCATCGGCTCGAACCTGGCGGAGGCGCTGGTTCGCGCCGGCGAGCGGGTCCGCATTTTCGACAACTTCTCGACCGGATCGGCGGACAACGTCGCGGCAATTCGGAAGGACATCGAGATCGTAGAAGGGGATTTGCGCGACTTCGAAGCCGTGAAGCGCGCCATGCAGGGCGTCATCTACGTATCGCATCAGGCGGCGCTGCGGTCGGTCGAGCGCTCGGTGGACGACCCACTCAGCAGTGACGAGGTGAACGTGCATGGCACCCTGCACGTGCTGACTGCGGCGCGCGACGCCAAGACGGTCAAGCGGGTCGTGTATGCCTCGTCGTCTTCGGTCTACGGTGACAACGAGGCGCTCCCCAAGACCGAGGATCTGACGCCGATGCCGGTGTCGCCCTACGCCGTCTCGAAGCTGGCGGCGGAGAACTACTGCCGCGTCTTCACCAAGCTCTACGGTCTGGAGACGGTGAGCTTGCGGTACTTCAACGTCTTTGGTCCCAAACAGAGTCCGGAGTCGCGCTACGCCGCCGTCGTGCCGCTGTTCATGCGCGCCGCGCTGCGGGGGGAGCCGCTCGAGATCCACGGCGACGGTGAGCAGTCGCGCGACTTCACTTATATCGACAACGTCGTGCAAGCCAACCGGCTGTCGTGCACGACCCCCGGCGTCGGCGGCGAGGTGTTCAACGTCGCCTGCGGCGAGCGCCATTCGTTGCTCGAGATCGCTGACATCGTTGAGCGCTTCATGGGACACGCGGTGGCGCGCCGTCACGTCGGGACTCGGCGTGGGGACGTGCGCCATACGCTGGCATCGATCGATCACATTCGGGCCAAGCTGCACTATGATCCCGCCGTCGGGTTCGAGGACGGCATGCGCCGCACTTTCGACGCCCTGCGCGCGGGGTGAGCGGTAAATTGACACGGCCGGCGTTTGCCGTTAGCTTCCGCGGTTCAATCGAGACGAGGGAGCGAGCGTGAGTATCTTGGTCAACCGCGACACGCGGGTCGTTACGCAGGGCATCACCGGGGCGACCGGACAGTTCCACACCCGCGCCTGCCGCGACTACGGCACGCAAATGGTGGCCGGTGTGACGCCCGGCAAGGGCGGGAGCGACTTCGAAGGCATCCCGATCTTCGACACCGTGGCGCAAGCGGTGGAGAAGACCGGCGCCAACGCGTCGGTGATCTACGTGCCGCCGCCCTTCGCGGCCGACGCGATCATGGAGGCCGCCGCGGCCGGCGTGGCGCTGGTGGTCTGCATCACCGAAGGCATTCCGGTCCTCGACATGATGCGCGTCAAGCGCTTCCTCGAGGGGAGCCCGACGCGTCTGATTGGTCCGAACTGTCCGGGCATCATCACGCCCGGGGAATGCAAGATCGGGATCATGCCCGGCTACATTCACCAGCCCGGCCGCATCGGCGTCGTCTCGCGCAGCGGCACGCTCACCTACGAGGCAGTGCACCAGCTCACGACGCTCGGCCTCGGGCAGTCGACCTGCATCGGTATCGGCGGCGATCCGATCAATGGCACCGGGTTCGTCGACGCCCTGCGGCTCTATCAGGACGATCCGGGCACGGACGCGGTGATCCTGATCGGCGAGATCGGTGGGACGGCCGAGGAGCTCGCGGCGGATTTCATTCACGACCACATGACCAAGCCCGTCGTCGCCTTCGTGGCGGGTCAGACCGCGCCCAAGGGACGCCGCATGGGTCACGCGGGCGCGATCATTGCCGGCGGACGCGGCACGGCGGCGGACAAAATCGCGGCATTTCAGACTGCTGGAGTGCGTATCGCCCAGAACCCCTCGGAGATGGGGAAGGCGATGGCGGCATTGCTCGAGGGAAAGTGACAATCATGGTTGAGAGAACCCTGTCGATCGTCAAGCCGGACGCCGTTCGCAAGCATAAGATCGGTGAGATCGTGGCGCGTTTTGAAGAGGCCGGACTGCACATGGTGGCCGCGCGCCTCGTGCACCTCTCGCGCGAGGAAGCGGGGCGATTCTACGCCGTGCACCGCGACCGGCCGTTTTTCGCCAGCCTGACCGAGTTCATGTCGTCCGGACCGGCCTTCGTCAGCGTCCTGGAAGGCAACGACGCCATCGCCACCTGGCGCAAGATCATGGGCGCCACCGATCCTGCCAAGGCCGCGCCGGGTAGCATTCGGCGCGACTTCGGGACCGATGTCGAGAAGAATGCCACACATGGTTCAGACGCAGTCGACACCGCCCGCTGGGAGATCGGATTCTTCTTCGGGCAGATCGACCTGCACGACTCCTGAGACGGACCCGGCGGTCGGGCGGTGGGCAGCGACGCCGGCCGCCGTGCGCCAGTGGGTCGCGGACCAGGGGCTGCCGGCGTACCGCGCCGCGCAGATCCTGCGCGGGATCTACCAGCGCGGCGCCGACTCGGTCGCGGCGCTCACCGATCTGCCGCGCGATCTGCGCACCGCACTCGAGCGCGACTTTGTCCTGGCGGCGTTGCCGGTGCCGCTTGTCGCGCGTTCGACCGACGGGACGCGCAAGCTGCTGTTCACGCTCGAGCCGGGACGGGCCATCGAGAGCGTGATCATCCCCGACCCGCCACGCCTCACCCTGTGCGTATCGTCGCAGGCCGGCTGTGCCATGGGCTGTCGGTTCTGCGCGACGGCGCGCATCGGCTGGCAGCGGCACTTGAGCGCGGCGGAAATCGTTGGGCAGGTGCTCGCCGCGCGCCACGAGCTGGTCGGAGACGAGCGCCTGACCAACATCGTATTCATGGGAATGGGCGAGCCGTTGGCCAACTACGATGAGCTGGTCGACGCGATCGAGATTCTGCTCGCCGAATGGGGCCTGGGTTTCTCCAGCCGCCGCATCACCGTCTCGACGGTCGGGCTGGTTCCGCAGCTCGAACGCCTGGTGCGCGACACGCCCGTCAACATCGCGGTGTCGCTGACGTCCACCACCGACGCGCAGCGCGACTGGCTCATGCCGGTCAACCGCAAGTACCCGCTGGCCACCCTGCTCGATGCCTGCCGCACGCTGCCCATCGCGCAGCGGCGGCGCATCACGTTCGAGTACGTCATGCTCGCCGGAGTCAACGACACGCCCGCCGACGCGACCCGCCTGGTGCGCCTGCTGCACGGCATTCGCGCCAAGGTCAACCTCATCCCCTTCAACCCCTTCCCCGACGCCGGTTTCGGCCGCCCGCAGGCCGCTGGCATCAAGGCGTTTCAACAACAGCTGCTCGCCGCCGGCATCAATGCCACCATCCGCATCAGCCGCGGCCGCGACATTCAGGCCGCCTGCGGACAGTTGGCGGCCGACGGCGGGGCGGCGCTGCAGTGAGCGCGTGTCGGGCATCGGGGTCGTAGTCAACCCGCGCGCCGGGGGCAATCGGCGGGCGGGTGATCGCGCCGCACGCCTCGGCGACGTGGTCGGCAACGTCGGCTGGGTGCGCGAGACCGCTTCCATCGATCACCTCCCCGAAGTGATCGCGGAGTGCCGGCGGCGCGCGGTGGACGTGATCGCGGTGTGCGGCGGCGACGGCACGTTCACGCGTACGCTTTCGGCGATGGTCCAGGCCTACGAAGGGCGGGCGCTGCCGAGTTTTCTGCCGCTGCGGGCGGGTACCATGAACACCGTGGCGCGCTGCGTCGGCAGTCCGGCCTGGCAGCCGGAGCGCATGCTGGCCGAGATCGCGGCCGAGTATCGCCGCGGCCGACCGTTGGCCTCCACCGAGCACCAGCTGCTGTGCGTCAACGGTGCCGCGTTCGGCTTCATGGTCGGCGCCGGCGTCGTCGTCGGTTTTCTGCGCGCCTACTACGCGCAATCGCGGCAAGGCGGACTCGGCGCCCTCGGTCTGCTCATCCGCCTGAGCTGCTCGGCACTCGTGCGTGGAGAGCTGGCGCGCCAGGCATTCGAGTGGTTCGACGCTGGCCTGGCCTGCGATGGCGCTCTGGTTCCCTTCGAGCGCTTCTCGGTCGTGCACGCCAGCAGCATCGAAGAGATCGGGCTCGGCTTTCGCCCCACCTACCGAGCCCGCGAGCAGCCGGGTCGGTTCCACGTCTTCGCCGGCCCGATCGAAGCGCGCGAGCTGGTGCGCTGCCTGGGTCGCATCCGGCGCGGCGTGCCGACGCGCTCGGCCCAGGTCCACGATGTCCTGGCGGAACGCCTGGTCTTGCAGTTCCGGCGACCGAGCGAATACATGATCGACGGGGAGATCATGCCGGCTGCGGAGCAGTTGGTGATCGAACCGGGACCCATCTTGCGAATCATCCGGAGGTAGCCGCGGCGTGAGCACGGTCGGTGTAATCGGTGGCAGCGGTCTGTACGACCTGCCTGGTTTGGCGGAGATCGACCGCGTGCGCGTCGAGACGCCCTTTGGCGCGCCGTCCGACGAGCTCGTGCGCGGGCGGCTCGGCGACGTTCGGTTGGTATTCCTGCCGCGGCACGGACGCGGGCACCGCATCCTGCCCTCGGAGATCAACTTCCGGGCCAACATCTTCGCGCTCAAGCAGCTCGGCGTTGAGTGGTTGATCAGTGTCGGCGCGGTCGGCAGTCTGCGCGAGCAGATCGCGCCCGGACACATCGTCGTCCCGGACCAGTTCATCGATCGGACGGTCGCCCGACCGAGCACGTTCTTCGGGCGCGGCATCGTCGTCCACGTCAGCCTCGCCGAGCCGGTCTGCCCGGTGCTGGCGCAGCACCTGCGCCACGCCGTAGAAGGCGCCGGGGGCACGGTGCACCCGCGCGGGACATACCTGTGCATGGAAGGTCCACAGTTTTCGACCAAGGCCGAATCCGAGCTCTACCGCCAGTGGGGCGCCGACATCATCGGCATGACCAATTGGCAGGAAGCGAAATTGGCGCGCGAAGCGGAGATGTGCTTCGCCAGCCTGGCGCTGAGCACCGATTACGATTGCTGGAACCCGGAGGCGGGACACGTCGTGATCGAAGAAGTACTGCGCATCCTGTCGGAAAACGTCGACCTGGCCCGGCGCAGTATCGCCGCCGCCGTCGGCGCCCTGCCGGCCGAGCGGACGTGCGGCTGCCCGAGCGCGCTGGCCAATGCCATCATTACGGAGCGGAGCGCCATTCCGGCGCAGGTGAAGCGCGACCTCGCGCTGCTGATCGGAAAGTATGTGGGAGGGGACGCGTGAGCTTGTTGGTTGTTGGGTCGGTTGGAATCGACACGGTCGAAACGCCGCGTGGCCGCGCCGAGAACGTGGTCGGCGGCGCCGCGACGTATTTCTCGCTCGCCGCCAGCTTTTTCGCCCCGGTGCGGATGGTGGCGGCGGTGGGGGCGGATTTTCCGCCTGAGGTCCTGGCGGACATGGAGGCGCGCGGCATCGACTTGCGCGGCGTCGAGCATCGCCCCGGGCACACCTTGCGCTGGACCGGCCGCTATCACGAGGACATGAACATCCGCGACACGCTGGCCTTCGACATCGGCGTGTTCGGTTCGTTCCAGCCGCGCCTGCCCGAGGCGTATCGCGACTCGGCCTATGTCTTTCTCGGCAACATCGATCCGAAGCTGCAGGCATCGGTGCTGGACCAGCTGCGCGCCCCGGGCGTCGTCGGCTGCGACACCATGAACCATTGGATCGTCGAGACGCGCCCCGATCTCGAACGCCTGCTGGCGCGCGTCGGCATCCTGGTGATCAACGACGAAGAGGCGCGCATGCTGAGCGGCGAGCACAACGTCGTGCGCGCGGCGCGCAAGGTGCTGACGATGGGGCCGAAGACGCTGCTGGTGAAGCGCGGCGAGTACGGCGTCATCCAGTTCTCCGCCGACTCCATCTTTGCCGTGCCGGCCTTCCCGCTCGAGGAAGTGTTCGATCCGACCGGCGCGGGCGACACCTTTGCCGGCGGCTTCATGGGCGAGCTCGCCCGTTCCGGGGACCGTTCGGCCCCGGGGCTGCGGCGCGCCATCGTCTACGGCAGCGTCATGGCGTCGTTTGTGGTGGAGGACTTCAGCATCCGGCGCCTGCAGGCGTTGACGCGGGATGAGATCGAGCACCGCTACCGGCAGTTCGTCAGCCTGACCGATATCGACGGGGGGTGATCATGGACCTGTCGGTTGTGGTCCCGATCCACAACGAGGTCGAAAACGTCGATGCCCTGCACGGCGAGCTCGATACCGTGCTGCGGCCGCTGGGGCTTGGCTACGAGCTCATCTTTGTCGACGACGGCAGCAGTGACGGCAGCTTCGAGCGGTTGAGCGCGCTGCGGGCGCGCGACCCGCATGTCGTCGTGGTCAAGCTGGCCCGCAACTACGGGCAGACGGCCGCGCTGGCCGCGGGTCTGGCGCAGTCGGTGGGAACCGACGTCGCCATGCTCGATGGCGATCGGCAGAACGATCCGGCCGACATCCCGGCCATGCTCGCCAAACGGCACGAGGGCTACGACCTGGTGGCGGGATGGCGGGTGAACCGGCGCGACGCGTGGCTGACGCGGCGCGTGCCGTCGATCGTGGCCAATCGGTTGATCGGATTGAGCACCGGGGTGCGATTGCACGACTATGGCTGCACGCTCAAGGTGGTGCGCGGCGATCTGGCACGCAGCCTGCGGCTGTACGGCGAGATGCACCGGTTCATCCCGGCGCTGATCGACGACCTCGGCGGTCGCATCGCCGAGATGCCGGTCAATCACCGGCCCCGCGTGGCAGGGGTGTCGAAGTACGGCATGTCGCGAGTCATCCGCGTCGTGCTCGACCTGGTGACGGTCAAGTTCCTGTCGAGCTATTCGACCCGCCCGATTCACGTCTTCGGCGTCATCGGGCTGGTGGCGACGTTCATCGGGTTGCTGATCGTCGGCGTGCTGGGGTTCGAGCGACTGTTTCTGGCGATGCCTATCGGCAATCGCCCGATCGTGCTGCTCGGCATCCTGCTGACCGTGATGGGCATCCAGTTCATCACCATGGGGCTGCTGGGCGAGCTGCTGGTGCGCACCTATCACGAATCGCAGAGCAAGCCCGTGTACCGGGTCGAAGCGGTGCTGCGCCAGGGGGTTTCTTAACCGCCGTACATCGAATTGACTTCACCATAGACCGCGGCTATTTCCTCGCCTGGGGTTTGCGAGCCGCGTAACAAACAGAGGGTCTGTTTCGGTTTCGTGCCGTCAGGCCTTTTTTTGCGCCAAGCGCCGGAGGACGTAGCTTGAAATTGTGCGTGGTTGGGACCGGGTATGTCGGTCTCGTCGCCGGAACATGCTTTGCCGAGAGCGGCAACGACGTGATCTGCGTCGACATCGACGAGGCGAAGGTCGCCGCCCTACGGCGCGGAGAGGTGCCGATCTACGAGCCCGGGCTGGAGGAGCTCATCCGCCGCAACGTGGCGCAACAGCGGCTCGTCTTTCAGACCGATCTCGCCGATGCCGTGCGGCGCGCGCAGCTGTGCTTCATCGCCGTCGGCACGCCCGAGGGCGCCAATGGCGAGGCGGACCTGAGCGCCGTGATGGCCGTGGCCGGGCAGATCGCCGACGCGATGACCGGCTACCGCGTCGTGGTCGACAAGAGCACGGTGCCCGTCGGCACCGCGGCCAAGGTGGCGCAGCTGATCCGCTCGCGCACCACGCATCCCTTCGATGTCGTTTCCAACCCGGAATTTCTGAAGGAGGGGGCGGCGATCGAAGACTTCCAGCGACCCGACCGGGTCATCATCGGCAGTCGCAGCGAGCGCGCGACGGCGCTGATGCGCGAGCTCTACAACCCGTTTGTCCGCACCGGCAATCCGATCCTGGTCATGACGCCCGAGAGTGCGGAGATGAGCAAGTACGCCGCCAACGCCATGCTGGCGGCGCGCATCTCGCTGATCAACGAGATCGCCAACCTGTGCGAGGCGCTGGGCAGCGACGTCGAAGACGTGCGCCGCGGCGTCGGCCTCGACCGCCGCATCGGCCCGGCCTTCCTGTTTCCGGGCGTCGGATACGGCGGCTCGTGTTTCCCGAAGGACGTCAAGGCTTTGGTACAGATGGCCGACAGCAACGGGGTGACGCCGCGCATGCTGCAGGCCGTCGACGCGGTGAACACGGCCCAAAAGCGCGTGCTGTTCGACAAGGTCACGCGGCACTTCGGCGACAACCTCAAGGGGCTGTGCATGGCCCTGTGGGGTCTGTCGTTCAAGCCGCGCACGGACGACATGCGCGAGGCGCCGTCGGTGACGCTGATCGAGGCGCTGCTCGCGGCCGGGGTGCGCGTGCAGGTGCACGACCCCGAGGCGCTGGAGCAAGCGCGGCGTCTGTTCGGCGACCGCATCGTGTACCACGAAGCGGCCTACGAGACGTTGCGCGGCGCCGATGCGCTGGTGATCGTCACGGAGTGGCAGGAGTTCAAACAGCCCGACTTCGAGCGCATGCGCGGACTGTTGCGACAGCCGGTCATTTTCGACGGGCGCAATCTCTACGAGCCCGAGGCGATGCGGCAGCTCGGGTTCACCTACTACGCCATCGGGCGGCCGCCCGTACGGGGGCACTGATATGGGCCGCATTGTCGTTACTGGTGGCGCCGGGTTCATCGGCTCGCACCTCACCGATCGCCTCCTGGCGGCCGGCCACGAGGTCATCGCGCTCGACAACCTGTCGACCAGCCATCCGCGCAACATCGCACACCTGCTCGGCAACGAGCACTTCCGCTTCGTCCACTACGACGTGACCGACTACATCTACGTCGAGGGGCCGGTCGACGCGATCTTTCACCTCGCCTCGCTGCCCAGTCCGGTCGACTACCTGCGCAAACCGATTCAGACGCTCAAGGTCGGCGCACTGGGTACACATAAGACCCTCGGCCTGGCGCGCGCCAAGGGCTCGCGCTTCCTGCTCGCCTCGACCTCCGAAGTGTACGGCGATCCGCTCGTGCACCCGCAACCGGAGCAGTACTGGGGCAACGTCAACCCGGTCGGCCCGCGCGGCGTGTACGACGAGTCGAAGCGCTTCGCCGAGGCGATGACCATGGCCTACCATCGCAACCACGGCGTGCCGACACGCATCTGCCGGATCTTCAATACCTACGGGCCGCGCATGCGCGCGGATGACGGCCGGGTGGTGACGAACTTCGTCGCCCAGGCCCTGCGCGGCCAGCCGCTGACGGTGTACGACGACGGCCAGCGCACGCGCAGCTTCTGCTACGTCAGCGACCTGGTCGAAGGCATGATGCGCCTGATCGATTCCGACGAAGTGCAGCCGGTCAATCTCGGCAACCCGCGCGAGATGACCGTGTTGGAGTTCGCTCGTATCATCAAGGACCTCAGTGGCAGCGCGTCGGAGATCGTCTTCATCAAGCCGTCCGACGAGCGCACGCAGGACGATCCGGTGACCCGGCAGCCCGATATCAGCAAGGCGCGCCGGCTGCTCCAGTGGGAGCCGCAGGTGGCGCTGGAAGACGGACTGCGCTCGACGATCGCCTACTTTCGCACCCTGCTCGCACCGGAGCTGGCATGAAGATCCTGGTCACCGGTGGGGCCGGTTTCATCGCCGGCCATATCGTCGATGCGTACGTCGCGGCCGGTCACGAAGTGGTCGTCATGGACGACCTGTCGACCGGCAAGCGCGCCAACCTCAATCCCGCTGCGCGCGTGTACGAGATGGACATTCGTTCGCCCGACGTGCGCGAGGTCTTCGAGCGTGAGCGGCCGGAAGTGTTGAACCACCATGCGGCGCAGATGGACGTGCGCCGCTCGGTGGCGGACCCGGTGTTCGACGCGCAGGTCAACCTCGTCGGGCTGCTCAATCTGCTCGAACATGGCCGTGTCTGCGGGCTGCAGCGCGTCCTGTTCGCCTCCTCCGGCGGCACCGTGTACGGCGAGCAAGAGACCTTCCCCGCCGACGAGACACACGGCACGGCTCCGGTGAGTCCGTACGGCGTGGCCAAACTCGCCAGCGAGCGCTACCTGTACTTCTACCGCACCGCCTACAACATTCCCTACATCGCCTTTCGCTATGCCAACATCTACGGCCCGCGGCAGAACCCGCACGGCGAGGCGGGCGTGATCGCGATCTTCACGACGAAGTTGCTCAAGGGCGAAGAGCCGGTGATCAACGGCGACGGACGGCAGACGCGCGACTACGTCTTCATCTCCGACGTCGTACGGGCCAACGTCCTCGGCCTGGAGAGCGATTTCTGCGGCGAGCTGAACATCGGCACCGGGCAGGAGGTCGATGTCAACACGCTCTTCCAGCGGCTCTGTCAGGAGATCGGATCCAAGGCGCCGGAGCGACACGGCCCGGCCAAGCCGGGCGAACAGGCCCGCAGCGTGCTGAATGCGCGCCAGGCGCGTGCCGTGCTAGGCTGGGAGCCTCAGGTATCGCTTGCCGACGGCTTGCACCGCACGGTGGAGTGGTTCCGGCAACAGGCGGCGGGTTGAGCAGCGGGGCGGGCGGGCATCTAATGCGAGGACCATGCTGAAGCAGATCCGCAACTTTTCCATCATCGCGCACATCGACCACGGCAAGTCCACGCTCGCCGACCGACTGATCGAGACCACTGGCACGATCAGCGAACGCGAGCGCACCGCTCAGATGCTCGACAGTATGGACCTCGAGCGCGAGCGCGGCATCACCATCAAGGCCAGCTCCGTGCGCCTGCACTACCATGCCCGCGATGGGAAGGAATACATCCTCAACCTGATCGACACCCCCGGGCACGTCGACTTCACCTACGAGGTGTCGCGCAGCCTGGCCGCCTGCGAGGGCGCGATTCTGGTCGTCGACGCGGCGCAGGGGGTCGAGGCGCAGACTCTGGCGAACGTCTACCTGGCGCTCGACAACAACCTCGAGATCCTGCCGGTGATCAACAAGATCGACCTGCCGGC
Source organism: uncultured Binatia bacterium (SeqCode) (assembly GCA_964455095.1). Classification (GTDB taxonomy): domain Bacteria; phylum Desulfobacterota; class Binatia; order HRBIN30; family CADEER01; genus CAYVUV01. The sequence continues at coordinate 52,186 of CAYVUV010000423.1, forward strand.
CGCCGATCCGGAGCGCGTCAAGCACGAGATCGAAGAGGTGATTGGTCTCGACGCCAGCCAGGCGGTGCTGGCCAGCGCCAAGTTGGGCAAAGGCATCGAGGAGGTGCTCGAGGGGATCGTGCGGGTCGTGCCGCCGCCGAGCGGCGATGCCGAGGCCCCGCTCAAGGCGCTGATCTTCGACAGCTGGTTCGATCCGTACCACGGCGCGGTGGCGATCGTGCGCATGTTCGACGGCGAGATCCGGCGCGGCAAGCGCATCACCCTGATGTCGAGCGGGTCGTCGTTCCAGGTCAACCGCGTCGGCGTGTTCACCCCCGGCCTGGTCGAGGTGGAGCGGCTCGGTCCGGGCGAAGTCGGCTTCTTCATGGCCGGGATCAAGGACGTCGGCGAAACCAAGATCGGCGACACGGTCACCGACGCCGATCGTCCGACGGCCGTCGCTTTGCCCGGCTTCAAGGCGGTCAAACCGATGGTCTTCTCCGGCCTGTACCCGGTCGAGTCGTCGGGCTACGAGCCGCTGCGCGATGCCATGGAGAAGCTGCGCCTGAACGACTCCGCGTTCAGCTACGAGCCGGAGAGCTCGCTGGCGCTCGGGTTCGGCTTCCGCTGCGGCTTTCTCGGCCTGCTCCACATGGACATCGTGCGCGAGCGCCTCGAGCGCGAGTACGGCCTGGCGCTCATTGCGACGGCGCCCACCGTCGCGTATCGCGTCCGCACCGTGACGGGCGAGGAGACGATGGTCGACAGCCCGGCCAAGCTGCCCGACGCCGGAACCATCGAGGTGATCGAGGAACCCTACATCCTGGCCTCGATCCACGTGCCCGAGAGCTACCTCGGCGGCGTGCTGAAGCTGTGCGAAGACAAGCGCGGACGCCAGCGCGGACTGCGCTATCCGGGCATCAACCGCGTCGTCGTCGAGTATGAGATGCCGCTCAACGAGGTGGTGCTCGACTTCTACGACCGCCTCAAGTCGGTCAGTAAGGGCTACGCGTCGCTTGACTACGAGTTCCTCGAAATGCGCCCGGGCGACCTGGTCAAGCTCGACGTGCGCATCAACGGTGAGCCCGTCGACGCACTGTCCCTCATCGTCCACCGCGACCGCGCCTATCCGCGCGGCCGCGAAGTGATCGAGAAAATGAAGGAGCTCATTCCGCGCCAGATGTTCGAGGTCGTCATCCAGGCAGCGTTGGGGGCCAAGATCATCGCGCGCGAAACGGTCAAGGCGCTGCGCAAGAACGTCACCGCCAAATGCTACGGCGGCGACATCAGCCGCAAGCGCAAACTGCTCGAGCGCCAGAAGGAAGGTAAGCGGCGCATGAAGCAGGTCGGCAGCGTCGAGATTCCGCAAGA